>JAOUMR010000002.1 GCA_029881435.1 Nitrospira sp.
CAGTTCATAGGTAAAGGTAAGAAACTTGAGCGCGATCTTCAGGCCGACACCCGCCAGCAGCCCTTCGACGAGATACACCGGCACAGCAACCAGAATATAGCGTTGCCAGTTGAATCGCCAGATGACGGCTTGAATGGTCGCCGTGAGGAAAATCGCGAAGGCCATATTCTCTAGGCCAAAGCTGGCAACGCCGACAGCCAACACCGGCGCCAGACCCGCGGCGATTCCCGGGCATCCAATATAGTTGCCGGGTCTGAACCAGGCATTGATCCAACCGATCAAACAGGCAAATGCGACTGTCGCCAAGCCGACTTTAATGGGATACTCGGACATCATGGCAATACCCACCGTCAATGGAATCGCCATTGACCCAGCGATCAGTCCGGCGGCGATATCCCGTCCGGCATATTGTGCCTGGAAAGCAGCAGATGCTGGCTTAACGACTGGTCCCGTATCAACCGACAGGCTGCCCTCGGTCTCTTCAACTTCGTTTCTTGGTGTCGTTATGGTTCTTTCTGCTTCATAAGATGTCATCGGTAGTGATCCAGTATGTAAGGTTCAAGCTGAGCTGGCTGATAGAATCCGGCGGAAAGTGTCCTATGTCTGGTCGCGAGTGGTCATTGATCTAAGAGGTTCCGCTCCATCCTTGTCAGGCTCAAGAGCCTCAAGATTTCGATGGGCTGGCAGAGATGATCTGCTCATATCGCCTCGTTCACGGCCACTCATTCGAGCATGTCT
This sequence comes from Nitrospira sp., assembly GCA_029881435.1. Taxonomy (GTDB): domain Bacteria; phylum Nitrospirota; class Nitrospiria; order Nitrospirales; family Nitrospiraceae; genus Nitrospira_D. The sequence continues at coordinate 739 of JAOUMR010000002.1, forward strand.
CTGACTGCCCTTGGAGCAAGAAAAAGGCCGAGACGAGTATACCTTCGATTGCGAGTCGTAAGCGACTCCTGAATAAGGAGAAATCACGCACCCGCCGATCACGTCCCCAACGAGAGTGCCTCCATGTACTGAGGAAGCAGTGCGGCCACACACACCCTGTGCATGCCTGCACGTGGCCCTCGCCCCCACAGCCTGTCGCGCGACCAATGCCACGGGTTGGGAGGCTCGGGGGCAGGGAACATGCTGCGCGAAACGCCAGTGGTTTACATATGTCCGAGTTTGCGAAGCGTTTCCATCCCGCGTCCTTCATCTTGTGCCCGTCCGGCTCGTTCAGCGATTGTCGTCGTTCGCAACTCCGTGATGATTTGCGGAATGGTTGAGGCACAGGAATTGACGGTACCGGTGCAGGGCACACAGCCCAGGCTGCGATAACGGGTCCCCTTGCCTTGATCAAAATAGAGAGGTGGAAGGGGAATCCGCTCGAGTTCCAGATACTCCCAGATATTCAGCTCCGTCCAGTCGAGCAGGGGGTGGACCCGAACGTGGGAACCAGCCGGAAACGATGTATTAAACTGGTCCCAGAGCTCCGGCGGCTGGTCACGGAAATCCCATTCCCCGTGCTTGTCGCGCAGCGAGAAGTAGCGCTCCTTAGCCCTAGTCCCTTCCTCATCTGAGCGGATGCCGAGAATCACGGCGGTCCACTTGTGTTTGGCAATGGTTTGCTTGAGCGCCTCGATTTTCATCGCCGTGCAGCAGGTGACACGCCCTTGCTCAGGACCCATACCGCTCGCGAGGGCTTCTTTGTTCTGGCCGACCACCAGATCGAGCCGCCATTCGCGGCAGAGCCGATCGCGATAGTCGATCAACTCCGGCATCTCATAGCCTGTATCGATATGCACCAAAGGAAACGGCACATGCCCAAAGAAAGCCTTTCGTGCGAGCCAGAGCAACACCGTCGAGTCCTTCCCCATGGACCACAGCATCGCCAGGTCATCAAAATGCTTATAAGCCTCGCGAAGGATGTAGACGCTTTGATCTTCCAGGGCGCGGAGGTGTTTCATGGAGTTCTGCTCACTCTCGTAAGTGGCGACGTGGAGGACCGTTTCAGACTGAGGACTCCTGCAATGAGCGGTCCACGGGTGATTTCTGTGAGAACGTTCGGAGATCGACTAAACTAGGCGGTAAATGCAGAGGTGTCGATCCATAACCGTGCGCACCGTGTGTAGGTGCACCATTGTCGTGCGTCCATGCACTTCTAATGCAGTACTCGGATTAGGTGAAGAGGATGAGGAGAGAATCGAGATCTATTGCCTTGTCCTGCCCTGGGCTACATTAGGAGTCGGTCTTTCGTCGACGATCGAGCATCCAGCGGGTGATGCCAAGATGCTTGGCGGCAAGGGATTTGTTTCCGTCCGACCGCTGTAACACTTCGCTGATGATGCGGTCCTCAAGGTCGGTTAAGGATTCACCGAGGCGGAATGAAAGATGGATCTGAGCGGGATCCGTGGTGTCGGTGAACGTCGATTCTAGAGGAGCGGTACCAACGACCGGCTGCACGGGAGTCTCTCGCACATCAGAAGGGAAATGCACGGCTTCAAGCGTCTCACCGGGGCAGAAAAGCACCGCACGTTCGATCAGATTGCTCAGTTCGCGCACATTGCCCGGAAAGGTGTATCGGCGTAAGAGGGTATGTGCGCTCTCTCCTATAAGACGAGCCGGTTTCCCAAGTGAGAGAGCTGACCGGGTAAGAAACTGCTGGGCCAAGGGAATAATGTCTTCGGACCGTTCGCGCAACGGAGGAACGGTCAAGGCGACGACGTTGAGCCGAAAGTACAGATCTTCACGGAACTCGCCTTTCGCCACCGCGTCTTTCAGATTGCGGTTCGTGGCGGCCATGAACCGCACATCAACCGGGATGGTGGCCGCCCCCCCTACACGGCGCAAAGTCCGTTCTTCGAGCACCCGGAGGAGTTTAGTCTGGAGCGTCAGGGGGAGATCCCCGATCTCGTCGAACAGCACGGTCCCACCGTCGGCCATCTCGATCAAACCCGTCTTTCTGCCTGCGGCGCCAGTAAACGAACCTTTCTCATGCCCAAAAAGCTCGCTTTCGAACAGCTCATGGGGGATGGACGGGCAGTCGACCTCAATGCAGGGCTTCTGGGCTCGTGCCCCATTAAAGTGAATGACCCGGCCGGTGTATTGCTTGCCGGTCCCAGTTTCACCCTGCAAGAGGACCGTGATCCGGTCGTTCTTTGCCAATTCACGGACCTGCGCGAGGAACGCATGCGTGACGGAGCTCTCGGCGAGCACTCGGCCAATGGCATAGCGTTCGGTGGCTTGTCCGGTTTGCAAGCGAACTTGGCGCTTGAGTATCAAGAATTCCACGGCACGTCTGAGCGCGTATTGCAGATCCTCCATGTCGATGGATTTGGCGACAAAGTCGAATGCGCCGAGCTTCGTTGCTTCGACCGCATCCTTCACCGTACCTCTGGCGGTCAACAGAATGACGAGCAAGTTGGGCGCGGTTTGCTTGACACGGGCGAGCACGTCCAAGCCGGACAGATTCGGCATTACGAGATCCAGCACGAGAATATCCGGTTCCCAAGACTTCAGGAGGGTCAAACATTCTTCTCCAGACCCAGCCGTCTGTACGGCATATCTTTGATCCGCGAGGCGCAGTGCGAACGCTTCGCGGACCGATGCTTCGTCTTCCACCAACAGGAGTTGCCACGTCATGCTACATATCCCGCTTCAGGGGCAGCCACACCTCGACCATCGCTCCACTTCCCGGAGGGCTACTGATTGCCAGTTGTCCGCCGTGTCGCTCGACGATGTCATGGGTGATCGTCAAGCCGAGACCCACGCCCTTGGCCTTCCCATTCGTAAAAAACGGCTCGAAAATTCGCTGCAGGTCTTCGGGCTCAATCCCTTTACCTGTATCAGAAAACGTCACCGAGATGCCCGGACCTTGTTTTGCCGTGAGTGCCGCCTTGATGGTCAACTCGCCTCCATTCGGCATGGCATCGATCGCATTCATCGAGATATTGAGAAAGGCTTGCTGCAAGTGGGCACGGGAGCCTTCCAATAAAGGAACCTCCGGGATGCTTTTCTCGACGACAATCCGCTGTTTTCGCAGGTTCGGTCTCAGCAGCGTCAACATGTCGTCGATGAGAGATGGGAGGTCGCAGGGCTGGAGATCGAATGGGCGGGGCCGCAGTTGGTCTAGATGCGATTCAAGCAGTTCGTCGATGCGGGCTGCTTCACGCGCAATGAGGGCGCAGCGGTCTCTGGCAGCGCGGGGCAGTTGTTCTTGTTCCGCGAGATGAGTCGCCAGACTTCCGAGTCCGATCAATGGATTGCGGACTTCGTGCAATATGCCTCCGGCCAGTTGTCCCACCAATTTGACTTGTTCGGCGTGTCGCAAGGCTTCCAGCATCTGTTCTCGCTCGCTGAGGTCGGTGAGTATCGCCAAAAAAGATTGTGTGGTTCCGTCGGGATCCTTGACGGGGCTGACACTCTCCCAGACCAGGACCTCCGAGCCGTCCTTTCGGCGATTGACGAAACGATCCACAAACGGCAGTCCAGTGCGGATAGCTTGCCAGAGTCGTTCGTAGAATTCCGGTGGATGTTTGCCGGACTTCAAGATCGACGGCCGCCGGCCAAGCGCCTCCTCGCGTGTCCAACCGGTCATGCGCTCTAATGCGGGGTTCCATTCCAGAATGCAGCCGTCGGTGTCGGTCAGCATGATTCCATCCTGCGCAGACATGAACAAGCGATGGTAGAGATCTCGTTGAGTATCGGCCCGGCGCCGTCGTTCCAGTACCGTCGCTACGGTGTTGGCGACCGCACAGAGGAACTCGAGTTCTTTGACCGTGAAGTCGCGAACTGACTTGGAATGGGCCGTCATGGCGCCGTAGACCCGATCCTCCACAAGCATCGGGACGCACATGCCCGCGATCGCACCATGCTCGGTCAGGAGTTTCGACGGCGTGAACCGGGTTTCCTTTCGCAAGTCTCGGACGACTACCGGGAGCCGTTCGCGGATGGCGTACCCGGCTTGAGAATGTGTGCCGCCCTCGATCGTGAGTTTGCCGATCAACTCCGGCTCAAGACCGATTCCAGCGATCACAGCCAGGTGATCATCGAATTCCCGTGGGACAAGAATCTTGCACAGTTCGAGTTCGAGGGCCTCCGCGGTATGCTTAACGGCCTCACTCATCAGCTCTTGTGCCGGGGCATCACTGACGGCAAGTGTGCCGATTCTGGCCAACACCGATTGAAAACGCGCAATCTGCGACGCCTCGCGCACCAGCTCGGTATGTTCAGTGATATCTCTGAGGACCAAGAGCACGCCAGTCTCACCATGGTATGGCACCACGTTGTAACGGCACTCGTAAATAAGGGTTTGGCCCTGACGGTCCACGAGCTGATACGTTTGACTGCCCCTGGAGCCTAAAGTCTCCTTGTTCCAGGTCATCGCATCGGTAAACAAGAGAGCGCGTAAACTCGTTACATCCGGCCTGGATTGGACAAGTGGGGTGGCCAGCGCTTCAACCAGTTCTCCGAAGTGTGCGTTCTCAAAAACAAGTATGCCCTTGGCGATGAGGCAGAGTCCGCCTTCCAAACAGTCGCTGACCCAGGCCAGTACCTCGGCAGCGGCTACTTCAGGTTTGGCTTGAACTGGAATCTTGGATTGAGAAGAGGGCATAAGGCGATTCTTCAGGCACGACCTCCGGCTGAGCATGAGTTCATGCCCGCTGGCGTAGTATACCGAGCCCTGATCGATATCGTCGAGGGAGAGCCGAATCTTTGAGCGCTCAATATGGTCAGACCACCCAAACAATAGCAAAAATCGAGAGAGACGTGATAGACAAGGCTATGACCCGGCGCACACTGGAAACGCTTTCCTTCGACAATACCTACGCCCGTCTTCCTCAAGCCTTCCACGCACGAGTGAATCCGACTCCGTTCAGCGCCTCGCCTCATCTGGTTCACGCGAATCCCGTCGCCGCCGAATTGATCACGCTTGATCCAGGGGAATGTGCTCGGCCGGAATTCGCGGCGCTGTTCGGCGGGAGCGTCCTGGCATCTGGGATGGAGCCGCTCGCAATGCTGTATTCCGGCCATCAGTTTGGGGTCTATGTGCCGCAGCTTGGCGATGGACGAGCGATTCTCCTCGGCGAAGCGACGAACGACCGAGGCGAACGATGGGATCTGCAGCTCAAAGGTGCTGGGATGACACCGTTCTCGCGCGATGGAGACGGTCGAGCAGTGCTGCGCTCAACGATCCGCGAGTATCTCTGCTGCGCCGCGATGCAGGGGCTGGGTATTCCAACCACACAGGCGCTCTGTCTCCTTGGGAGTGACGACAAGGTGTATCGGGAACAGATCGAAACCGGCGCGATGCTGGTCCGCATGGCACCCTCACATGTTCGCTTCGGTTCCTTCGAAATCTTTTATTATCGAAAACAGCATGAGCATCTCAAAACGCTGGCCGACTACGTGATTCAACAGCATTTCACCCATCTGCATGATGATGGAAACAAGTATGCGCGTTTCTTTACCGAGGTTGTCGAGCGCACGGCACGGTTGATCGCCCAATGGCAGGCGGTCGGCTGGGCACACGGGGTCATGAACACAGACAATATGTCGATCCTTGGTCTCACGCTCGACTATGGGCCCTACGGATTTATGGACGACTATGACGCGGGCTTCATTTGCAACCACTCGGACCACAACGGCCGCTATGCCTTCAACCAACAGCCTTACATCGGGCTCTGGAATTTAAGCTGCTTGGCTCAAGCTTTGTTACCGTTGGCGGAAAAGGATGTGCTGAAGGCGGGCCTTGATGCGTATCAGCCACGATTTGAACGGGAATATCTCCAGGGCATGCGCGCGAAATTGGGGTTCACGGAAGAGAAACCAGAAGATGATGAACTCATTCGCGACTTCCTGGGTCTTCTGCAGGGCAGCCACGCCGATTACGCGATCGTGTTCCGGGAATTGGGTACGTTTTCATCATCCGATGGGGCGACGAACGACAGCCTGCGGGAACACTTTCTCAATCCCGACCGCTTCGACACGTGGGCTGTGCGGTATCGAGATCGTCTCAGGAGCGAGGATAGCCATGATGGCGAACGGTGTGACCGAATGCATCGGGTGAATCCGAAGTATGTGCTGCGCAACTATCTGGCTCAAACGGCTATCGAGAAGGCCCAGAGCAAAGACTTTTCCGAAATCGACAGACTCTTCACGTTGCTCCAAGACCCCTTCACCGACCAGCCGGGTATGGAGGCCTATGCGCTTCCGCCACCGAATTGGGGCAAACATCTGGCTGTGAGTTGTTCTTCATAGACTTTATCATCCCCGCTCCGATTTCAGCCGTCCATGGCTTGCCGTCACAACTACTTCACAGGCCAAACGGTCTGTTGTAGAGTGTCGCGATTAGACTTGAAAAAACCCGGATTTAGCGCTCCCCATCACCAAGAAGCACGATGGCGAAGAAGCAGAATGACTCTAAAATTGCCGTAGCTGGTGCCCTCACCATCGTACTGGCGCTCGCAGGTGTGGTGTTGGTGAAGGAACCGCTGCGAAGTTCTCGCCCGGTCGGCACCGGACTGGAGATGAAGCCGACGATTGAGGAACAAACGGTTCGGGCTCGCCTGTGGGAGGATCCGGTGGCAGCGGTTCAGCGGGGCATGCGCGAGGCAAGAGCGAATCGCCAGGCCTCTGACCCGCCCCTCCGTCTGTTACAACGGGTCAGAGCGCTGCGGCAGGCTCTCGCGGACCGGGTCCTACAAGGACAGCATCCCACCGTTCTCTTAGTGACGACCGCCGGAGGGCCCTACGTCGAAAACACGGAATCGCGGTTACGTGACCGCTATGCCGTCGGAACGGCTCTCAGTGTCGGCTGCTATGTCCCCGAACGGGAAGGTCAACTGTCTTTTGTCGAGTGGGACCCACAGAGTCCTACTCCGGCGCTACCCTATGAATGGTATCGCCTCAGGAGAACAAAAGTCTGCGGGGAGCAAGGGGCGCGTTCGGAAAGCGTTCTGGTGGTCTGGTTTCCCGACGAGGCCCTGAGTCGCGGATTGCTTGCAAGTCTGACATCATTTTCACAAGCTCTCGTGTGCCAAGAATCGGAGACCAGGAGCGACTGTCTCTTAACAAACGACACACGGAAACTGATCCGGCTAAATCCCAGGCTGCAACGGGCGGTGACGTTTAAGATCATTGGGCCTCGTGACTCCTCCGCGTTCCGAGCGCTTTTGACTGAAGTTGGGACCTCCTATGCCGCGCCCCACGAGGGCATCGGGGCCTGGCCGAATGCCGAGGGCTGGATCGACCTGTACTCACCTTGGAGCAGCGCGATGAAAGGGCTGCTGGCCTATGGGCTGAAGACCGAGTCCGGCACAGGGACAGGTTGTACCACATACGAATCCTGCGAGCAGGAGTTCTCACGCCGTCTGGCGGATGCCCACATCAGGCTCGCGTACGATATCGGGTCTGATGATCGGTTGTTCGAGTCATTAGTGGAGGAACTGGAACGGCGCCAAGTTCGTCTGGGATGGGATGCCGTGATCCTGATCGGTGAATGGGACTCGTTCTACGGGAGGGCGCTCCCCATCGAATTTCGGGCGGCGGCGTGCAGGAAAGTCGCGACGTTTTCTGAAGGGGACCTCAATCTCATTCAGGTTCCAGTGGCTATCAAGAATTGGTGCTCGACCGTTTCACATGCCCTCGATCTGCAGATTCAACGTCCCACCGACTACGAGTCTCTGCTCCTTAATGTGTTTCGCTATAGCTATGTGAGCGGTCTTGACGGTGAGGTGTCGGGCGAAGACAAGGGAAAGGTGGTTCGATCAGATAAGTTCCAAGATGATCAGCGGGATCGCCCTGAAGGGAGCAGTCAGATTGATTATGTGCGAGCGCTGGTAAACCGTATCCATGAAGAGGGGGAAGGAGCGCGAGCCATCGGGATCTTCGGGACCGATCCCTACGACTCGTTGCTGATCATCAAAGCGCTTCGTCCCGCTTTTCCGCACGCCATTTTCTTTACCGTGGATCTCGATGCCCGGCATCTCCATCCGAGCGAGTACAAATGGACACGCAACATGGTGATCGCCTCGCCGTTCGGGTTGCAATTGGAGAGCGGTCTCCAGCGTGATGTCCCACCCTTCCGCAGCAGCTATCAGACCTCGGTGTACTTTGCCACGTTGCAGGCGGTCGGGCATGTGGTGTGCCAGAGGGAGAATCGATCTGAGGCAGCGAGCGGTCCTTGTACCGACTCCTATCATGTCTCATTGACATCGGAAAACCGTCTGTACGATGCCGGATCTCATCCGAGGTTGTTCGAGGTGGGTCGAAGCGGCGCGGTCGACTTGAGCGTGGTGGAAAAGGAAGCGGTGCGCACCGTCCATCCGTTGCGGCCGGACTTAGATTATACGGAGGGCTATGGCCAGCTGAAACAAGGTACAGGTTTCGACAATGCGGCGGTCGCAGCTTCCGGGGCTGTGGTGTTCGCCCTCGTGGTGATCGTAGCGTGGAGCAACAAACGACTCTGGTCGGGCATCGAGCGGCGTCCGCGTCTGCTGGGGACCACAGCGCTTGTTCTTGTGACCTCATTCGCCGTGTTCGGCTTGGCAGGCGGCGCCACCGCGTTATTCGCCAATCATGATGAAGGGGAGCCATTCTCCTGGACAGCCGGTGTCAGTATCTGGCCAAGCGAACTGCTGCGGCTGCTCGTGGTGGTGCTCGCCGCACTGCTTTTCGTGAAAGGTGCGCGAGATCTTCAGAAGAACGGGGACCACATCGGTGAAAAATTCCGCTTCAAGGACACGTCAGGACGCCATCGCTTTTCCGCCAAAACGTTTTGGACGAATCTTCAACGAGCCTACAATCCAAGTCTGACCAAGACCCCGCCAACCGTCGATCAGGCCTGGGTCTGGTACCACGAAGCCAGTCGGCTGAGTCAGGGGATGGCGCGCACGACGGTGCTCTTTGTCTTGTACCTGGCGGCAATCTGGGCGATCGGGTATTTCGTTCTTCCCGACGAATATATCCATCCCTGTCGTGGACTCTTGAGCTGTCGCGTGGACTGGTTCATGACGCTTGCCAGCGTGAGTGTCGTCGTGTTGCTCAATCTGGCGGTCTTTGATGCGGTGATGCTGTGCCGTCGCTGGATCGGTTGGGTGACAGCGTCGACGGGGGGCTGGTCTGACCAAGTCCAGGACGAGTATCTACGCGAGTATGGGCTGGGTGCCGCGCAGAAGACCGAGTTCGACAAACTCAAGTATCTCGCGGTCGTCGATCTCATTGCGCAGCGGACGGAAGTGGTCAATCGCTTAATTCGGTATCCCTTTATCACCCTTTTGATCATGATTGCCGCGCGCAACGAGTATTTCGACATCTGGAATTATCCTCTCTTACTGCTGTTGTCCTGGTCGGTGAATGTGCTGTTGGCGCTGCTCGGCGCGTTTTCCCTGTACCAGTCTGCCAGCCAGGCGAAGGCCGCGATGCTGGCCGGACTCAATCGACAAATCGTGCAGACTTTGGGGATCGGCAAGGACCATGACGTGCGCGTGAAACAAATCCAGCACGTCATCAGAGAAGTGGAGGACAATGAACAAGGGGCCTTCGTGCCATTCTATCAACAGCCGGTGGTCGAATCGTCCCTCTATGGTCTCGTGGCGCTGCTGCAGTATCTCTATTTAAGGTAAGGGAGTTCGAATGCAAGAACGCCTACTCGGTGGACTAAAGGTACGACTCGCCGGCGGCATCGATGGAGTGGGTGGGGGCGACGGCCCAGTGGTCATGCTGCTCCATGGGTTCGGCGCGCCGGGAGACGATCTGGTACCGCTCGCCGACGTGATGGATGCACCCAGAGAAACCAGATGGCTCTTTCCCGAAGCGCCGCTTTCACTCAATATAGGTTTGGGTGATTCACGCGCCTGGTGGATCATCGACTTTGCGCGCATTCAAGCCGATCGAGAAGCAGGCCGCATTCGTGATTTGTCGGTCGAGGTTCCGCAGGGCCTGGCATTGGCACGTGAGCGTTTTCTCACGTTTCTCAAGGAACTCCCGCGACAGCTCCCAATCAACTACTCAAAGACGGTCATCGGTGGGTTCTCACAGGGAGCCATGCTCACGTGCGACGCGGTGCTCCATACCGATTATCCATTCGCCGGGTTGGTTCAGCTGTCTGGGAACTTGTTGGCTCAGGCGGTCTGGAGTCCACTTATGCCGAAGCGCAAAGGGTTGTCGGTCTTCCAGAGTCACGGCACGGAGGATGACATCCTTCCGCATATCGGGGCAGAGCGTCTTCGTGATGCGTTGAATCAGGCGGGCCTTGCCGTCGACTGGCACAGCTTCCGAGGCGGACACGAGATTCCTGAACCGGTCTTGCAACGACTGGGTATGTTCATCACACAGAGACTTTCGGCATGACCAGGCAGCCCTTCGAACTCACGGGCGCAGACGGTAAACGCATCAAGGGGGATCGTGTCGAGGGGACAACTCGGCAGGTGCTCTTCATCACTGGCTTTCTCTCCAAGCGTTGGGGCAACAAGAGCAAGGCGTTGGCGCACTGGTGCCAGGAGCGAGGGTGGGGATTCTGTTGTTATGACGTGCGCGGGTTCGGTGACTCCGACGGGCAATTCACGGACTACACCCTCTCAGATTGGATTGCCGATGCGCGGACAGTCCTGGAATCCATGAAATCGGGTCCGCCCGTTACTATCGTCGGGAATTCGCTCGGCAGTTGGATCGCTTGGCTGGTTGCGCAGGAGTTCCCCAGCGTCGAAGAACTCATCCTGATTGCACCCGCGTTCAACATGATGGGCGAGCGAGCCAAAACCATCTCCAAAGATCGTCTTCATGACTGGCATACCGCTGGATGGATGCCCTGGGATGATGACTCGCTACACAAAGACTGGCTGTTGGCATGGAAATGGGTGGAAGAAAGCGAGCAGTATTGGGCCAAAACCTTTGACATCCGCCGTCACGTGAAGACGGCGATTCTCCATGGATTGGACGACGCCGTCATCCCACCAGAGGGCAGTCGGCGCTTTGCCAATGAACTGCGCCGTCGTGAACCGAGCTGTCCGCTTGATCTCCGGCTGATTCCCGGCGACCATCGGCTGAGCAGCCCGGAACACCTAGAGTTGTTTCGACGATTAGTGATGAGGGAAGTCTGATGCTGGTATTGATTCACAAAGAATGCGGTGGCCCGGCGCTCGACGAGTCGCCAGTTGGGGAGGTCTGTGCGATTCCAGTGGATCGCTTTCCCTTCTCCTGCTTCACCTGCCTGGAAGAGATCCTCGACGAGTCAGAGGTGCGGTTATCGGAAGAGTTGGGGATTTAGCGGATTCCCAGCCATAGAACAGGTCACCGACACATATACTCTATCCTCAGCTTTAGCCGACTGGTGTCCGCACATGCTCAGGCCGGAGTCCAAGGCCGATCATCCGGCCGGGGATGCGGCGAAGGAAAGGGAATCGTGCCATCAGCCGGAGGGCATAGGGGGGCGTCATCTGAACCTTGCTATCCAGTACCTGTCTGATGATGCGGTTCTGGACGATCAGCTGGACTCGTTGCGTCATCTCGGTCGGCCAGGCGCGTCGCGCTTGCACCTTGGCCAAATCCGCTTCGGTCACTCGGCCGTCGCGCAACGGTTGGGCAAGCACATTCGCCGCTGCCACTGCATCCTGAATGGCCAGGTTGATGCCGACGCCCCCGACCGGCGACATGGCATGGGCCGCGTCTCCAATACAAAGGAGGCCGGGCTTATACCATTGCCGCAACCGATCGACTTGCACGGTCAGCAATTTAATCGGTTCCCAGTCCTGCAGCTCGTGAACGCGGTCTGCGGCAAACGGGGCGAGCTTTGCGATACTCTCGCGGAATGGCGGAAGGCCTTGCGCTGGAACCTCGGCAAGTGTGCCCTTGGCAATGATGAAGCCGCACTGCCAATAGTCACCACGATTCAACATGATGAAGATGCGACCGGCATCGAAGCGGCCCATCGGATCGACCGGGTCGTCAGCCCTGCGTGATAACCGAAACCAGAGCACATCCATCGGGGCGCCGAATTCTTGTACCGACAATCCCGCTCTCTTACGGACAATCGAATGTCGGCCATCGGCTCCCACGACGAGTGCGGTGCGCACGTATAGCGGCCCCATTGCCGTTTCGGCGCGAAGCCCGACGACCGAACCGTTGCTCTCAATCAGGTCCGTCACCTCGGCGCTCATGCGTACCTGAAAGGTGGGATACTGGCTCCCCACGTCCACGAGAAAATTAAGGAAATCCCACTGCGGCATGAAAGCGATGTATCGACATCGGGTTGGCACGTGAGAGAAATCCGCCACCGTGAACTCCAGATCGCCGAACCGTGCGTTGATCCGCATCACCTTCTGGTGAGGCAATCGCAGGAATCGTTCAAGCACCCCCAGCTCGTGCATAATTTCTAAGGTCGAGGGGTGCAAGGTGTCGCCGCGAAAATCACGCAGAAAGTCTGCATGCTTCTCAAGGACGAGCACCGACACGCCGGCCCGGTCCAGCAGCAGGCCCAACATCATGCCGGCCGGTCCTCCGCCGGCGATGCAGCACTGAACTGAGATGGTTTCGGGCATCAGATCTCCGAGCGTAGATGGAGAAAGCGGGGAGGGAGGATTATAAGCTGAAAATTCACAATTGGAGAGTCACTGCCAGGCTGGATTCGGAGTAGTTGAGAATGTGCTGAATGGCGTCCCGAATGTGGAAGAGGTAGATGCGATCGTCCTTCATAGTGGGACGGCTTCGGCCTGGATACGTTCTTTGAGATAGGGGCTGAGACCTTCATCTGTGAGGACATCGACTTTGCGCTGCAGGACGGATTCCAGTTCCTGAGTCAGTTCAATCAAATCCAATAGGCTGCGTCCGTTGTCCATCTGCACCAAGAGATCAATGTCGCTGGCTGGCCCTGCTTCCCCTCGGGCAATCGATCCAAAGACACGGACATGGCGCGCGCCATGAAGTGCGGCGAGTCGGAGGATATCGGTTCGCTTGATCTTAAGAACGTCCATGGTGACCATGGTCTGCAATCTGATGCTTGAGGACCAGGATACTGGTTTGTTCCGATCCTGACAAGCATTCCAGGCGTCACGGTGTAAAGCCGGCCTGCACGCGATCCAAAGCGGCCAAGAGGGCGGCGCGATCGTTGGCCTTCACGACCGCGAACAGTTCCATGAGCCACGCGCGGTAGGGAGCAAAGACCTGCTCCTTTTGGACATAGTGTGTTGTTCCATCAAAACTCCAGTCAGCATGAAAACTCTCGGGTTGTCCTGAGACGAATGCCCACAGTTCTTGGAGTTTCTGAGGAACGGCGTTGGCCTTCTTGAGTGCCAGAGCAGTGACAATCTCCAGGACACGAAGCCCAACCGCAGAACTGAGATCCAGGTCAGGCTTCTTCAGTAGCTCTCCGAGACGGCCGTCGGCGTCGGCATAACGCCCCGTTGTCAGGTACGCTTCTACGAAATTGGCTTGAGCAGACAAGTCGGTTGGATACCGCTCTACCCATTGTTTCGATAATTCAAAAGCCGATGTATACGCAAAGAGCTTCTCATGATAGACGGCGTTTGCCGTCTGATAGGCCTCGCTATAGTCCGGATACAGCGTCAGCACATTTCGATAAGACTCCGCGGCGGATGGCCAGTCTTCAAGTAAAAAGGCGGCTTTTGCCAAGTTGTTATGAGTCTGTGCCCATCCTTCCGGCAAATGCTCGCGTGTGCGGACCGTGAGGGCGGCGCGAAAGGCGGTCACGGCGTCAGCGAGGAGCTGGGTGCCGGCCTCCCCCCGGTGCGAATTCCTTGGTTCTTCAGCACGTTGCCGAGATTGTTCTCGATGGCAGCCCAGGACTCTGGAAACGCCGACTTCGTATAGACCGTCTGTGCCTCCTTGAATCTGTTTGCCGCCTCTGCCAAGTTTTCCTGAATGGCGGCATCTATCGTTCGGATGCCGATTCCAGAATTCGCTAGGCCTATTTCCCACTGCATGTCGGCCCAGATGGTTGGCAGGTCCTTCTTCTCCGCATAACTGAGGCCTTCCTTATAGGCTTTAAGAGCCTCGTCGAATTGATAGCTGGCATAATAGGTATCACCGGTTGCCCTGAACTCGGCTACCACTTCCTCAGTTAGCTTGATCAGCTGGCGTCTCGCTTCTTCCAACTGGGCCGGTGTGGACTTGTCCGAGGGCGCTTTCACGGAGAGTGCGTCATGACTGCCTCGTGGTTCGATATCAGATGAGAATCGCGTGAGTGGGCCTGTGATACGGATGATGTCACCTGAGCCGTATGCGAATGAGGGTTCATCTTGACGGTCGATTTCCGAGTGACCTTTCGAAAGGGATTCAACCTCCTGCCGCTGCTTCTTCAGCAGTTCCACCTTGCTGGTCGCATGTTGCTCGCAGCGTGCAGCAGCCTGTTTTAAGTCCTTTCGATAGACTGCGGCGAGGCACTGCTTACCCAAGTCGCTCGATTGCTTGTATTGCTTGACGAGGGCGGTAATCTTTGCGACAACCTCTCCCTCTTGAAGTCCATGTTCGGTCGCATATTCCTTCACCACCCGCTCCGGATCGACCTCTCCTGCCTTCCCGTCCGGGTTGACCTGGCTCTTCAGCTTCTCCGGCAGGTTCTCCAAGAATCTTTCGAGTTGTGCGGGAGACAGAAATTCCGAAGAGTCCACCGGCGAGAGGAGAATGTCACTTGTGAGGTCTTTCTTTAGCTCCAGTTTACCACCGACCGGTGTGGCGATCGCCCAGCCCTTGCGCTTGACAAAGAGCACGATGGTTTGCCCGATTTGATAGGCATCGGGCACCAGCACACGATAGCCCCCATCCGATTGCGTCATATAGGGATTGCCGACGTTCACGATCCACACCTGGGCGCCAACGGCCAGCTTCTTTGTTCCTGCGTGGTTTTCCAGCACTTGGCCCTGTAATCACTGTTCGGCGCGCGCAAGTCCCACCGGATTCATGAGTACTAACAAGAGCACGGCTATGTAGGTGACCCTGCGCATTACTCACCCTTCTCCATGGGAAAACGTAAGTACGTGTTCCCTAAGTTGGCGTAGTTCGAGTAGGTCTTGTAGCCATTCTTCTGGGCTGTGAACTTCACCTGAGCCTGCTTCTGGCTGGTGACGCGAAAACCAAACGATCCATCGGCTTCCGTTTTTTTCTTCAGGTCGAAATCTGGCAGGGAGACGACGACATCTGGCAGGGGTTCACCGGTTGCTTCGTCCAGCACAGTTCCTGCGAGCTGTTGCTCGAAGGGCACAGGCGGTTGCTCTGAGGGCACAGTTGGAGGAGGTGGCCCACTGCACTTCGCTGGGAGATCCAAGGTGAGTCCCACAGCGGTGAGAATGGCCACGGCTAGGCTAGCCAGGGTTTGCCATCTCTCGACGAGCGGTTTGGGTTTTTCAGGCACGCCCGCGGTCGAGGGCTCATTGTGAATATGGATATCGCCTGCGGCCTGGTAGACGTTCCCTTGCACGGTCCATTGCTGTTGGGCGAAGACCATCTTCGCTTGGGCTAGCACAGCTGTTTCCTCTGTCGCAGTAATCTCGCTCAGCTGGCGGATGACCGGTTCGCGTCTTTGTACATCGGCAAGAGGAGCGGCTTGCAGGGATGTGATGAGTCTTGCGACATCTTCCAGGCGATACCCATGAAATGTCTTAAGAGAGGCGGGGAGCGGTGTCTCGTCCAGCAGGCATGGCACGATGGTTTTCTTCAGCGCGATGGCCGTGCACCATTCAAACTCGACGAAGTGGGAAGCGGCAGAGTTCTTCGACCAGGCGAGGAGAAACACATCCTGATCGGCAATGGCCTCGCCCAAGACCTTCGGCCACTTCTGCCCGCCATAAATCTTGTCTTGGTCACGCCAGATGGAAATCTCGGGATGGGCGGTGAGCTGGGCTTCCAGCTGCTCGATGAGGGGAAGGTCTGCTCGGGAATAGCTCAAGAAGACGGTCGGCATCTGAGGCATCCTAAGTAGGAAAGCGGAGGGTACCATACCGCAAAGCTTACGACTGCTCAAGGCAGTAGGCTCACGGAGGATAGGCTGTGTTGGCGTGGGTCGAAAACCTCCTGCGCACTTCCCTCACTTCAGCAGCTGCAATTGGCCTCTCAGTTTGACAGTCCTCAGGTGAAGCTCTACGCTCAACGCTGGAGGAGACGCCTGTGGAACCTATCGTGGAACAACCAATCATCGAAGAATTCAAGCGACGCGTTGAAGCACGATTCCCCGGGGAGCTGGTTCGATTGATGATCTTTGGATCAAAAGTTCGGAGGGAGGCGACTCCTGAATCCGATGTAGACCTTCGCGTGGTGATGCAATCCGAGAACTGGCGGCTCGGGGATGAGATCCGCGGCGTGGGCTATGCGCTGGAATTAGAACATGGAGTCGTCTTGTCGATTCCGGTGATCAGTCAGAACCACTACGAACGGCTGCGCACCAACGGGACGCAGTTTTTCCATGCCTTGGAGCAAGAAGGCGTCGTGGTATGACGGCGACGCCTCCGCGCGAAGAAATCCAGAAAGAATTTCTTCGAGCAGAACAGGCGCTTCGGGCTGCTCAGGGTAGAAAAAGAAAGACCGGCTATTTACTTAGAGGTTGTTGCGGTCGCCAGCATCCGTGTCTTCCTATTCGTGACTCGCGTCGCGAATCTGAAGCGTGCGGAAGTAGGTTCAGTAGAAGCCGCGGTCGCGTGTGAGCAGGCGATTTGACTGGATAGTCGCATGCGCGCCGATTAGGAAATCGGCTATCATGCGAGTGCGTGTGTTACCCCTCTTCCGATATTGCTTCCATGCAGCACTTGCGGTGAGTGCAGCAGCTTGATCGAGTGCACTAAAGGCGACGCCTAATTCCTCCATCGCCGCTTGTGCAGCCTCCGGTGTCGGAAAGAAGCCGGCGACTTCTGCCCATACCACTTCGCAGGCAATCACTGGCCCCTCACGGAGACAGACACGAAGAGCGGATTTTGAGCGGACTCCGAAGGTGGGGTCAGCCCCGAACACATCGAGCAGCACGTTGGTGTCGATGGCTGTGATCACACTGCGTCGGCTTTGCCGCGTAATGTGGTGAGCATTCGATCGGTAGAGTGGCCAAGACGAAGAATCCCATAGACACGCTCGACGGAGTCAAGCTCAACGGCCTTGGTGGCGACCAGGTGACCCCGTTCAGCCTTGACGTCTAAGACTTGCCCTGGGCGGAGACCAAGCTGTTTGCGAAGTGGCTTGGGAATGGTGACTTGCCATTTATTCGTGACAGTCATTTTCATAGGAGTATTTGTAAAATCCTACCCCTCGAATGTCAAGATTTAGCGATCAAGGTGCACATTCACACAGGGTTTTGAACAGCAGCGTGTCTCTAGCTGGTTTACAAGCGGAAAATCTTGGCATGAGTAACTGGGAAAGACAATGAGGATGTTTGGTATAGGCCAGGTACTGGTGCGAGCCAGCTCTTAGCAACTGATACGGAACGCGAAACTGCTGTTTTGGTTCACGTGTGGCTGGCCTCTTACTGAATTCTTCGCGTTGACCGCGCTCTCAGTGGAAATGTTCAACAGATCCGGGGTAAGGTGTCACGCAGTTCATTGGGGCCGACACACGATCATCCCATGTCCTCATCACGACAGCATAATAGTGGGCCGGATTCAGACGGTCCTGATGTGCCGGAACCCTCCCATGCTGAGCGGGCCAAGACGTTGGTGTATTTGCAGCAGACCGGCAGTCTGTCGACACTCTCGCGCAAGCAGCCGGGCTGGCCCTTTGGGTCGGTGATGCCCTACGGGTTGGATGCCCAAGGGCAACCGGTCTTTCTGGTCAGCACGATGGCGATGCATACGCAAAACCTCCTGGGCGATCCACGTTCCAGCTTACTGGTGACTCCGCCTGAGAGCAGGAGCGATCCACTTGGGGCAGCCAGGGTAACGCTGATGGGCTCCGTGACCAAGGTGCCGAAAGAGGAAAACGCCGCGGTTCGCGCATGTTACCTGGAACGTCATGCCAACGCCTCCTATTGGGTGGATTATCAAGATTTCGGTTTCTTCCGCATGGCGATTACGGAGATTTACTTTGTCGGTGGGTTTGGGTCGATGGGTTGGGTGACACAGGCTGACTATGTCGCGGCGGACGTGGACCCGCTTGCGGATGCATCCTCGAGCCTGATTCGCGAGCTCAATACCGAGCAAGCGGAGACATTGCTGCTGCTGGCTCGTGCGTTAGGCGATGCGGACACGCAGCAGGCGACAGTGACCGCACTGGATCGGTTCGGGTTTCATCTCCGGTTGACCACTCCCGGCCGGATGCAGGGCGGGCGTGTGGCCTTTACCGGTCCGGTGCATAACGAATCAGAAGTCAGAGCCAGCTTGGCCGGCCTGGCCGCTCAGGCGAGCGCCGGACTCCACGTCCTGCATTCGCTGTAGGCGGATCTTGCAGGCATTCCTGAGGAGGGCGTGCAGTTCAGCGCGTCTGTCGGTCATTAGCTAGATAGGGGAACGTATGGCAACGAACGATAAGCAGGTTATTTTTTCACTCGTCAATGTGGGGAAGGTCTATCCACCGAAGCGGCAGGTGCTACGGGAGATCTACCTCGGCTTCTATTACGGAGCCAAGATCGGCGTGCTTGGCTTAAACGGCTCGGGCAAGAGTTCACTGCTCAAGATCATCGCGGGTATCGATCCGAATTACACAGGCGAAATCACGAGGTCCAAAGGCTATAGCGTTGGGCTGCTGGAACAGGAACCGCAGCTGGACCAGAACAAGACGGTCAAGGAGGTGGTTGAAGAGGGCAAGGCCGAACTGGTCGCACTGATGCATGAATATGAGGCCGTCAGCAACAAAATCGGGGAAGTCGGTCCCGATGAGATGGAGAAGTTGATCGACAAGCAAGCGCAACTACAAGAGAAGATCGAAGCGGCCAACGGATGGGAACTGGAAAATCAACTCGACCTCGCCATGGATGCGTTGCGCTGCCCCCCTGCCGATCAGAAGGTCGGGACACTCTCCGGTGGTGAGAAGCGCCGGGTGGCGCTTTGTCGTCTGATGATTCAAGAGCCCGACATCCTCTTGCTCGATGAACCGACGAACCACCTCGATGCCGAATCGGTCCAGTGGCTTGAGCAGCATCTCCAACAGTACAAGGGCACCGTCATAGCCGTGACGCACGACCGGTATTTCCTCGACAATGTCGCCGGCTGGATTCTGGAACTAGATCGAGGCCACGGGATTCCGTTCCAAGGCAACTACAGTTCCTGGTTGGAGCAGAAGAAGGACAGGCTGGAAAAAGAGGAAAAGGCGGAGTCGAAGCGGAAGAAGACGCTGGAGCATGAGTTGGAATGGATCCGCATGTCGCCGAAGGCTCGGCAGTCAAAAGGCAAGGCGCGGTTGAACCGCTATGAAGAGCTGGTGAATCAGAAACAGGACCAGGTGGCGGACGATCTGGAGATCTATATTCCGCCAGGACCGCGATTGGGCGATGTCGTCATTGAAGCCAGCGGGATCAGCAAAGCCTTCGGCGACAACGTGCTCTACGAGAACGTGAATTTCAACCTGCCGAAGGGTGGTATCGTCGGCGTAGTCGGGCCGAACGGGGCCGGGAAGACGACGATGTTCAGGATGATCATCGGCAAGGAGAAGCCGGATGGAGGATCGATCAAGGTCGGTGAGACGGTCAAGCTTGGCTATGTCGATCAGGACCGGAGCCTCGACCCCACCAAGTCTGTGTACGACGTGATTTCTGACGGACAGGATACGATTAAGCTGGGGAAGGCGGAGATTAATGCTCGCGGCTACTGCGCCCGCTTCAACTTCGCCGGGACGGATCAGCAGAAGAAGGTGAAGGACCTCTCAGGCGGTGAACGCAACCGGGTGCATCTCGCGCGCATGCTGAAGGAAGGCGCGAATCTGATTATCCTCGACGAGCCGACGAACGATCTCGACGTGAATACCTTGCGGGCGTTGGAAGAAGGGCTGGAAAATTTTGCCGGCTGCGCCGTGATCAGCAGCCACGACCGCTGGTTTCTTGACCGACTGGCTACCCACATCCTCGCCTTTGAAGGCGATAGCAAGGTAGTCTGGTTTGAAGGTAACTACAGCGACTACGAAGCGGATCGGAAGAGGCGCTTGGGCAAAGACGCCGAGCAGCCGCACCGGATTCGATACCGGAAATTGACACGGCAGTAGGCCATCTTCCATGACACCGCGTGTCATCATTACCGGGGCGGCGGGTTTGATCGGGCAGTACTTTGTGAAGACCGCTGCTCGATGGGCGTCGGGTTGGGAGGTTCATGGCCTCACCCGCGCTGATCTCGATCTCACGGATTTCAGCTCGGTCGAGCGAACGTGGGCGCGTCTCAAACCCAACGCAGTCATCCATTGTGCGGCTCTGAGCCGAACGAAGGATTGCGAGCAACAGCCTCAGCTCGCCCGACGCATCAATGTGGCAGCTACGGCTCACCTGGCTCGCCTTTCCAAAGATATCCCTTTTATCTTCCTGTCGAGCGGCGAGGTGTTTGATGGACGGCGAGGTTGGTACCGAGAAGAAGACGAGGCGATCCCGATCAATTTCTACGGCAAGACTAAGCGTGAAGCGGAACAGCTGGTGCTGCAAAACCCTCGGCATACCGTCGTTCGGATCGTCTTGACGGCCGGAACGTCCCAGAACGGTGATCGAAGTTTTGTCGAGGATATGTGTCGGACGGCCAGAAGCGGTCATCTCTTGACACTCTTTAGCGATGAATTGCGCTGTCCCTTACCGGCGGGGGCCATTGCGCGCGCGATTTGGGAACTTGCTGAGTTGCAGGCCCCGGGCCTCTATCATCTTGGCGGCCGGGAACGGCTCTCTCGCTGGGAGATTGGACAGGCGCTCTTGGCGTGGTACCCGGAGCTCCAAGGCCATCTAAGTGAAGGATCCGCTCGCACTCACGCCGGTGCGCCGAGGCCTGCCGATCTGTCACTGAATTGTGAGAAGCTCCAAGCACTCTTGTCGTTTCCCATCCCAGGGTTTCGAAGCTGGTTGACGGATCGGAAACACGAAGGCATCGACGTATGGGATTATCATTCCAGTTCATCCTGAAACCTGAGGCATGATGGAACCAGAGAACGGCATGTTTGCATCGGATCCGTTGCCTCTTGTCCTGGTAGCATATCTCTTCATGACGGTTGTCATGGGGATGTTATGGGTGGTGCAGAAAAAGATCAGAAACGCCGCGATTGGGGACGTAGGCTGGTGTTGTGGACTGATTCTCACCGTCCTGTGGTATGCCACGCAGGCGAGCGGCAGCTTTGAGCGAATCTTCCTCTCTGTGATGTTGGTGACACTCTATGCGGGCCGACTAGGGCACCACATCTTGTTCACTCGCATCATTGGCAAGGAAGAGGATGCTCGGTATCAACGGCTGAGGCGCGAGTGGGGGGAGTCAGAATCGGCCAAGATGCTCGCCTACTTTCTTCTACAAGCACTGGCCATCGCGGCTTTTTCACTCCCTTTTCTCGTGCTGATGTGGAATCCTCGACCGCCCTCCGCATTGGTGGAGCTCATCGGGCTGATGATCTGGGGTGTGGCCATTTCCGGGGAGGCCAGAGCCGATCGACAACTCGCCTCTTTCCGTGCCGATCCACGGAATCAGGGTCGAGTCTGTCGTGAAGGCCTCTGGAATTATTCGCGGCATCCCAACTATTTCTTTGAATGGCTGCATTGGTGCTCCTATGTCGTGATGACGCTGGGAGCGCCTGGATGGATCTTCACGTGGATTGGACCAATTGGAATGGGGCTGGCGCTCTTTAAGATATCCGGCATTCCACGGGCAGAGGCGCAGGCTCTTTCAAGTCGAGGCGAGGAGTATACAGCGTATCAGGCTACGACCAATGCGTTTTTCCCATGGTTTCCTCGACCGAAGCTCGACTCGTCATCTCATGCGTAGTTCTCGACGCAGCCATCGGTCTTACCAATGTGTTCGATCTGTGGCTGTTGCGGTGAGGTCGGGCAACTTAAAATGTTCGACGAAGTCTGTCAGGCGAGCGCGATTGGCTTGGTCTATTCTGACGATTTCCCATCCGGCCTCGCGACCGTTGGTCCAGCGTACAATAGCAGCGTCGATGAGAACGTTGTAAGACTGATTCCCATTCTGAAGCGTGATGTACACGGTTGTTTCGGTCCCGACGGCTACAGAAGATTGCCCCGTCGCGCGCCAGCCTGTGTCTGACAGATCCCAGACGATTCCATTCACCAGCGTGCCCGCATTGAAGTAGCAGAATTGGCATTGAACGGGAGTTCGTAGCTTTTTGCGCACAGCGTAGGTTCTCATCTGGTCCTCTCCTGGTTTATGTGATCAGTCTCACGTCGTGTCCTCAGTCAACCTTAGTCGAAGGGGGAAGATCCGCCATGATACAGAAGAAGGGGAGTAGATCGGCAAAGGAAGGGCGTAGTCCGTAAGTATTGGAAATAAATGAGAATTATTTTGGCAGCCCCAAGGCCAGCGGTTACGGCAGTTTCTTGCTATCTAAATCCTCTAGCCGCACCCGAGCGATCTCAGAAACCTTAGCCGAGGGGTAATTCTTCACCAATTCTTCGTAGAGTTGCTTGGCATGCGAAAAATTGCCTTGGCTATCTTCGAAGGCGGCTATTTCAAATAGCTCCGCAGCTTTCTGCTCGGAGCACCCAAGCACTACCAAACAAAGGGCACACAGTAGGAGTCGCGCTTTCATCATCATGATCCTTTCTCGGCCTTTCTCCGTCGTGACAAGCCTGTGGCTGCGTGAGCCGAGGCTTGTGTGGCAATGTGGTAGCGAGGTGAGGAGATCCCTTCGCTCCGACAATGCGGACAGCGACTTGGTCGCGTCAATCTTGTACGGTCCCGAAACGTGAATCCACACGTTAAGCAGGAGGACGGGTCAAGCATAAACCGTCGAGCACGATCCCGCGCCACTGTTTTTACCACATGAGTCAAGTGCTCCTCCACCTGCCGTTCTGGAAGACTGAGCATTCGCGCCAGTTGTTCGGTGGTCATCGGAGTATCCGTCAGGATCTCTATGATGCGCTGACGTGCGGTGCGTGCTGGAGGTAGCATGTTTGTATGGTAAGCACTCACGTGAATAAATACCAGATGCCTCATGTCATGTACCCCTGAAGAGTGAAGAGATTGATCGGCCCGATCCCTTGCACATAACATAAAAGGTTGCACGTCCGTTGGCATTCTGTCAGAATCCGTTCCCGCACTGATTGTCACATCAGCATTATCCCTGTAGGCTGGGTGTATCGCTCGGATTTTCAATCAACATTTTCCCAGCCCAGCATGCAATAAACGAGGAGGTTTTGGGCTATGAAGTTCCTCGCAGTCCATCCAGGTCCACTCATGTATACCAAGATTTACCTGCGCCTGGAGCCGCTCGGTCTCGAGATGGTGGCTCAGGCATGCCGTCAAGCAGGGCATGATGTTCGCTTGATCGATCTACAAGCAGACACCTGGAAAGACTATGAGGCGCTCATCAGAAGCTGGAAACCGGATGCCGTTGCCTTTGGGTGCAACTACCTGGCGAATGTGCCGGAGATCGTGGATCTGGCCAAACTCACGAAGAAGGAGTTGCCCAACTGCTTCGTCTTTGTCGGTGGCCATAGTGCCTCATTTGTGGCGAAGGACTTTTTGGAACATGGCAACGGGGCCATCGATTGCGTCCTCAAGGGTGAAGGGGAGGTGGCCGCTCCTAAATTGCTGATGGCGGTTGAGCAGGACCGCAAGGCGATCACCAAAGTCCCGGGAGTGGTGACACTTGATGGTGAAGGACCACCACCACAATTCATCGAAAATCTGGATGATGTCCGTCCCGCTCGAGATCTCCTCAGAAACCGGCACAAGTACTTCATTGGTGTCCTCGACCCCTGTGCGTCGGTCGAGTTTGCGCGAGGTTGTCCCTGGGATTGTTCCTTCTGCAGCGCTTGGACGTTTTATGGGCGCAGCTATCGTATGGTCAGCCCGGAGAAAGCCGTTGAGGAGTTGGAGCAGGTTCAAGAACCGGGCATCTTCCTGGTCGACGACGTCGCCTTCATTCAAGGCAAGCAAGGTATGGAGATCGGTGAAGCGGTGGCGCGGCGCGGGATCAAGAAGCAGTATTACATGGAGACGCGTGGCGATGTCTTGCTGCGCAACAAGGAAGTCTTTCAGTTTTGGAAGACGCTTGGATTGCAGTACATGTTCTTGGGCGTCGAGGCCATTGATGCGGAAGGCCTCAAGATGCATCGGAAGCGCATCTCGCTGGGCCAAAACTTCGAGGCGCTCGAATTTGCCCGGTCACTCGGGATCACCGTTGCCATCAATCTTATCGCTGATCCGGACTGGGACCGACAACGGTTCGAAGTCATTCGGCAGTGGTGCCTAGAAATTCCTGAGATCGTGAATATCAGCGTCAATACGCCGTACCCTGGCACCGAGAGCTGGCTCACGGAATCTCGCAAGCTTCACACGCGAGATTATCGCCTCTTCGACATTCAGCATGCCGTAATGCCGACCAAGATGCCGCTCCATGAGTTTTACGCGGAACTGGTCAAGACACAACAAATCTTAAACAAGAAACATCTGGGCTGGGCTGCGCTTAAGGGCACGGCCAAGATCGCCGCGGGACATTTGATGCGGGGGCAAACCAACTTCATCAAGATGCTCTGGAAGTTCAACAGCGTCTACAACCCTGAGCTGCAAATGGCGGATCACCGACGTCCGGTGACTTATGAGATGGCGATGCCACCGGAGAAGAAAGACAAGATCGACCCCAAACAGCTATTCATCCTGCCCCCGAAAGGCCGTCAGGGCCGGGCGATCGATGATGCGACCGAGACGTTCGTCGATGAGACCCGCATGGGCACGGTGGTCTGAGCACGGTGCCTCTGAAGAATCCTCGAGCATCCAGTGGCCACCGTAATCGCCTGACCGTTCTAGCTTCATTTCCGGCCTCTCGACAGTCCCACTGTTTCGTTCCCTACCTGTTATACTGACCCATCCCTTCATTCAATTCGAGAGTGATCGCCATGAGCTCTCCGATCTGGGACGAATCAGCCGAGCTTGCCCTGAAACGCATTGCGGCGTCAGGCGCTGAGTACGGCGATATCCGCATTCAGGACAGCAGTACAGAACACATTGAAGGCGAGGATCGCCGAATTGCCTCGATTCAAGACTCTCGGGACATCGGTTTCGGCGTGCGTGTGCTCTACCACGGAGCGTGGGGGTTCGCGGCGAGCTCCATCTTGTCGCTCGAAGAAGTACCGCGTGTCGCGGACCTGGCGATCGAGATCGCCAAAGGCTCTGCATCGATCGCACTTGAGAAAGTACGGTTAGCACCGGAGCCTGTCCACCGTGACTGTGTCGTCACCCCTTGCCGAATCAACCCCTTCACGGTCTCGCTGGAAAAGAAAACCGATTTATTGCTGAATACGATGGAAACGCTCCATCGACAATCCGGTATCGCACGAAGTAGCGCGAGCCTGTGGGCTTGTCGAGATAGGAAGCTGTTCGTCTCAACGGAGGGGTCACGCATAGAATGGGATCTGCTGGCGGGACAGGGCGAGTGTACAGCCACCGCTCTCTCTGAAGGCCGATTTGCCTCGCGCAGCTTCAATACACCCTATCTCAGGAAAGGCTATGAACTGATCCAAGAAGCAGATCTGTTGCGAGAGGCGCCGAGGGTTGCCGCCCAGGCGGTCGAAAAGGTGAAGGCTCCGGTGATAGAGGCGGGCGAATACGATCTGGTGCTCGATCCGGAGCATCTGTCGTTGACCATTCATGAATCCTGTGGCCACCCAAGCGAATTGGATCGCGCCCTTGGCTACGAAGCCAATTACGCTGGGACCAGCTTTCTAACGCCGGACAAGCAGGGTAGCTTTCGGTATGGGTCGCCATTCGTGAGTTTGGTGGCCGATAACACCGAACCGGAAACCCTGGCTGCGACCGGGTACGATGACGACGGGGTGATGTGTCAGCATTGGGACATCGTCCGGAACGGAGTGTTTGTTGGGTATTGTACGAACCGGGAGGTGGCGCCAAAGATCGGTGAATCTCGGTCACGCGGCTCCAATCGGGCTGATGGATGGGGGAATATCCCGATGGTGCGTATCGCGAATATTGGACTTGAGCCAGGCTCAGCGACCGTCGATCAACTGATTGCCGACGTGAAGCACGGCATCTACATCGAAGGCCATGGGTCTTATAGCATTGATCAGCGCCGCTACAATTTTCAGTTCGGGGGCGACGGGTTTTGGCAGATTGAAAACGGTAGGCGCACCCATATGCTGCGGGATGTGATCTACCATGGGATCACACCGGAATTTTGGAATGGCTGTGACGGAGTGGCTGACCGGTCATCCCGCCGTCGGTATGGATTCATTACATGCGGAAAAGGGCAGCCAGGACAGTCTGGTTGGATGACTCACGCGGCTTCTCCGGCGAGGTTTCGAAAAGTTCAGGTGATCAGAGGAGAGAGCTCCTCATGACTGTTGTGAACGACAAGGGGCTGAAGTTGACCAGCCGCGACGAGTTTCGCTTTCTCAGCGATCTGGTCTTGACTCGCTCGTCCGCTGATCACACGATCGTCCGTCTTCGGGATCACCATGCCGGCACGGCGAGGTTTGCCAATAATCAAGTGATTCAAAATGTCGACGCGAGACGGGGCTCATTGGCGGTGACGGTCGCCTTCGGGGGTCAGCAGGGGATCGCCAGCACGACCGATTTTACCGCCGGCGCGATTCAGGAGACGCTCGCTCGTGCCGAGCGCATTGCCACGGTCTCACCCATAGACCCTGAATACCTTCCGCCTCCGGATCCATGCGTCTTCCCGATCAGGGACACTGCGAAACCGGAGACTATGGCGGCAGGACCGTCGCGCCGTCTGGAGTACGCAAGCGAAGCGATCGGCCAGTGCCGGATGGAGAATCTTACGGGCGCGGGACTAGTCTCGTCCTCAGCGACAGCCGTTGGGATTGCTGCAGACAACGGACTGTTCGGCTATGAACGTCGAGCGGGTGCGAGTTTCAGTCTGACGGTCCAGGCTGGCGATGCGACCGGGTGGAGCGCGGCTGCCCATCGATCGATCGATCACTTGAAGGTGCAGGAGCGTACGTTGGCGACGATCAGCAAAGCCAAACGTAGCCGTGATATGTGCGAGTTACCCGCAGGACGGTATCCCGTAATTCTTGAACCGGCTGCCGTGGCTGGACTATGGGCCTGGCTGATCCGATCCCTTGATGCCAAGTCTTATGTGAAGGGGACGAGCGCATTTGCGGACAAACTCGGACGGGCAATCGTGGATGAACGCATTATGCTCCGGAACAGCCCCGACCATATGGACCTATTCGGGGAAGGTTTTTCCACTGACGGCTTGCCGAGTCTGCCATCGGTGTGGATCGATCACGGAACGTTAAAACAGCTGGCCTATGACCGATTCACGGCGAAGAGTCAGGGCGTGGCAGCTATCCCCACCCTGGAGGCGCCCATGTTGTCTGTCGATGGTCCCTCGGTTCACTCGATTCAGGATCTCATCAAAAGCACAGCACGCGCTATTCTCGTGACGAATTTTTGGTATATCCGACCCGTCAATCTCCGTGAGCTCATGCTGACCGGGATGACGCGGGATGGGACGTTTCTGATCGAAAACGGGGAGATTGTCTCAGCCGTGAAAAACTTTCGATTTCATGAGAGCCCGCTGCGCGTATTTCAGCAAATGGACCTATGGACTGCACCGATGGAGGCAGTGAACTCGGAGACCGGGAAGCTGCTGGTCCCGGCGATGGTCCTGCCCCAATTCCAGTTCTCCAGTGTGACCCGCTTCTAAGTTATTGTTAAAGAATATGAATATATTGATATATTCTGGTATCCTTCCAGAGATAAAATGGTTGACTCTTGCGTCCGTCAGGAGTAGATAATTCATAGACTTGAGGGAAGGAATTAGCTTATGGCCCCCCGATACAACCAAGAGCCGATCAACCTCATTCATCGAATCCCCTCACAGAAGCAGATAGACGAGGCCCGACCGGCCCCTGCTCCGTACGGCCAATTTCTCCTCGAAGTTGGGGCCAAATGTTGGCGGAGTGTCCTTGGGTTTCTTGCACGGGTGACGCGGTATGAGGATGAGACGCCGTCCTCCGTCCAGACCACAACTGGTCTACAAGACGGCCAGGCTCTTTCCGCGATAGCTCAGACCGCTACGCAATCTGATCAGGTTGTTGAGCGTGTGAATAGCGAAACTGCGGTAGCGGTGCAAGTCAACGAACCGCACAATCCAGCTGTCCAGGAAGCAGCCATCCCGCAACAGGGGGCGGTCCCGACTGTGGTTCAGCCTGAAGTGATCTCTGAACTCCGATCGTTTCTCATTAGACAGCAAGATCAGATCGCGTATCTCTCCAGCGAAATTGCTCAGTTGAAATCGTTGGTGGTTTCCCAACAGCAGGTGCTTGTTCATCTCGGGCAGGAGCTCGAAGCCGAAACCTTTCCCACGGTCGCGACGGGCATGGGTCCAAATCCGGCTAAGCGGGGACGAATTGTTCGGAAAACCCCCACCACAAAAGAGAAATCGCTTCCTCCTCAAGAACCTGAGAGTCAGTCCCTCAATCTATAGATCGCCGATTACGGCGTAGGTGGATACCTTCCTCTAGCCAGGCCCTGGCCTCGTCTGTTAAAAAACCGTTCATGACGATCTCTCGCTTTGCAGTGGGGAGTGCACTCTGGCTAGTTCTGTTTATGATCAAGATTGTTGCGGCTGCTGAACCTTCTCTTGCTCAGGTGCCGCTCTATGACAATCTTGGCACTCACCATCATCCCATCACAACCACCTCGACCGGGGCGCAACGATACTTTGATCAGGGATTGCGGATGGTCTATGCCTTTAATCACGACGAAGCCGTTCTGGCGTTTGAAGCAGCAGCTCGTCTGGACCCCGCTGCAGCCATGGCCTACTGGGGGGTAGCCCTCGCGTTGGGACCAAATATCAATACGGCCATGGATAAAACAGACGAGCGACGCGCGTGGGAAGCCGTCCAGAAGGCCAAATTCAAGAGCGCTCATGTGAGCGCTGCCGAACGGGCCTACATCGACGCGATCAGTAAACGGTATAGCCAAAAATCGCAGCCACGGGGACCTCTCGATAAAGCCTATGCGGAGGCGATGCGAGGGGTATGGCGACAGTTTCCTGATGACCCGGATGCGGGAGTCCTCTTTGCAGAGGCCCTAATGGACCTCCGACCATGGGATCTCTGGACAGCGGGCGGACAGCCGAGACCTGGGACCGACGACATCGTGTCGACATTGGAATCGATCCTCGCGAAGTTCCCGGATCATCCTGGCGCCTGCCATTACTACATCCATAGCGTGGAAGCCTCGCCGAAGCCGGAACGGGCTCTGGATTGCGCGGAACGACTACCCGGTCTCATGCCGGGTGCCGGTCACCTGGTTCACATGCCCACCCATCTCTCTATGCGACTCGGTCAGTACCATGAAGCCTCAGAGCAGAATGCGAAGGCGGTACATGCCGATGAAAACTATTTGGCTGGGAGAAAATTAAAGGGTGATTATGCTGACGGCTACTACACGCACAATCTCTATTTCCTCTGGAGTGCGCTCGTCATGGAGGGTCGAAAAACAGAAGCCTTGAAGGTCGCACGACAAGTGGCGAAAACGATCAACGAGGAGGAGGCTCGCAGAGACAAGTGGAAAGAGCTCTACCTCCCGACTCCTCTGTGGTCCATGATTCGATTCGGCCAATGGGATGTCCTGCTTCACGAGCTGCCGCCTCCCAAGACCTTGCGCTTGCAACAGGCCATGTGGAGACTGGGAAGGGGCATGGCGTTGGCGACATCTGGTCGCTTGCCAGGAGCCGAAGGGGAACATTTTGTACTGGCTGGGTTGGCCAAACGAATCGGACGTGATCGGACTGCAGAGGAGAAAACAGAACGAGCGTTGGTAAAGATTGCCGAGCGGCTGCTGGCTGGTGAAATCGCCACGCACTCAAGGAAGCTGGATGAAGCGATAACCGCGCTCTCGGATGCGCTGAAACTGGAAGACGCACTGCCGTATAGTGAGCCGCCTTTGTGGCCTATTCCCATTCGACATTATCTGGGAGCGCTCTTATTGAAATCCGGGCAGCCCAGCCGTGCCGAATCGGTCTATCGGGCAGATCTGGGGAAGAATCCACAGAACGGCTGGGCGTATTACGGGCTCCTACAAAGCCTTCGTGCTCAACAGAAAGGGCGGGAGGCGGCGAGGATCGAAGCGCAATTCAAAAAGGCATGGGAATACGCGGACGTGACACTCATGGCGTCTCGATTTTGAAAGATTGTCGGAGTCTGGTTAGGAGGAAGGCATGCGATTTGTCGTAGGTGTCATGGGGCCAGCGAAAGCGCCAAAGCGAGATCTGGACAATGCACGGGTCCTTGGGGAATTCATTGCACGACGTGGCTGGGTCGTCTTGACGGGGGGCCGTGACGTCGGTGTGATGGATGCCGCGTGCGAAGGGGCGAAGCGAGTCGGCGGGAGCCTGACCATTGGAGTGTTACCGACGGCCAAAGACAAGGTGTCGCGCCATGTGGATGTCTCGATCATCACGGAAATGGGGAGTGGACGGAACAACATCAATGTGTTGTCCAGCCATGTCGTAGTCGTGTGCGGATTAACGGGCTCAGGTACCGTTTCAGAAGTCGCGCTCGCGGTGAAGGCGGGTAAGCCCGTCATTCTGGTCGCTGCCTCTCCTGCCGACGTGGCATTCTTCCGCAAGCTCGACAAGCGGCTCGTCAATGCGGCCGGGTCACCGGAAGAAGCTATCGAACTCATCATGAAGCTGATGGACGGGCGTTCGCGCCGCGCGCGTCATGTTGAGCAGGATCGGTACTCGTATCTTCCTGTATAACGGCTCAGGCATTCGCGCCCGTCTCTAGCGCACATGGGTTCCCCATACAGAACAGCAAGCACCACACCTGAACCGCTCTCGTAGTAGGATGTAAGAACCGTCTCACCGAGGCGACGATAGAGAAGGAGGAATTACCCATGGCAACTCATCGAGCGCTGACACTCCTTATGGTCAATTTGGCAATCTGTGTGACCCTTGTCGCGTGGTCTTCACAAAGAGCGCTAAGCGCATCGACCACCGCCAAAGCCTACTTCGCGGGAGGTTGTTTCTGGTGCATGGAAGAGGCGTTCGAACAGGTGGAGGGCGTCTTGTCGGTGGCTTCCGGTTACATGGGGGGAACCGTCGCCAATCCGACCTATGAACAGGTGTCGGCTGGACGCACAGGCCATGCTGAAGCCGTAGAAGTGATCTATGACCCAGCTAAAGTCAGTTATCAACAGCTCTTGGAGGCCTTTTGGAAAAACATTGATCCTCTCACCCCCAACGCGCAGTTCTGTGATCATGGGAGCCAATACCGGTCAGCGGTGTTTTATACCTCGGAAGAAGAACAGCGACTCGCGGCAGCATCGAAAACCGCCATCGAACAGGCGAAGCAATTTCCTGCACCGATCGTGACTGAGCTGGTCCCGGCATCCGCCTTCTACCAAGCTGAAGACTATCACCAGGATTATTACAAGAAGAACCCATTCCGGTATAAGTACTACAAGTACAGCTGCGGTCGAGCGAAGCGGCTAGAAGCCCTGTGGGGGAAGTCGTAGGGCGCTGACCGTAGACCAGAGCGCGGAAAGTACGTGACCAATCCAAGCGCTAACACGGCACCGATGGTGGTGCAACCGACGATTGCGCCCCACGTTCCGCTGGCCCTCGCTTGAGTCAGCGATTCCATATCGCCATCTTTTCTTGTTTTCCGCAATCAATCTCCTAGAATTCCGGAGAGCTTTGCTGGGAGCCCTCCGTTAAACGACCAGATAGCGCAAGGCCGGATCAAATATTCCTCATATTTCTTGCATATCTTGAGAAATCCGGTGCTGTGTGCTTGGGCTATTCCGCTGTCAGTTGTCTCATGAATGTGCGAATGATGCAGGGAACAAGACCTAACCCTGAAGCATGTTGCGATTCCTGGGTTCCTGACAGCATCAAACTTTATCAATACCTGCGATCAACATCTGTTGATCCTACCTCTCACGCACGTGTACTATTCCATTCACAATCGCAATAGGAGTACGGTTGAGTCCTCTGCACCCTTTAGGAGTAGGAGGCTATAATGATAATCTTGCGATGGCGTAGCCTATTCTTTGCGACAGCATTCTTGTTCCCAATCCTCTTTCAGACTCCAGATGCTCAAGCCAAGTCAGGGAATGGTCATGAGAATGGTTACGAAAACGACCGCGAGGATGATCGTGGCCATGGCCGCAGTCATAATCGCCAGATCCGCTACGAGCTGTGGGGCAGCGACCAGTCCAACTCCGTTGCCGGCCAGACCGGCCTCGGCCTGAACGGCAGCTTCGTCTGGATCTGGCACAGCGACGACGTGGCGAAACAGATCACGGGGGGCCCGGCGGCCCAACCTCTTCCCTGCGCCGGAACCGGCGCGCCGTGCGACACGAACCTCGTGTTCCCAGCGGCCCTCGCCGAATACGACGAGTTCAACAATCCGACCGGGAGCACCCGCCCAGTCACTGGACGCCTGCATTCGTCGTTCATCGACCCCCAGCACAAATACGCGCTGCTGAGCTTCTTTGCGCCCGGCGGCGGGATGATCGGGGTCATGGATGCCGAGACCAAGGAGGGGATTGCCCTGTTCCGGGCGACTCAGACCGGCACGGGTCGCACTAACCACATGAGCTTCTGGCGGTTCGACGGGCTAGCCATCCTCGTGTGCAACCTCGACGGCCGAATCGTCGAGCGGATCGACGTCACGCGTGACGCAAACGGCAAAATCATCGGATTGATCTACAACATTCCCGCTGCGCTCGGCGTCGGCAAGGGCCAGGCCACGGTGGTGCCGCCACGCGCGTACCTCGGCAACAACGCCATCAACCACCCGCTGATCGGCAGCATTCAACATGGATCCCCCGACTTCGCCGACCTGACTCCAAATGGGTTCTGCAAGGAGAACGGCTGCGCTGCGGGTCCGAACGGGTCCGCTGGCGGCAGGCCGAACACGGCAATCCTTTGCCCCATCCCGGCCTACGACAACTCCCTCATCTACGTGACCCTGGCCGGAGGCGGCCTGCTAGTGGTCGATTCGGCGGTCACTCCAATGGCGATCGTGGGCGAGTACGGCAACCTGCTAATCAACGGCGCGGGCTGCGCCGGTGCCCAGGCCAATGGCCTCATCCACCTCGACGCGGGTGTTGCGGCTTCGGCGGCAGGGGCTACCCACTCGACGTTTACCGTATATACGCTGAAACACGCGAGCTTCCCGTTCGCGCCTGGGCACAACGCGGAGAACGTGCCCACCCCCGATGTCGCCTTCAAGGACACTACCAACACCGACAGCAATGGCAAGATCGGCGGGATAGCTCCAAATATGACCGGCCAGCTACCGGGCGTCACGACCCGGCGCGACGCCCACGGCGTGGTGGCCACGCTTGACGAACGATACGTCCACACCGGCGACCGGATCCGCAACAACGTCGAGGTGGTCAAAACGATGGGCAAGTCCAAGAACAAGGAGACCTATGACCTCACGTCGGCCAACGGCAATGGGAGCGGTATCGGCCCCTGCGCCGCCGCCAGCGTCCAGGACGACCCCGGGATGCCCCGGAACGACCCGGCACCTGACCTGATGTCCCGCAGCCCCAACGACGACTATCTGTTCATCGCGCTCCGCGGGCCCGCACCGATCACTGCCAACCACGCTGCGCAGGGCAGCTGCCCAGGCGTGGGCGTGGTCCGGCTCGAGCAAGGGGGTAAGAGCGGCCAACTCATCACCGTCCTGCGGGCCACCAACACCATCGACACCGCGCCAGCCGGCGCGCCACCGGGCGGCCACGCCTACACCGGGCAGGAGCGGGCTGACATGCATTTCGTGGACGTGCGGATTATTGACTAGGGGGTCGGCTCACTCCGATCTAATTCGCGCGATCATATCGCAGGACTTGACGCTGCGCTTCGAAATGAGTCCGTGGCCTTCTGAGTGCCATGGGAAAGTTCTGGGGTCGGATGTTGTTCTGTGCATCACCAAATACCGAACCCAGGTGGTCACCAAACGGGCGAGTCGATCAACGCTTCGGCATGGCTTAGCACAGGTGGCATCACGAGCAACTCCCGTGCAGATGCCATAGACCAGGGTTAACGCACAAGAGCTGACAGGGTTGCTGCGAGCGAGCGCTTGAGGGGTCTATAATGTCGAGGAGCGTTTCTTTTAAGGCCTGACCTTCATGATCAAGTTCCTCAGCCGTTCTCGCTGGGCCAGGCGAATGCTGGTGAACTCCAGGCCAAATTGCTTGCCGTCGATCCACCGAACAATGGCCTGGTCGATTCGGAGGGGCCACTTAAAGTCCGAAAGAAACAGCGACAGCTTCAACACCATCCCGATCTTGACCTCAACCGATGATTCGACCCTACAGCCATTCGTCGACACATCAAGCACAGCTGCTTCACCCTCAAAGTCGTCATCGCCGAAGAAAAACATGCGGCAGGAATGGGCAATTCGTCTGCCGCGTCGGTCTAGCAGGTCTGCTGTAGTCTTCTGAGGATCAGGCGGGCGCTTGCTCGATGGTCTTGGTGTCATCCTCCTGATCCTTTCTCTGGAAGCACAACAGAACCGAATGTGTACCGCCTCAGTTGTACCACTAAACCATTCATCGTAAGGTTGCCTGCGTATAGTCTAAGCGATGAGGTTATCCCGGCAAAGAGAACTGTGCTTTTGTACAGAACAGACATGAGCCCTTGTCTATCAGGAATCTGGAACATGATGCGGCTTGACGAAGGGCGAGCGCTCTGCGACAAAGGAGCCTCGCAAGGAGGAATACATCGTGACACGAGCGGTCAGTCGACGGATGGCGGATCTCGCGCAATCCGAAATTCGTGCGATGACACAGGCGTGCGTGGATCTGAAGGGTCTCAATATGGCACAAGGAGTCTGTGATACGCCGGTACCACCAATTGTCCTTGAAGGCGCCGAGCAGGCGATCAGAGACGGGTACAATGTCTACACCCGTTTCGATGGGCTACCAGAGTTACGGCAAGCTATTGCCACTAAGCTTGCGCAGTATAATGGGATTCACGCCGATCCTGAAGCGGAAGTGACGGTCAGCGCTGGAGCGACGGGTGCCTTTCACTGTGCCTGTGCAGCCCTACTCAATCCAGGCGATGAAGTCATCCTGTTCGAGCCTTATTATCAGTACCATATCAGCGCTCTTGCCGCTGTTGATGCCGTTCCCGTGGTTATTCAGATGCAGCCACCAGCCTGGACCTATTCCCTGGCTCAGCTTGAACAAGTCGTGACCAAGAAAACCAAGGCGATCATCGTCAATTCGCCGGGTAATCCCTCCGGCAAGGTGTTGAGCCGCCTAGAGGTGGAGACACTCGCCGAGTTCGCCTGTCGACACGATTTGTTCGTCTTTACAGATGAGATCTACGAATACTTTCTCTATGACGGGCGAACCCATGTGAGCATGGCGACGTTGCCGGACATGGCTGAGCGCACGATCACCATCGGCGGATATTCTAAGACGTTCAGTGTGACGGGCTGGCGGATCGGATACAGTGTGGCCGCCAAGCCATGGGCAGGCGCTATTGGCGCGATGAACGATCTCCTCTACGTCTGCGCTCCAGGGCCACTCCAGATCGGGGTGGCCTGTGGCATCAGGAAACTTCCCGACAGTTTCTATACGAACTTGGCTCGCGACTATCAAGACAAGCGGAACCGGTTCTGCAGCGGGCTGGCCAGCGCGGGGCTGACTCCGTCGATCCCACAAGGAGCCTATTACGTGCTGGCCGACGTTTCTCGACTTCCAGGCAACTCAGGGAAAGCTCGCGCCATGTATCTGCTGGAAAGAACCGGTGTCGCAGGTGTGCCGGGAGAAGCTTTTTTCTCCGGCAATGCCGGAGCCAACTACATTCGCTTCAGCTACGCAAAGACAGACTCGGACCTTGCGGAAGCTTGTCGCCGATTCGCCCAGGTCCATTTCTAACATCCAACACATCACGCCTGGCTCGTACTTGCCACGAGAAAGTACCCATGGTATGAAGTTCGACCATGCATGTGCGCCTCATGTCCATGTGTGCGATTGCTGCGGCACTGACGTTTACGGGATGTGGTCACCAGACACAGGGGCGTGTCTCTATCCCGTCCGATCTTCCCGCCGGTGATCGCTCCATTCTGGAAGGGGGAATGGGAATACGAAGACGGCGGTGCGGTCGTTCTCCGACTGGATGAACAAGGCAACGGAACTTATGCCTATAAGGATGGGCGATTCGAAACGCGACAATTCGACGGCAAAACGTGGGTCGGTAAATGGTATCAAAAAGAAAATGATCGGGAGGGCGGGTTCCTCGTACAGCTCTCTTCTGACTCTGCTGAAGGTGAAGGCAGGTGGTGGTACGACCGCATCGGTCCCAATGCCTCCCCATTCGAGAAAGGCGGCACATTCCATCTAAGTAGGAAAACCTCCGTCACCAGTCTTCGTGATACGCCTCCTCCGCCGTGACTCAACACTGTCAGCCGTTACTCCACACGATCCATCCCCACCTGGGTTAGGAGTGTGAGTCGTTGCCCCAGGGATTCGGGACATCGCGCACTAATGGCAATCGTCCCCTGATAGCGAGGCTTGGCCTGGTTGAAGGTGAGGGCTCGTCCACTCCCATCGCAGACACTACCACCACTCTCCTCGATGAGGAGCGCTCCGGCCGCGACATCCCACTCATTTTCCGGTTCAAGTGTGGCGAGCCCCTGAATGTGGCCGCCGGCAGTCAAGGCAAGCGCCCATGCGATCGACCGCATCGGACGGATGCCCACCATCCCATCAAGCGGCGGAAAGCGACCTATCTGTTGTTCCCATGGGCTCATGGCAATGACCGACTTCTGATCACCGTGGATCGCAGGTGGTGTGACCGATTCGGCATTGAGGTAAAGGCCGCCGCCTCGGATCGCTGTGTACAGCTCATCCACTGAAGGGTTAAAGATGGCCGCTACGATAGGTCGGCCCCGCTCAATAAGGGCCACAGAAATACAAAACTCAGGTTCGCCCTTGATGAACGCCTTAGTCCCATCTATTGGATCTACCACCCAAACTCGAGTCCGCTGAAGTCGGTCGAGATCGTCCGGCGACTCTTCTGATAACCATCCATCGTCAGGAAACGCTGATTGGAGCTGTGCTTGGAGAATCTGATTCACGGCCAGATCGGCGGAGGTGACCGGAGAATGGTCAGCCTTTTGCACCGTGTCGAACCCATCGACGGCCATACGCAAGGCCTCTTTACCAGCCGCTCGAATCGCCACGGTAAGGACGTCGAGTTCGTCATGCCATAGCATGGAAGCAGAGTAGCAAGCCTGGAGGCAGAAGAAAAGGAATGTTCGCCTCGTGAACTTGACCTGGATGGCGAATCTGCGTACAAGCACCATACGATGAAACTCATGCAGAAACGCTCAAAGAAGAAGGGATTGTCCCCTGGTACGCTTGTCCACATCGGTGAGAAGCGAACAGAGGCTGTCACAGTTACCCTCTTTAACTACTCCAGTTCCCACTGTGATGAACACCCCATCCACGATGTGAACGAGCTTCGACCGCCGTCGGACGAAACGGTGACCTGGGTGGATGTTGACGGAGTGCACAAGACCGATGTGTTGGAAGCATTCGGAAAACACTTCGGTCTCCACCCGCTACTACTGGAAGACATTGCCAATACTGATCAGCGGCCCAAGCTTGACGATTACGACACATATCTCTTTCTCGTCATGAAGATGCTCACGGCTTCAGACCGGGGCGACATAGTTGTCGAACAAGTCAGTTTCGTCCTGGGGCGAAATTATGTTCTCTCGTTTCAGGAGAACGGAACCGATGTGTTCCAGTCTGTCCGGGATCGACTCCGAGTTGGGAAAGGACGCCTTCGACAAAACGGATCGGACTATCTCGTGTATGCCCTTATTGATGCCGTTGTGGACCACTATTTCGAAGTCCTGGAAATGTTGGGCGAGCGGATTGAATCGATGCAAGAGCGCGTGATGGCCGATCCTAGGCCGGAGACGCTCAAGGACATTCATGCATTGAAACGCCAGCTCTTGTTCGTGCGGCGAGCTGTGTGGCCCTTGCGAGAGGCGATCAATAACCTGTCACGGTCGGAATGCCCCTTCTTACATGAGCCGACGAAGGTCTTTTTTCGAGACGTCTACGATCATGTGGTGCAGATCGTGGACACCATCGAGACGTTGCGAGAAATGGTCTCGGCGAGTCTCGATATTTATCTATCCAGCGTGAGTTACCGTCTGAATTCCGTCATGCGAGTATTGACGGTGATCACCACGATTTTCATGCCTCTGAGTTTTATTGCCGGTATCTATGGGATGAATTTCGAATACATGCCTGAGCTGAAATGGCCTTGGGGGTACCCGATGGCCCTCGGGGTCATGGGACTTGTGGCGGCAACCATGCTCCTGGGATTTCGCTGGAAAAAATGGCTCTAGCCGAGTAATCAGGGCCCTGTTCTTGACCGTCTACCCTGTCCACGAAATGGACCATGTCGCCAAAACAGTTGGTCGGAATGTAGCGGTACTGCTTAGAATGCCGATGACGTGCTTTCCCAACACTCATGGCAGTTGAGTGGCCACCGTATCGTCCCAGGCTATGAGCGATCAGTAAAGAGCCAAGGAGCTTCAGCCTTTCGGCGAGTTTCATAGGCCGTGATCGCGCTCTCATGCTGGAGAGTGAGGCCGATGGCGTCAAGCCCTCGATACAGGCAATCTTTACGAAATGGGTCAATCTCGAATCGATACGTGACTTCCTGGGGTGAGGTTACTGTTTGACGATCCAGGTCTACGGTGAGCCGATATCCTTGGGTGGCGACCGCCTCTTTCAAGAGCACGAGCACGTCCTCCCCTTTCAATACCACTGGGAGGATTCCGTTCTGAAAGCAATTGTTATAGAAAATATCAGCAAAGCTTGGGGCGATTAGACAGCGGAATCCCTGATCCAACAAAGCCCATGGTGCATGTTCACGGGATGAGCCGCAGCCGAAGTTGTCCCGAGTCACGAGGATGGTTGCCTCCTGATACCGAGGCTGGTTCAAGAAGAACGATGGATCGGGAGAACCATCCGGCAGTTTCCGCCAATCGAAAAATAGGCCCTCACGCAAGCCTGTGCGCTTGATGGTTTTCAGAAACTGCTTCGGAATCACCTGGTCGGTGTCGACGTTGACACGATCCAATGGAGCAACAAGCCCGGTCAGTATCGTGAAAGGTTGCATGTTGTGTATTTCCTTATATCGATAGACAAATGCGCAGTGGAAACTTTTGAAGGATCAAGACCAGTGTCTGATATCGACAAAATGGCCTTCAATCGCTGCAGCGACCGCCATGGCCGGTGACACCAAATGAGTTCGGCCCCCTGCCCCCTGTCGGCCTTCGAAATTGCGATTGCTCGTAGAGGCACAGCGCTCGCCGGGCTTTAGCACATCGGCATTCATCGCCAGGCACATGCTGCATCCCGCCTCCCGCCACTCAAACCCCGCTTCACGAAACACGTGATCAAGCCCCTCTGTCTCTGCCTGCTGTTTAACGAGACCCGATCCAGGCACCACCATGGCCTGCACAGTCTTCGAGACTTTCTTCCCCTTCGCGAAGCTCGCAGCAAGGCGAAGATCTTCAATTCGAGAATTGGTGCAGGAGCCGATGAACACTTTATCAATCTTGATATCGGTGATCGGCATATTTGGGGAAAGTCCCATATAGGATAAAGCCCGTTCGGTGGAGTCCCTCAATTTCTCATCAGCCATCGCTCGTGGATCTGGTACCTGTTCATCTACACCGCTGACCATCCCCGGACTCGTTCCCCAGCTGACCTGCGGGGCGATGCGTTCGGCCTGAAGGGTGACGGTTGCATCATACGTGGCATCACGATCAGTCTTGAGGTCTTGCCATGCCTGGACGGCTCGTTCAAATAGGTCTCCCTTTGGAGCGAGTGGACGCCCTTTGATATAAGCAATTGTCTTGTCATCGGGCGCAACCATGCCAGCACGGGCACCGCCCTCGATTGACATGTTGCAGAGGGTCATGCGACCTTCCATGCTCAGGGAGCGAATCGCATCCCCGGTGTACTCAATCACATAGCCGGTTCCACCCGCCGTCCCGATCTTTCCTATGATCGCTAGAATAATGTCCTTGGCTGAACAACGGTCTGAAAGCACTCCATCGACCCGGATTTCCATTGTCTTTGGCCGCTTTTGCACCAAACATTGAGTGGCCAATACATGTTCCACTTCACTGGTCCCGATTCCGAATGCCAAGGCGCCAAACGCTCCATGGGTGGATGTGTGCGAATCACCGCACACGATCGTGGTACCGGGCAGGGTAAATCCCTGTTCAGGTCCGATGACGTGCACGATGCCCTGGCGGATGTCGCTCATGGTGAACAAAGGAATCCCAAAATGTGTGCAGTTATCTTCCAGCGTTTGAATCTGAAGCGCGCTGACTTGATCCATAATTCCTAGACGGCGGTCTGTGGTCGGAACATTGTGATCCGGCACAGCGAGTGTGGCTGTCGGTCGTCGTGGGTGCCGTCGAGCGAGCCGCAGCCCTTCAAACGCTTGCGGGGAAGTCACTTCATGCACTAACTGGCGATCGATATAAAGCAACGTCGTCCCATCGGATTCAGCACGAACGACGTGCGAGTCCCAAATCTTATCAAACAATGTTTTGGCGGCCATCACAACTCCTGCAAGTTTTTGTAATAGTGAGGGTACATTATACAGAGAAGAGCCATGCGGTTGACAAGGCGTCTGTGAGCCTTGTCCCGTCTTGCAAGACGTGCTACCACAACGCGCATGAGTCCCATACAGTGGAACCAATCCCATATCCTCCAGTGGAGTCAGCGACTACTGGACAGCTATTGTCGTTGGACAGGACGAGAACTGATCGAACGAACAGGTGATACGACCCAGCAAGCACGCGTGCTGTTCGACGCCTCCTTTGTCGTCGTCTCGCATGGGGTAGAGCCCGATCCGATCTTGAACTACGGGAACCAAACGGCGTTAGATCTGTGGGAGCTCTCCTGGGATCAATTCATTAAGACGCCATCGCGACTCACAGCCGAGCCAGATGACCGGGCCGAGCGCAGACGTATGTTGGAGCAGGCGAGGGTGAATGGCTACTTTGATGGATATCGTGGGGTCAGAATTTCTTCGACGGGCCGACGTTTTCTCGTTGAGCAGGCATTAATCTGGACCGTTATCGATTTGGCTCGAAAACCAATTGGTCAGGCAGCGACTTTCTCACATTGGTCAATGGCAGAGTGAGTTAAAAGGGAAAATACACTTCGACTCCGCCATATCCACCACTATGGAAAGAGGTGCTATTCTGGTACCCGCCTTTGACCAGAAAGAAAACCTTACTGATCGGCACCTCCAAAATTGGTCCTGTCTGTACCGCACGAAATTCGCCATTACCCATGCCGGCAATATCCCACCCTGCATAGAGGGGACAGCAACCTCGATCGGGCTTGTACGCCAGCAATTTCCCACGCAGACGGCCCCAGAAAAAATTGTCGAGGTCAGCATAGGATCCTATCGCATGGAGGCTGCCTTTCTCATGCCAGTACAGTGCTTCAATTTGCCCGAAGACTCCGACCTGATGATCAATCTTCGAACTTGTATTCAACCGGTCTTCCTCGATTCGTCGCAGTTGCGGACCCGCAAGTGCCATGAAAGTCCACTTGCCGAGTGTCTGTGAAATCCCGAGGGACGGGACGACGAACTGCACATTGGCATCCAGCAGTTGCCCATTGCTTTTGAAGCTATATCCAAGACCAGCTGTCATTGCCTGTGCAAAAATGGTTGTCCCGCCTGACATCAGCAAGATCGGCGTCCGCACGCCCAAATAACCGAAATATTGACTCTTATTGTCAATCTGAAATCCGGTGAACACATCACCTGCCTGTGCACGACCCGGTAGGATCGTCAGGACAAGTGTTGCCAGTAGGAGTGACATATATCGCGCCATCGGTTTTCCCCTTCTACACGGAGTCAACGCGAAACCGAACAACAGTGTGACGGCCTAATGACGGATACTAGACCCCATGGCCATCACGGTAAGCTCGTCGTACTTGATATAGGATAGTGCACCCCACAGGTAATCAGGAGAAAAATCAGAAAATAGGACG
Organism: Nitrospira sp.; assembly: GCA_029881435.1. Taxonomy (GTDB): domain Bacteria; phylum Nitrospirota; class Nitrospiria; order Nitrospirales; family Nitrospiraceae; genus Nitrospira_D. The sequence goes on from JAOUMR010000002.1 coordinate 42,972, forward strand.
GCACAGCCGTTATAGAACAAGTCTAGAGTGGCTCCCTTCCAGGGCCGATCATTAGTGGGGATCGGATACTCTGTACGTGACTAAGTGTGGAATTTAGGATCGTGGATTGCAGCAACAGGACGGTCTGATTACGATACGCATCCTTTCCAAGACTCTGGTCTTTCTCCCGGTGGGTAAGTTGGTTCACTGGATCAGATGCAAGCGCCTTTCCCACCTGATCTGTTGCTCACAAGTTACACAATTGGCCTTCTTGACAGATGATCCATCGGGCTGAGTCGAGATAGTGGTCGGTGAATCAAGTCGAGCAGAACGTATCGCAGGATGGAGGGCAATTCTGGGACACGATATTCCTTACGATTCTCTCCAGTGCTTCTGGTGCAATTCTCTCCAGTGCTGTTCGCCTCGCTCGATGCTCTCGACTCTGAAACGAACACAGCTCGTGCGGAGACGGTTCATAACCGATACAGGACTAACCTTGAGGGTGATACGGGGCAGTTCCAATAGAGCTCCGACTAACGACCCTTTTGGAACTGAAGGGAAGAGGATACTCACGCCGGTGAAGGACATATCCTCCAACTTGCCGGACAGCGAGGACGTCGAGGTATTTAACCGACAAGAGGTCTCATGCGAGACTCGTAGCATCCGGCGCCGTTCCCAGTTGAAGGACCTCCACGGAGCGGTAAGAGCAAACAGCAGTGATCGTAGACTGCTCGCTATACCGGGTTGGAATTGATAAGTCTCTTCCCAGGATGCAGGATCCCCAAAGATCTTATCAACAAGCACCTCTCTCGTTGCCTCATCAAGTCCTTGGAACTGAATCCCGGCTTCCACGCCACCGGATGGTAACCGTTCCTGTCTAATGATTCGGCCAGGTAATCGCACGATCGCGCCTTGAGAGGACGTTAAAAGAAGAGTCACGGTGTCCCGTGCAGTAAACACTGGGTGTTCGAGCGACAGTGCGACGCCGTGCTCATTAATGTTGAGAATGCGCGCGGCGACGGAGTTGTCATCTAGAAACAACTCGCTCACAAAATCTCGATTAAGTCGGAACGCCTGTCGGCCTTGCGTCTGTTCGCTGGCAACGAACATTGCGATCGTCAGCAGCAAAAGATTGACGGATCCCCAAAAAAGGCTGACGGGGAGGCCTGGATCTCCAGTGCCGTGGCGAAAGTTCTGAATCCCCAATGCCAAACCTACAACCAACAATCCGAACGTCAACAAGTGCGGCCAGGCCAAAGTCAATTCAGCGGACGTGTTTCTTCCAATCCGTTGCCCTTTCGGTGTCACCTCGAAGGGGCGCTCTTTCCGGGGCGTGACAAGGGTCTTGAGCGCGACCCAGGTGAGCGCGAAGCACATGGCGATTTCATAGATGTCTGACCAGAATGGGTTGCGGGAGCCTCGGCTCGCCGGACGCATGACGAGTGCCGATGCGATGTAGAAAGAAAAGAAGTGAAGGCCAAGCAATACGACATTGGCATGAATTGGTGGTGTCTGGAACAGAAGACTAGAAAGCGGAGCGACTAGACAAATGAGGCGAGGAAGACCGAAAAAGAAGTAAAAGATCGACCCGAAATAATCCAGTCGCTGTGACAAGGTCAGACCACGTTTGGTGAGAGGGTTGTCACGGAGGAGGACTTGAATGCAACCCATGGCCCACCGCTTTCGCTGCTTGAGATAGCCTTCAAATGTCTCCGGCATCAGGCCAGCCGACAGCACGCGATTGAGGTAGCAGGACGTATACCCCTTCGCATGCAGGTTCATGCTCGTGTGGATATCTTCGGTGATAGTCTGAGTTTGGAACCCACCAATCTCCTCAAGGGGTTGTCGTCGGAAGAGACCGCCGCTGCCGGCGAAGAAGGCGCTGTTGTGCGCGTCTCGTCCGGCTTGTAAGGAGCGGAAGAACAATGCCTGCTCGTTCTTGACGAGTTCACCTACTCGCAGATTGCGTTGAAAAACGTCGGGATTGTAGAAATGGTGGGGAGTCTGAACGATAGCCACTTTTTCGTCATCGAAGAATCCGACAGTCTCTTTCAGAAATGCACGCGCAGGGATATGGTCAACATCGAACACGGCTATGAGATCACCATCGGTCAAGCGAAGAGCATGGTTGAGGTTTCCCGCCTTGGCATGGCGGGGATGATCCGGGCGTCTGATATAGCCACATCCCAGTGCGGTCGCCATCTTTTTGGCTTCAAGGCGACGGCCATCATCGAGAACGTACACATTGAAGCGATCTCTGGGATATTCCAGTGATAGACAGCCCATCAATGTTTGCCGCAAGAGCGACAGCGGTTCATCCACAACAGTGACCATGATGTCGACGGTTGGGTAATTCGTGATCGGTGCCGGTTGACGGTCGGTCGGTGACCAGGATTGATACGTGAAGAAACAAAACTGACAGAGCCCGTACAGTTCGGCGAGATAGACGATCCATCCAATGACTAGACTGCTCAGGTCGTCGGTGGGTATTGTGTAAAGTGCTCGCCAGACCATGTAGCGGATGTACAAAAGGAGACTCAGGCTCAGGACCCACCGACGCCCTTGGTCTTTCTTGAGGAGCAGCCCTATGGTCAAGAGCGCCAGAGCAGAAATTCCTGCAGCGATAGGAGTGTCGAAAAAGTTATCTACCAACGTCATGTTGAATGTGTCCCGGAGGGAAGCCTCCTAACCATCGTCTTGATGGGTACCACCCTATTACGAGACCGCTGGCTGGCCTAGCCCTACGAATGTGGAGCAGCCTTTCGAGGGAGGCAGACAAGCGTATTGATCGAATTGGGAGTCCGTTTTTCTAGGCAGAATAAGGCGGTTCGATTAAAAGTGGGGGTCAAGTCCAAAGCTCAAGTGGGCCATGGTTGGCGATGCCTTGTAGCAGGTCTTGCGTCGAAAGCATGCCAACTAGACGGCGGGCGTGGTCCAAAACCGGAACCGCATGAATTTGTTCATCGAGCATGACGCGAGCAACTTCTCGAATCTCCGTAATGGGAGTTGAAGAGATAACTCTGGAGGTCATGATCTCCGCTAATCGCCTTGCAGAAGCTTGTCTGCTATCACCAGCGGTGACAAGCTCGGGTACGTGTCGCAGCAGATCACGATGAGATACCATTCCCACCAGAGTGCCATGCAGGGAAGTGATGGGGATATGATGGAAACCCTTGTGAGACATCAGCACCCAGGCGTCGAGCAGCGTACTGTCGGAGGGAAGGGAAAGGACCGGGGCTTTCATTAAGTCCTGGGCAAGCACCGCTGGTCTTGGATGTGGTTGCTGGGCACTCTGTTGTTGATAAGCGGTTTGCGCAGTCAAGGCCGAATGATCCAATGGAGGAGAGTGTTGGCCATCACGTTCAGTCCCCACAACAGGCTCAACCATGCTAAGCCGGGAGCCCGGTGGTCTTACGGGATAGGTCTCTGTGATTCCATTGACCGCGAGAAAAATTGGCATCAAGCAACCCCTCAATGTCAGTATCGGAAATTTTGGGAAATACTTAAGAACGCTCTGCAGGAAACGCTGGGTTAATAGTAAGGAGACAAGGTGAGGGGCCGTATTGCAAGAATAAGAGCCAGTGCATCTCATGCGAGACACTGACATCTCAGATGGATTATGCGCTCGTGTCGACCGGTGGCGAGTCGCAAAAATACAGCCTAGATCAGGATGAGGCCACTCCTTTCCTTGATCCCAAGCAGTTCCTAATTGGTTGCTTCCGTTTTAACCCCTGTGATATAAGAACCGCCGTATCAAATCTTGTATCGTGTCGAGGGTTACGGGGCTCATACATAAAGACCAAAGTAAACATTCACAAGAAAGCCTGCACGTCCTCCAGACTTAGGCGGCACATATTCAAGCCTCTATTCATCTCTTCTTTTCTTGCAAGGGGGGTAGTCATGGGCAAGTCAATGTTGGCAATTATCCTCGGCCTTGGAGTGCTGTTGGCTGGGGTTTCGGGTTCGTATGCACTTCAAGCGGGTGGTGTTGAAGTAGGTGATCTGGAAACCGGATCTGTCGTCGGCCAACCTTTTAAGGAACTGAGCGTGGATGCCTCATTCGTCGCTATCGAAATCGGCAACACGAAGACGTGGTATCCTCCCATGACAGTCATCGATTTTAAGACACGTCCAGGTTCGCCGGTTCTCCTAAAGGTGACGAATAATGCAACAGCCGAACATGGATTTCGTCTCAGCGCAGCAGTGAATCAATCGGCACCAACTGTTCTGGATATCAAGTTGGTGCTGAAGCCAGGGGAGACGCGGTACATCGGTGTTCCGACCAGTGATTTGTTCTATAATACGGGGAGCGTCCTTGAATATAGTTGTCACTTGCATGCAGGGCATGTCGGCGGCAAGTTGCTCATGCTGAAGTAATATATCCCAGCTCGAGTGGTCATAGCAAAAGGCCTCGGTGAGTCTCACCGAGGCCTTTTGTTTTTCAAGTGAGTCCATGAAATGCAGAAGGCCCCATTTCTATAGAAACTGGGGCCTTCACAATACCAATTCGAAATGAGTTAGTTTCTTACACCGCTCCAGACTTTGGCAGAATCAATCTCCTTATCAGGATTCAAAGTTTTCGCCTTTTCAAGAAGTACGTCCGTCGTCTCAGGGTAAGCGGGGTCTGAGATACAGCAATTATCGACAGGACACACTGCCGCACACTGGGGTTCATCAAAGTGACCAACACACTCGGTGCAGCGATCGTGGGCAATGACATAAATATTGTCGCCGACACCTTGTCCATCACCAACGTGATTACCTTTAGTCTCGGCATCGCTTCTGGTCTCGAAAATTGCTTCATTAGGACATTCTGGCAGGCATGCTCCACACGAGATACATTCATCCGTTATCAATAAAGCCATGACCCAAGCCTCCTTCTCACTTCCCAAAGACCAAACAATATTGACAAGTTCACACCACTCCCACCATAGTGCGCACGTCATGGTAGCGAGAAATGCGAAGGGATATTTTATTCTGCGATTCTTTTCTAAGTCAACAGAACGTAATCCGGTCAGAAGACCTAGCGTGGTCATGTGCGTGGGTCATTGGGCCCAACAGTGAAAGAAATGCCGGCCGTCACAAAATGTCAGGTAGTCAGATAGAACCTGGAAGCCGAGAACAGCGAAACAAGCGGATCATCATGATGGTCCTGCTTGCACTTCTTCTGATGAGTGCATCGGTCTTTCTGGGCGAGCGTAAGGAATCAAGCATCATTGTCGTGACGTTCCCTAGTGGAATTCAGCTCGAAGCTGAAGTGGCGGATACTCCGGAGAAATTGCTCTTTGGGCTGGCCTTTCGCGACACACTGCCTCCCAACGGCGGAATGCTTTACATTTTTGAGCAGAACGGTTTGCACCGCATCACGACTAGAGAATATCGATTTCCTATCGATATTCTCTGGATAGACGAGGGTCATCATGTCGTCCACATGCTGGAGTACGCGGAACCGTGTAGCAAAGACCCGTGCCCATTCTTCGGACCGCCACCTGAACCGGCTCGTTATGTGATACAGGCTGAATCGGGATTCATTCAGAAGGCAAAAGTTGCAAAAGAGGATGAACTCAAATACACCCTCCGCATGTAGGTGCTGCGGAACGTGAAAAAGGAAACAAGCACGATGAGTGGCTTCCAGAAAGTTGCGCAGATTGAAGAGGTGCCCCCGGGCAAATCGAAGATCGTGACAGTCAACGACCGCCCGATCGCATTGTTCAATATTGACGGCACATTATATGCTATCCATAACAGCTGTCCTCATGAAGGAGGACCGCTTATTGAGGGGAGACTCAAGGGATATGTCATTGCTTGCCCTTGGCATGATCTCGCGTTTGATATCCGAAACGGGCAAGGTACAGATGGCGGTGGATACTGTGTGGGCAGTTACGAGGTCCGGGTTGAGGGGTCGGACGTCATGATCGGTCCACGCAGGAAGATGTAAGCAAAGAAGTCAGCCGCGACGATGATTTGCACGAACAGGAACAGACGTGAGCTTTTCTAGTGCGGGCCACAACCCAACTCTGGATGTCACGGATTGCCGCAAGGTCACAGTTGATGAGCCGTTCGTCATCCACCTGTGGGAGGACCGGACCAGAGGCGAACAGTGGGTGCCTGCGTATGACACGAAAGGGCTTGCCCTCCTCAGTGATGAATTCCTTCGCATTGCGAGTAATAACGCGGTGGAGAATGGGCAACGCATCTTTGAGTTCAAGGCCGTCCAGCCAGGTGTGTATCAGGTAGTGTTTGAAAAACGCATGGGATGGAAATTTACCGCTGAGGAGCGTCGAGTCTTTAGGATAGACGTCCAGTCTGTCACTGGGAATTGAATTCATGTCCGACGTCGCGTTCATCAATGGTCGTTTCATTCCATGGCAGGATGCAACCGTCTCTATCGATGACCGGGGGTTCCAGTTTGCTGACGCCGTCTACGAAGTGATCAGGACGTATCGTGGGGCGCCGTTCCAGCTGGAGGCGCATCTCGCACGACTTGAGCGAAGTGCGAAGGAGCTCTTTATTTCCCAGCCATATTCACGAGCGCAATGGATGCAGTGGATCAACCACGGACTCAGTCTGGCAGGATATCAAGAGGCCAAGATCTATATCCAGATTACCCGAGGCGTGGCTCCTCGGGAGCACAGCTTCCCCTCCGAAATTTGCCCGACCATCGTCATGACGATTAAGGAATTACATAGTCTGCCCACTGAAATGCGCCAGGCCGGCGTCACGGCATGCACCTGTGAAGATCTTCGCTGGGGACGATGCGATATCAAGAGCGTCAATTTGCTTGCCAACGTTCTTGCACGTGAAGAGGCAGGAAAGGCTCGGGTGTTCGAAGCCATTTTCATTCGAGACGGTTGTGTGATGGAAGGTGCCTTAAGTAATGTGATGGCTGTTCAAGATGGAGTGGTCATGACGGCTCCTGAAGGTCCACGGATCCTGTCTGGCGTCACCAGGACAGTGGTGTTGGGGTTGGCCAAAAAAGAAAATATTCCGGTTGAAGAACGGTCCATATCGCTCGATGCGCTTTACGCAGCAGACGAGGTGTTCCTGACCGGGACCACACTCGAAGTGCTCGGAGTAGTTCAGGTCGATGGGAAGACCATTGGGTCCGGCCAGCCAGGCCCAATCACGAGAACGCTGGCCGCCCAGTGGGCGCTGTTGACCGGCTAGAGCTCTTGCTTTGCTTCAGGGTGCGTGTTATGGTGCTGCCTCTGTAAGTGGGCTCATGCCCACTTTTTTGTTTGGGCACATGTCGAGCAGTATTAGGTTGAGCATGCCGGGTAAATGTTTGCAGGCGGTTGCCGACCGATTGCAGGAAATTATTTCACCGATTTTATGGACGCTTGGACTTGAGTTGGTTGATGTGGTCTGTGTCGGGCAAGGTCCTCGTTCGGTTGTTCGTGTTCTGATCAATAAACCAGGTGGAGTCACCATCACAGATTGTGAACAAACACATAAAGCCTTGGGCCCGGCCCTTGACGTCGCCGATCCCTTTCCCCACGCCTACACGCTTGAGGTCTCTTCGCCAGGTCTGGATCGGCCATTTAAGAGACTGCAAGATTATCAGCGAGCGATTGGGAAAGAGGTGAACCTCAAGCTTCGCCAACCAGTCGAAGGTCAGTGGAAGATTACGGGACGATTAATGGAAGTAGATGAGCGTGCTGTCGTGCTGGCTGTCGTTGCACCGCGGATATCGCAGCCGATGAGTTTGGATCGGGAGATGATTGCCGAGGCGAAGCTGGTCATAAAAATTTAGATATTTGAAGTCGAGCGTTGTGGACGGTAACCGGATGCAGGAGCGTGAGGTATGAATCGAGAACTGATTTCAGTCATCGATGAAATCGGGCGTCAGAAAGGGATCGACAAAGCCCGAGTAATCGGAGCTATTGAATCCGCCCTGCAGACAGCTGCCAAAAAACGCTTTGGCCAGGCTGAGAACATTCAGGTGGAGATTGACCCAAAGACAGGAGAAATTTCTGTCGTATCCAAGAAAACCATTGTGGAAACGGTCAGTAATCCCAAAGCTGAAATCTCGATTCAGGAAGCGCGTCAATACGACAGTGAAGCTGAAGTGGGCGACGAAATCGGTTCTCTGATCGAGATGAACGAGTTGGGGAGAATCGCTGCCCAAACAGCGAAGCAAGTCATATTTCAAAAGGTTCGAGAGGCAGAGTGGGAGGCGGTCCAAAAGGAATACTCTACGCGGCAGGGAGATCTTGTCACGGGCATCATTCTGGGCATGGAGCGCCGCAATTACCTCGTGGATCTTGGAAAGACGGAAGCGATACTACCCATCCAGGAGCAGATTCCCCGCGAAACATATCGGCGTGGTGATCGTGTAAAGGCAATGTTACTGGAAGTCCGTCGTACGCCAAAGGATGTTCAAGTCATATTGTCTCGAAGTCACCCGCAATTCGTGGCAAAGCTGTTTGAACTTGAAGTGCCAGAAGTGATGGAGAAGATCATCGAGATCAAGTCGGTTGTTCGAGAGCCTGGAGATCGAACAAAAATTGCCGTCACGTCACGGGAGAAAGCTGTGGACCCAGTCGGAGCCTGTGTCGGAATCAAGGGGTCCCGTGTCCAGGCGGTCGTCCGTGAGTTACGAGGCGAGAAGATCGACATCATTACGTGGACGCAAGACCCTCGAGTATTCATTGCTGAGGCCTTGAATCCGGCAACCATTGAAAAGGTCGGGATCGATGAAGAGAAAAAGTCGGCGCTCGTGGTCGCCGCTGACTCACAATTGTCGCTGGCCATCGGCAAGAATGGGCAAAATGTCAGGCTTGCCGCACGTTTGACAGGGTGGAAAATCGATATCATCAGCGCAACTGAATACGAGAAAGAAAAGGTCGAGCGCGATAAGGAAATTAAAGCGGCGCTTGCCGAAGAGGCCGAGTCGCAGCGACTCCAGGAAGAAGCGCGTCAAGCTGCCAGAGCTGAAGAAGCGACGAGCGGATAACCGACGGAACCATTCGATGACCATGCGTGTATACGAACTTGCCAAGAAGTTAGGAATGGAAAATCGTGTGCTCATCCCCGAGCTCAAGAAGATGGGCGCGTCGGTCACGTCTCATAGCAGCGCCCTGGATGATGAGACTGTTCAGAAGGTGATGGAAAAGCTCGCGTCAAGATCAAAGGGGCAGTCATCGGCAACCGAAGACGATCTCGCTACAAAATCAACGCCAGACGCAACTCGCGGAAAAGGGACAACGGCCAGGGGCCATTTGATGGAGGAGTCTCCTAAGCCCGACAAGCGTCGCATTCTGATCAAGCGAAAGAAAGAGGATGAGCCAACCGAGGTCGCGTCTGCTGCATCCGTTTTCGAAGATGAGCATTCGGCTCAGGTCGGAGCACCCAGCTTCGTGCCAGACTCTTCCGCACCGGCCGACCAGTCAGGTGAGGGAGTGGAGACTGAGCGCAGTCTTGTGGCAGAGGAAGCCTCGGGCAAGATGCTGCCGGCAGATCCGGCTCCTATCGTTCCGGATCAGGAAGCGACGCAACAGAAGCCGACGGTACCTCCACCACCAGGTCTCGTAGCGGCGACCGTGGAGGCCGTGGCCGCAAAAAAGAAGAGTACGGCGTTTGAGGCTATTGAAGCGGAAAGTCAAAAAGATAAACTTAAAAAAGCACGAAAGGTGGGTCGTCCTAAAGACGAGCAACAGGATGTGAAGCTCCGTGAAGATGCCGCCAGATGGCAGGATCTCCGTGCGATCCCAGTGCAGCGACGTGATGACCGATCCAAGCACTTGCACCACAGTACGCCGGCTGAAATCACAAAGCCTCGCCGGAAAAGTGTCAAAGTCACACCGCGGACCACGGTGAAGGAATTTGCCGAGTTGATCGGTCAGCGGCCAGCGGACATCGTTCGCAAATTAATGGACATGGGCCAGATGCTGACCTTTCAGCAGCCAATGAATCTGGATGCGGCAACAATGTTTGCCGAAGAAAGTGGTGTCAAAATCGAAATCGCGATTGAGAAGGTAGGAGAGGACTTATTGCAAGATCTCGTCGATACGGGCGAGGACGAACGACCTGAACCTCGCCCTCCGGTCGTCACCATTATGGGCCATGTCGATCACGGGAAGACATCCTTGCTCGATGCGATTCGCCAGACCAACGTGGCGGAGGGTGAAGCTGGCGGCATTACACAACATATTGGCGCCTATACGGTCTCGGTGCGCGGTAAGCAAGTTACGTTTCTAGACACGCCTGGCCACGAAGCGTTCACCGCGATGCGGGCTCGAGGAGCGAAGGTTACCGACATCGTTATTTTGGTTGTTGCCGCCGATGACGGGGTGATGCCGCAGACCGTTGAAGCGATCCATCACGCCAAAGCAGCTGGGGTGCCACTGATCGTGGCAATGAACAAAATCGACAAACCTGATGCCAATCCTGATCGAGTTAAAAACGCACTTTCAGAGCATGGCTTGATTTCAGAAGCCTGGGGAGGCGACACCATTATGGTGGAGGTGTCCGCGAAGCAGAAAACGGGGCTCGATACGCTGCTAGAGATGATCCTACTTCAGTCCGAAGTGCTTGAGCTTAAGGCAGATCCACATCGACAGGCTCGAGGTACCGTGATCGAAGCAAAAATCGAACGCGGCAGGGGTCCGGTTGCAACGGTCTTGGTGCAGAGTGGGACTCTCAAGGTAGCCGATGCGTATGTGGTGGGCTCATTTAGCGGGCGCGTCCGGGCTCTTATTAATGATCGGGGCGAGAAGGCTCGGCAGGCCGGACCGTCGATCCCAGTGGAAGTGATCGGCTTACCGGGGGTTCCATCGGCAGGAGATGTCTTCCAAGTCGTCTCCAACGAGAGAGTGGCTCGAGAGATCGCCGAGGAGCGATCGCAAAAGCGGCGGGCTGCAGAGCTCGCTGGTCCGGCGAAGGTGACGCTGGATGATCTCTTTGCGAAGATTCAGGAGGGATCAGTCAAGGAATTGGCCATTGTGATCAAAGCTGATGTGCAAGGATCGTCGGAAGCGCTGGCGGGTGCTGTTGAAAAGCTCTCGACCGACGCCGTCAAGCTCCGTGTGATTCATAACGGAGTCGGGGGTATCATGGAGTCTGATGTCCTGCTTGCAGCTGCGTCACGAGCTATTATCATCGGCTTCAACGTCAGACCTGAGCCCAAGGCAACTGCATTGGCCGAACAGCAGGGCGTTGACGTTAGGCTCTATACGATCATTTATGACGCCATTGCCGACATCAAAGCCGCAATGGAAGGCTTACTCGAGCCCACGCTTAAGGAGCGAGTCTTGGGTCGAGCCGAGGTGCGGCAGGTGTTTATGATTCCCAAGGTTGGAGCGGTGGCCGGGGCGTATATCGTCGATGGGACGATTGCCCGTTCAAGTGCAGGAGTAAGAGTTATTCGCGATAACGTCGTAGTATATCAGGGCAAGCTTGGTTCTCTACGGCGGTTTAAAGACGATGTGCGAGAAGTCCAACAAGGTTATGAGTGTGGGTTGAGCGTTGAAAACTTCAATGATGTGAAGACCGGTGACATCGTTGAAGCGTACACGATCGACAAGATTGCGACAAAGCTCTAGGAAGCCTCGCGTCTATTCTTATGTCGTCTCTCTCGATGTGAGGAGGAACGGCGCAGCCGCCACCGTGAGGTTCCATCAAAGCCTTGATGAAGATGAGTGCTCAATATGGTGGTGGGGCTCTGTACCGTAGAGTTATTCATTGCAGGGAGCCAATCGCTCAAAGACAAGCGGCAGGTCCTTCACGGACTAAAGGACAGACTTCGGGGAAAGTTTAATCTCTCCATTGCTGAAGTGGATGGCCAAGACCTTTGGCAGAAGGCGGTTCTCGGTATGGCTTGTGTAGCCAATGACGGCAGCTACGTGAATCAGGTGCTTGAACAAGCGTTGAATGTGATCAAAAGCATGCCAACGGTTGAAATCCTACGGACCCAACGGGAATTGCTCTAAGCCTCACGCGCAGCCTGTGATGGATAGCGTCACACGAGCAAGATGGCAAAAACGAGCTATAAAAGAGCAGATCGGGTGGCGGATCAGATCCAGATGGAAGTGGCCGACATCCTCATGCGGAAAATCAAAGACCCTCGGGTGCATGATGTCACCGTCACTGATGTGGAACTCACCGGGGATTTACGCATTGCTCGTGTTTTTGTCACAACCATGGAGACGGGCGAGGCAGAGCGGAATATCTTTATCGGGCTCTCCAAGGCCAGTGGCTTTGTGCGAGCGGAGCTAGGTCGTCGGCTTTCTCTCCGCTACCTTCCGGATGTTATCTTTAAAAAAGATATCAGTGGGCCACGCGGCGATCGCATTATGCAGTTGCTGGATGGACTCCATCATGACAATGAAGGACAAGAGACATCAGATACTCAGAGTGAGAGAGAACGTATCGCGCCCTCTTAGGGCGTATAGAAGACGGCGCAAATTATAATGGAACATGAGGATAGCGTAGACGGGGTTCTTATTGCCCACAAAGAAGCCGGATGGACATCACACGATGTTGTGGCTAAGGTACGGAAGATACTCGGGGAAAGCAAAGTCGGTCATGCCGGCACGCTGGACCCGAGCGCTACGGGTGTCCTACCCATTCTGGTCGGACGTGCGACAAGAATTGCCGAATACCTCATGGATTGGGATAAGGAGTACCGGGCTGTTTTACGGCTTGGGGAAACGACTGACACCCAGGATGCGTCAGGTCAGGTGCTGACAAAGACTGATCCATGCCAGGTGAATGAGGATATGATCCATACGGTCGTAACGCAGTTTCGAGGAACGCAACGGCAATTGCCTCCGATGTATTCCGCCGTGAAGGTCAGCGGGCAACCGCTGTACAAAGCAGCAAGAGCCGGCAAGACCATCGATAGGGTCGAGCGGTCTGTAACCATTCACGAGCTGGAAGTCCTGGCTATCAACGGTTGTGACGTGACTCTTCGTATTGTGTGCTCAAAAGGGACATATGTGCGCGCGCTGTGTACCGACATTGGCCAGGCCTTGGGGGTGGGTGGCCATCTTTATGCGCTTCAGCGTCGTCGAGTGGGCCCTCTTTCAATCGATGAGGCGTTGACGATCGATGAAATCGCAGGCCATCTTGCCATGGGCACGCTCCGAGAACGGTTTCTTTCGTTGGATCAACTCTTATCCCAGCTCCCGACGGTGGTCGTCAATGCAGAACAGGCCCAACGGGTTGTCCATGGAACGCCGGTGTCCCCGGTGGGAATCAGTCAACTCCCTGCTTCGCCCCATCCCGTGCCGGTCCGGCTGAAGAATGAAGCCGGCCAACTGTTGGCGATTGGCACGCACGATACGCAGGGCTTGGGGCCGATTAAAATTCGTAAAGTATTTAGTCTTTCGACTCATTAAGATGGAAGGAGCCGCGATGGCATTACTGAAAGAAGCAAAGACAGAACTCATCAAGCAATTTCAGCAACACGATAAGGATTCCGGGTCACCGGAAGTCCAAATTGCCGTGTTGACTAACCGAATCACCTATCTGACCGAGCATTTCCAAACCCATAAAAAAGATCACCACTCTCGCCGGGGCTTGTTGCAACTGGTCGGTCGGAGAAGACGATTGCTCGACTATCTTCGTGGCGTGGAAGAAGCGCGTTACCGAGCCATTATTGATCGTCTTGGCATTCGTAAGTAAGCGGCGCGACGGCGTAGGCCGTTATCATAGCAGAGTTCACATATCCCACAGATGAACACCGACATGCGTTCTGACTCTGCATACTCAATGCCGACAGGCTATGACCCGGTAGCACCATACCGATGGTTCAGGCCATTCGGCACAGCCATGAATATGCCTGGTTCGAGCGTATCTCAGTGGGCATCTGTGGATCTAACCAGAGGAGACCATAGATGGTACATGTTGTAGAGATCGACATTGCTGGCCGGACACTCCGTCTTGAAACTGGTCGGGTCGCCAAGCAGGCCGACGGATCAATTTGGGCGTCATACGGTGATACGATAGTCATGGCCACAGCCGTGGCTGCGCAAACGGCCAAGCCTGGAATAGATTTCCTTCCACTGACCGTCGATTATCAAGAAAGAGCCTATGCCGCGGGTAAGATCCCAGGTGGCTATTTCAAACGTGAAGGTCGACCAGCTGAAAAGGAAGTGTTAACAAGCCGATTGATCGATCGCCCTCTCCGTCCACTCTTTCCAGAAGGATATTATTTTGAAACACAAGTGATTGCCTCAGTGCTCTCAGCGGATAAGACTGGTTCTTCCGACGTCATCGGCATTACTGCGGCATCCGCCGCCCTCGCGGTCTCGAATATTCCATTCAATGGTCCCGTGGCTGGCGTGAAGATCGGCCGTATCAAAGGTCAGCTCGTCGTCAATCCCGACCTTGAGTCCATGGAGCAGAGCGATCTTCATCTGGTGGTTGCAGGCACCGCGGACGCCGTCATGATGGTGGAAGCGGGCGCCAACGAATTGCCCGAACAGACGATGCTCGAAGCCCTGGAACTGGCGCACTCCGAGATTAAGAAGATCGTCAAGAAGATCACTGAGTTGGCTCAGAAAGTCGGAAAGGTGAAGCGAGCGGTGGTGGCTGAGTCGATTGATTCCCAATTACAGGCCGAGATCAAAGCATTGGTCGCGCAGCCCATTCGTGATGCCATCATGATCTCTAATAAGACCGCCCGGCAAGAGCGATTGGATCAGGTTCTGGCTGGCGCTATTGAAAAATTGAAAAAACCGGAGGAGCTCTCGCGTGAACGGCACGTCAAGATCGTGTTCCACCAACTGGAGTACACGGAAGTTCGGAAAATGATCTTAGAGAAACAGTCACGGGCCGATGGGCGGGGACCAGCCGACATTCGTCCGATCACCTGCGAAGCGGGAGCATTGCCACGAGCCCATGGTTCAGCGATTTTTACCCGAGGTGAAACGCAGAGCTTGGCGGTCGTGACATTAGGGACGACCGACGATGAACAACGCATCGACGCGCTAGAAGGCGAGTACACGCGCACATTCATGCTGCACTACAACTTCCCGCCGTTTAGCGTCGGTGAGGCACGTCCGCTTCGTTCACCCGGGCGACGTGAAGTCGGGCACGGTGCCTTGGCTGAACGCGCGTTGAAGCCCGTTATCCCAAACAAGGATGTGTTCCCATATACGCTGCGGATTGTTTCTGAAATTCTGGAATCCAACGGCTCATCCTCGATGGCGACGGTCTGCGGCGGAACATTAGCCATGATGGATGCCGGTGTCCCGATCAAGGAACCGGTGGCCGGCATCGCTATGGGTCTGATCAAGGAAGGCGACGACGTCATTATCTTGTCGGACATCCTCGGTCTGGAGGATCATTTAGGCGACATGGACTTCAAGGTCTGTGGGACGAAGAATGGCGTCACCGCGCTTCAGATGGATATCAAGATCGGCGGGATCACGACGGCGCTGATGCAGCAAGCCTTGGAACAAGCTCGTTTGGGACGACTGCATATCCTCGGCCATATGGCGAAGGCGCTCCCCGAACCGCGGACTCACCTCTCACCCTTTGCTCCACGCATCCACACGATGAAGGTCAAACAGGATAAGATTCGAGACATTATTGGTCAGGGCGGTAAAACCATTCGTGGGATTCAATCGGACTGCGGGGTCAAAATCAGCGTTGAGGATACAGGTGTCGTGACGATTGCCTCCTCCGATCAAGCGTCGTTACAAAAAGCCAAAGACATCATCGACCGCTTAACCGAGGAAGTGGAAGTGGGGAAGGTCTATACGGGGACGGTTCGAAAGATCATGGACTTTGGCGCATTTGTGGAGGTATTGCCTGGGACGGACGGACTGGTTCACATCTCGCAACTGGCGCATCACCGTGTGAAAGCGGTGTCCGACGAAGTATCGGAAGGGGACCAAATTCTTGTGAAGGTTCTCGAGATCGATAGGCAGGGTAAGATTCGACTGAGTCGAAAAGAGACGATCCCTGCGCCGACAGGAAGTGGCACAAAAGATTCTTCCAGCGAGTAACTCTTGTATTGCAAACGTATTCTCGATAACGGGATTCGCCTCGTCACCGAGCGAATCCCGTCCCTCAAATCCGTCACCATAGGTATCTGGGTCGATGTGGGCTCTCGTGACGAAAGTCCGGCACAGGCTGGCTACTCCCACTTCATTGAGCACATGTTCTTTAAGGGGACGGCGACTCGCTCAGCAACGGACATCTCCAGGGAAATCGATGCGTTAGGAGGCGAAATGAACGCCTTCACGACTCGGGAGACGACGACGTTCTACGTCAAGGTATTGGATCAGCACTTGCCGAAGGCGCTGGATCTGCTGTCGGATCTGTTCCTCCGGTCACGACTCGGGAAAAAAGAAATTGAGAAGGAAAAGCAGGTCATCCTTGAAGAAATCCGCATGGTCCAAGACGATCCGGAAGACCTGGTTCAAGAGCTTCATACCAAATTAGTCATGGGACGACATCCGTTGAGTCGCTCGATTCTTGGGCGGGAGTCAACGATCGCTCAAGTCAGTCGGCAAGATCTCATGCGATACGTTGCGATGCACTATCGTCCCGAAAAAATCGTCATTGCAGTTGCCGGAAATTTTGATCTACGGAAACTTGAGGCGACCATTGCTCGGACGTTCGGCAAGTATCAGAACCCCAGTCGTGCTGTGCCGGGGAAACGCTGGCCCGCCGAACTCTGTGGTGGCGTGACCATGAAGCAGAAGCCATTGGAGCAGGTACATCTCTGCGTAGGATTGCCAGGCGTGGCTGCCGGTCATAAAGATCGATACGCCGTCTATGCGCTGAATAGTGTCCTGGGTGGGAGTGTGAGTTCCAGACTTTTTCAAGAGATACGAGAAAAACGTGGCCTATCCTATTCGATCTACTCCTTCTTATCGGGCTACTCTGATGGCGGCACCGTGACCGTCTACGCAGGAACTCAAGCACGAGAGGTTGAGCGAGTCCTCGATCTGGTGTGCCGTGAGGTTCGTAAACTTGCGAAACAGGGCATCGATCGCGACGAGCTGAAACGGACGAAGGATCAAATGAAAGGTGGACTCATGCTCAGCTTGGAGAGTTCTCATAGCCGTATGAATAAACTTGCAAAGGATGAATTAATTGCTGGCAGTCACACAAGCCTGGAACAAATGATTATAGAAATTGATGCAGTGACGGAACAGCACGTCTTTCATGTCGCACAGGATTCATTCGTGTCCAAAGAAATCGCCTTGACAGGCTTAGGACCACTGTCTTCTCGCCAGGTCCATGCATTGACTGCACGATCTTTATGAATATCCCCGGTGGCCGCGCCGTTCGATCATATAACGCATTGTTTTACATATGCTTTTAAGTCAGATGTTTCCGGTTCCCGTTCCGGCAAACATTTCCTTGACTTGACATCGCAGTTTCAGTACCGTTCCGTTATTATTGCCAGGTCTTGCGCGTAGTGTAGGGAGTCTTTAAAGTCCGTAACGAACAATAAATTTTGCAGTGGCTCTTTTGGCACATTACGAATATGAGAATAATGATCGCCTGCTAAACCTATCGGGTTCAAATTGATGAAGGAGGGATTAGATATGAAGAGGGCTGTCGTTCTAGCTGCCGTCGCGGTGTTTTGGGGATTCGGCTTGCTAGCGGCCGAGTTTTCATTCGCCGACGGAGACATTGAAAAGGTGGGTCTCGCCGATGCGGTCGTCGGGGGGAAGCCGCTGAAGGCCGAAGCCGGCCTCAAGACGCTGCAAGGGCGTGTCTGGTCGCAATGGGCTGATAATCCCGATGGGGAACTCTTGTTCGGGATTCAATATTGGAATACAGGAGAACCAGGATCCGGCGATACGGGAGGCCGATCCTCGACCATGCTTGACGTCAAGCCGCCAGATCCCTTGTTCAGTTGCTGTGCGTGGGGGTTTTCCGGCGGAACCGAAAAGAACTCAACGTATTCGGGTTGGTATCATGCCGCCACGACGGTTCGCCTGGCAGTGAAAGACAAGGCGTTGATGGATCAGATCATCAAAGCCTCACAAGAATTGGTGGCCATGGAGGTGACACTGAGTGGCAGGACCATTACCGCTTTTAAGGTAATGAAGGACTAAACTAGACACTCTCAATGCGCAAAGACGTTGTCGTAAGGAGGATGCGATCATGATGTTGCAGAAGCAAGGTGCAGCCATTCTGGCAGCCGTCGCGCTGGTCGTCGGTATGGCTTCGACCGCCTCGGCGATTGAGTCATTCCAGGAACGGTTCGAATGGGGAGATATGAGTAAGCCGACCACCATACAAGGTAGGGTGATCGTACTGGATCCGTACGATGAAGCAGTCTGGATCAATGTTTCCGTTTTTGGCGGCAATGCCGAGAGTGGGCTCTATTGGCAAAAGGTTCACCCAGGTAAGACGTTGAAGTTTTATGCCGAGAAGTCCGTCTGGCAAGAACTGAAGAAGATGGGGCGACCTCATGCAGGGCCGGCAGCGGCAAAAGAAGTACCTCCCGGTAGCACCACGGACTTGATCGAGTTCGTCGTTGTGGAAAGCGAGCAGAACCATCGTGTGATTTCGTCAGTGAAAAAGATTCCTGAGGTGGCTGGTACCGTCGGTAAACCCCTGAGCATTTCCGCGCTTCGTTTCAAGGAATGTACGGGGAAAAACGAGTTTGACTCAGCCTGTTCAAAGGCTAAGACAACCCTCAACGAATCCCCGGTAACGCCGGATGGGAGTAACGTGGGTATGCAATATGATGTTATGCTCCCCGGTGGGAAAACAGTCGGTGGGTTAATTCCTTGGACAGCGCAGTATAACCAGGTCCACTGAGGACTTTACCGAGTGACGAGAAAGGGCGCCCTTTCCCCTGAGGGGAAGGGCGCCCTTTCCTTTTCACGTTCAACCTCCCTGAGTGCTATCCATTATGACGAATGGCTGGGATCCTACTTGACCATGCGCTGCAGCTCGGCTAGCCGATTCATCGCATCGAGCGGGGTCATCGAGAAAAGGTCGATCTGCTTAACTTCATCAATAATGGGATGAGGCTTGGGAAGAGGAGAGGAATCCACGTGGGGCTGTTCCTGTGAAGGGTTGGAGCAGGACGACTCCGGCTGTTCCAGCTGCGACAGCACGGATTGAGCTCTGCGAATAACCTCTGCGGGTAACCCCGCGAGTTTACCAACGTGAATACCATAACTTCGATCTGCTTTCCCTGGCACAATTTTTCTAAGAAACACCACCTCATCGCCCTGCTCACGAACAGCGACGCAGTAATTTTTGATCCCAGTCCGTTGCAGCGCCAAGTTGGTCATCTCATGGTAGTGCGTGGCAAACAAGGTACGCGCTCCTAGACGTGTGCAGTCATGGATGTACTCAGCAATTGCCCATGCGATGCTGAGACCGTCATAGGTGCTTGTGCCTCGACCAATTTCATCCAACAAAATCAGGCTCCGCTGTGTGGCCGTTCGTAAAATATGTGCAGTCTCAACCATTTCAACCATGAACGTGCTCTGGCCTCCAGCCAAATTATCTGAAGCTCCGACTCTTGTGAAAATCCGGTCCGTTACCCCTATGTGTGCTTCCGTTGCCGGAACGAGGCTACCGACTTGCGCCATCAAAACAATCAGGGCTACTTGGCGAAGATAGGTGCTTTTTCCTGCCATGTTTGGCCCAGTAATGATTACTAGGCGGTTCAAGCCGATATCCAGATCAGTATCATTAGGCACAAACGTCGAATCGACACAGAGGCGTTCTACTACAGGATGGCGACCGTCTCGAATGGTGAGGGTATCATCCTCAGTGACAGTAGGCTTCACGTATCGATGAAGGGCGGCCACTTCTGCCAACCCAGCCAACACATCAATGACCGAAAGGGTGGTGGTGATTCTTTCAAGCCGATGCGCTTCTTCGGCCAATCGAGAGCGAAGCTGAATAAACGCTTCCTGCTCCCTGGCAAGAAGCTGCGCATCAGCTCCGATGACACGTTCTTCAAGATCCTTTAACTCGGCAGTCATGAACCGTTCGGCATTGACGAGGGTTTGCTTGCGGATGTAGTCGGCCGGCACACGGGTAAGATTGGCCTTGGTAATCTCGATATAGTATCCATAGACTTGATTGTAGCGAACCTTCAGCGAATCAATGCCGGTTCGTTCCCGTTCACGAACTTCGAGGGCAGCAATCCACCCCTTGCCTTCTTTACTCACCTTTCGTAAGTCGTCAATCTGAGGATCGTATCCTTCTTTGATGATCTTTCCATCACGAACTGAGATCGGGGCATCGGAACGGATAGACTGTTCAATCAGCTCATAGAGATCTTGAGCGCTGTCCCACGAAGCCCGCGACTCACCGAACAGTTGGTTCCTAAGAAGGTCTAACTGCACTAGAATCTCTGGTAAGGCGCCGAGAGACTGTTTGAGAGCAAGAAGTTCACGCGGGCCGGACAGACCCAGGACAAGGCGACTACCTAGTCGTGCGATATCCTGAATCTCTCGCAAGGCAGAACGGAGAGCCGTTCGTACCATCATCTGGTCTTTAAGTTCCTCAACTGCATCCAATCTCGAGCGGACCTGTTCGCAGCGAATCAAGGGCCTGATGAGCCATTGGCGGAGAAGGCGACTTCCCATAGCCGTGCTGGTTCGATCGAGAATACTCAAGAGCGTTGTTGCCTTTGAAACAGAAGAACGCTCATCGCCTGTAATTGGTTTCAGCAGTTCAAGATTACGGATCGATGTACTATCCAGCTGCATAAATTCATCAGTACCGCGGAGCATGATCCGGCGAATATGAGTGAGGGGCGTGGTCGGTTGAGTCTGACGAAGGTATTCCAACACGGCACCTGCTGCGCAGATCCCTATGGGCATATCGTGGCATCCAAAGCTCTTGAGAGATTGGACCTCGAAGTGCTCATGGAGCACCTGCTCGGCGTGCTTGAGGTCAAATGAGACGGAAGGGCGTTCACACAGGCGGACTCCGGGGACCTCATCAATCCACCGGAAGCGCCGGCGATCAAGGTCAACAGGAAACAGCAATTCTCGAGGCTCCAGACGCGCGAGCTCATTCAGAACCTGGGTGACGGCTTGTGGACCATCCGTCTCCATCACCCAAAAATCACCCGTGGACACCTCAAGGGCAGCCAAGCCGATGACTAATCCTCGGGACGAATCTGGTCGAATAGCGAGCGCGGTCAGATAATTGAACTCACCCGGAGAAAGAAACTCTGTATCAACCAATGTGCCTGGGGTATAGAGTCTGACGACTTCGCGGCGAACCAGACCTTTCGCAGTCTTAGGGTCCTCGACCTGTTCGCACAGGGCGACGATCCGCCCCGCCTTCAATAACTTCGCGATATAGCCAGTTGCTGCGTGAAAAGGAACACCACAAAGAGGAACAGGATCCGCACTGTTCTTATCGCGGGAAGTCAGTGCGATAGAGAGAATTCCTGAAGCCACCTGAGCGTCCTCGTAGAACATCTCGTAAAAATCGCCAACTCTGAAAAACAGGACTGCGTCAGGGTAACCCCGTTTAATATCGCGATACTGCTGCATCAATGGACTCAAGTTGAGATCACTCATCGCCGAAGGTCCCTGACTGTTCGATTTGGGTGGAGGAAGATCGTCCCGAGCTTTTCTCGAGTGATTGGCGCAGGCGTTCCAGATCGATCTCGGCTTGTTGCAATGCCTTTGTTTTTCGTCTTAGCTCGATTCGTGCTCGTACCCAGGGAGGGAAGAGCAGAATGGCCGCGAGTAGCACACCGACAATGAAGCCGGCCATAATGGGTTGATAAATAGGCGTGGAGGCCTCAAGTAAGCCAAAGAAATACCTCAGCGTCACTCCCTGCTCTTGGTTTTGAAGGATGAAAGCCAGCGAAAGGAGGAAGAGAATGCCGATCAGAATAACGCGAGTCATCGCTGCGAAGCCTTCCGACGAAGCCTCGTACGCGACCGAGGCAGGCGAGCTGATAGACTTCTAGCGTGGCAAGCCTTATGAATCCGCATCAGAAGCGACCGAGAGCGTGCCCCTTGGGCTTCTAACTGCACCATTCTGGTGGTGCGAGTTCGATGAATCAATCGCATTTCCAGGCGATCCACAGGAAGTAGGTCCGGGAATCGATCGGCCCATTCAATCGCGGTTACCGCTTCATCTGTAAAGCATGCGGAAAGTCCAATGGACTCGGCCTCATCGACTCGTTTCAACCGGTAAAGATCCAGATGAATGAGCGGAAGCCTCCCCTGATATTCGTGCACGAGCGCAAACGTCGGACTGGTGACCGAAGCAACCGATCCACCGAGTCCGGCCACGATGCCCCGCACCAAGGCAGTTTTGCCTGCGCCCAATTCTCCTAACAATGCGAGTACGTCGCCGCCTTGAAGGACCCTACCGATCGTATGCCCGAACGAATCCGTCTCACGAGGAGACGAAAGGACAAAATCACGGAGGTCGAAAGGTTTAGCCATAGGAACGAAAGCGGATGAGCTCGTCGCACACAGGATCAAATTAGTTCTGCGCGGTTTCGTCGACATGTTTGAGCGCAGAGGGAATCTGCTCGACCAGATCACTTGCGATCATCCCCGCTTCCCCCTTGCTGGCTGCAGCCAAATCACCAGCCATTCCATGAAGGTAGGTCGCAGCACAAGCGGCTTCCCATGAAGACAGGCCTTGGGCCAAAAGTCCTACCATCATGCCGGTCAACGCGTCACCAGTCCCGGCTGTCGCCATTCCGGGGTTCCCGGTTGGGCAGATGGCCACAGCGCCATCTGGCCGAGCCACAACGGTTCTCGCTCCTTTCAAGACCACGAACAGGCCACGCTCTCGCGCAAAACGGGTCGCAATCCCGATGCGATCGCTGTTGACGGTCTCAGGTGTCGCATCCGGCTCTAGGCGCGCCATCTCACCAGGATGGGGCGTGATGATTGGAGGGGTCTTGCAGGATGCCAGCAGTGCGGTACGGCCAGTTAGCGCGTTCAGCGCATCTGCATCAAAAACAGCTGGTCGATCGAGCTGTTTTGTCAGGGCCTGGATAAGCTCCACTGTTTCGGGGGCTGTTGAGAGTCCTGGACCAATGGCGATGGCGGTTCTAGCTGCCATGAACGAGACGAGACGGTCTAATGCTGTCCGCGCCAAGGTCCGCGCCTTAGTCTCTGGCATTGGCGCGGTCATAGCCTCCATCAGTTTTGCCTCCAATACGTCATTGACGCTTGAAGGGATCGCCACGGTCACGAGACCGGCTCCCACTCGGAGCGCGGCTCGGGCGGCGAGGGCTGCGGCGCCGGTTTTCCCGACGGACCCGGCGATAATACCGGCATGTCCAAATGTTCCCTTGTGACTCGAAGAGCGTCGCGTCGGTAGGTACGTCTGCACCGCTCCTCGCGTCATCAAGCTGGTACGGCTGACTATCGCATCGACATACACCGGCGGAATACCGATATCAACAATTTCGATTGCGCCCGCGTGATCAATCCCCTGATTCTGGTAGAGGCCCAATTTCGGAAGTCCAAAAGTGACGGTGAGGGACGCGCGAACAGCTCGGCCGAGAATGGTTCCGCTATCAGCATGGAGACCAGAGGGAAGGTCAACGGCCACAACCGGGCGGAGCGCTTCGTTGATGCTGTCGATGGCATCCGCATAGCGCCCGGTTACAGAGGAGGAAAGTCCTGTTCCGAGCAGGGCATCAATGAGGACATCACTGTCGTGCAAAAGAGTCTGTGCCTGTGCCTTGGAAGAATACGCGTGGACACCAGACCTGCCTGCACCACGCACGAATTGCTTATACATCGTCGCGGCATCGCGGCTTAGTTCAGAAACAGAGGCCAGTGCAAGGATGTGTACCTTCGCATGGCGCCGGCGGAGTATACGCGCCGCGACGAATCCATCTCCGCCATTATTCCCCTTGCCACAGACGATGGTCACCGTCTTGCCGTGAGCGGATCCGAATCGCTTTTCAAGGGAAGACACGACGGCGAGTCCGGCCCGTTCCATCAATGTTGTGGCGGGAATGCGGGCCTCGACGATCGTTCTACGATCAAGCTCCTGCATCTGTGCAGCGGTGACAATCTTGGTCATGATGAACCGAGGGTGGTGAACGGACGGACCCGCAGGTCCACGGCGCTAACTCAGCAAGGCCTTCATTTCTTTCACAGCCTGGTCGAGACCGACGAGGACGGAACGCGCGATGATGCTGTGGCCGATGTTGTACTCAACAATTTCAGGGATATGCGTCAGGCGCTTGACGTTGCGATAGTTCAGCCCATGACCGGCATTGACCCCAATCCCCAGCTTATACGAGAGCCTGGCCGCTTGCGTGATCGCCTCGAATTCCGTATCGGCTTCTTTTGAACGTGTGGCATTCGCATAGCGTCCTGTATGCAGTTCCACAAAATCTGCGGAGATCTTGTGAGCAGCTTTTACTTGATTCAAATCCGGCTCAATAAAGACGCTGACCGGAATCCCGCCGTTATGTAACAGCGTCACGATACCGTGAATCCGATCGCGCTGTCCTGCAACGTCCAGACCGCCTTCGGTGGTCAGTTCCTGTCGTTTCTCCGGCACCAATGTGACCAGGTCCGGCCGGATGTTGAGTGCGATCTTTACCATCTCTCCATCAGCAGCCATTTCAAGGTCGAGCTTTGTCCGGGTCAGTTCGCGAAGGAGCCGAAGATCGCGATCTTGAATGTGACGTCGGTCTTCCCGTAGATGGACGACAATGCCGTCGGCTCCTGCGAGCTCAACAAGCACTGCTGCCGCGAGCGGGTCGGGATCTGTCCCTCCGCGAGCCTGTCGCAACGTCGCAACGTGGTCGACATTTACACCGAGCCGCGCCATCGCCCCTCCCTCCCTACACGGTGATTGCCTGTCGGATCATCCGACCATGGAACTGCTTGGAGATCAACAGAACTCCCCACCTGTATTAGTAACAGAAAGGAATAAGAGGGGGCAAGAACGGCAGTGTCGACCGATCGCGAATATGCGCAGGCACAAGTCCGGATCTTCGGTTGTCGGAAGCATGTAGAACATGAGGGAAATTGACTCGCCCAGAGCCCTGAATTAGAATAGGCCCCTCTCGTGTCGTCTCACTCATTCATGGCGAAGAGTCCGTTGGTAATTTTCTAGAAACGGTCAAGGGAAGTTCATGGGGTTGGGCGACGGCTTTTATCGGATCAAGCGGCTCCCGCCGTATGTATTCGCGCAAGTTCAATCACTGAAGCTTGAAGCTCGGCAACGCGGTGAAGACATCATCGATTTTGGGATGGGAAATCCCGACCAACCCACGCCACCTCATATCGTCGAAAAGATGATTGAAGCGGCTCGCAAAGCCAAGAATCATCGCTACTCGGCGTCGCGCGGAATTACCAAGCTGCGCCATGCGATTTGTAGCTGGTACAAGCGAAACTACGATGTCGATCTGGACCCAGAAACTGAAGCCATTGTCACTATCGGCTCAAAAGAAGGTCTCGCGCATCTTGCCTTGGCTATGATTGGTCCGGGTGATGTTGTCCTGACTCCGACACCGACGTATCCCATCCATATGTATAGCTTTATCATCGCGGGAGGCGAGGTCCGTGGGATTGAGCTCCGGCAGGACAGCGACTTTTTCGAAGATCTGACTCGGGTCTACCGGCAGACATTTCCGCGTCCGAGGATTTTGGTCATCAACTTTCCGCACAATCCAACGACAGCAATCGTGGATCTGGAGTTTTTCAAGAAGATCGTCGCGTTTGCCAAGGAGCACAACGTGATCGTGATCCACGACTTCGCCTATGCCGATTTGGTATTTGACGGCTACAAGGCTCCGAGTTTTCTTCAGATTCCGGGTGCGAAAGATTGTGGGGTGGAGTTCTATACGTTATCCAAAGCTTACAATATGCCGGGCTGGCGGGTGGGCTTCTGTGTCGGCAATCGCGAAGTCGTCGGAGCGCTGGCGAAAATCAAAAGCTACCTGGATTATGGAATTTTTCAACCGCTTCAAATCGCGAGCGTGATCGCACTAAACGGTCCTCAGGACTGCGTAAAAGACACTGTGCTGCGCTATCAGAAACGCCGAGATGCATTGGTCGGTGGGTTGAATCGGATCGGCTGGCAGGTCGCAAAGCCACTGGCCACGATGTTTGTCTGGGCACGCATTCCGTTGCCCTATCGCCACATGGGGTCACTGGAGTTTTCAAAGCTTCTGCTTAAGGAGGCGAAGGTGGCCGTTTCACCCGGGATTGGATTCGGTGAAGGTGGCGAGGAGTATGTACGATTTGGTCTGGTAGAGAACGAACATCGAACAAGGCAAGCGGTCAGGGGAATCCGCAAGGCCCTCAAGCTTGATGGAGGCGAAGAGTGAGGTCGCGCATCGGAGTTGGCATTGTGGGATTCGGGACGGTTGGGACCGGAGTTGCCACGATCCTTCTGCACAATGCTGCCCTCATCAGCCGTCGGGTGGGCGTGCCAGTCGAGCTCATTCGGGTGGCGGATCGGGACATTACGAGAGACCGGGGGCTGCGGTTGAACCCAGGGCTCTTGACCACGGATGCCAGCGCAGTGCTCACGGATCCAAATATCGATGTGGTGATCGAGCTCATTGGCGGATACGATACGGCGAAGCGAATCATCCTGGATGCGATCGCTGCGGGGAAGCACGTCGTCACGGCCAACAAAGCGCTCTTGGCGCTCCACGGAGAGGAAATCTTCGACGCCGCCACACGCAAGGGTGTGGATGTGGGATTTGAGGCCAGTGTGGGTGGCGGGATTCCTGTCGTTCGAGCGTTGACGGAGGGGCTTGCCGGAAATACGATCGAATCCATCTATGGGATCATCAACGGAACGTCCAACTATATTCTGTCAAGAATGACGCATGAGGGGCACAGCTTCCAAGAGGTTCTTCAGGATGCGCAACATGCCGGATATGCCGAAGCCGACCCCACTTTTGATATCGCCGGGATCGATTCGGCGCACAAGCTAGCTATTCTGGTCAACCTCGCCTATGGAACACCGGTCAATTTCAAGGACATCTATACAGAAGGAATTACGAGTATCACGCCCACCGATATTGCGTATGCGAAACAGTTTGGCTGCACGATCAAGTTGCTAGGGATCGCAAAACTTGTTGACGGAGAAATCGAAGCTCGCGTACATCCTACGATGCTTCCCTCCACGTCGCCCATCGCCCAAGTCGAGGGTGTGTACAACGCCATTCAATTGGTAGGTGATGCTGTCGGTGACGTCGTGCTCTATGGGCGGGGAGCCGGATCTATGCCAACTGGAAGCGCTGTGGTCAGTGACGTGATCGCGATCGGACGGGACGTACGCAAAGGCATCGTCGGTCGAGTGCCGGTGGCGTCGTTTCAGCAGGATCAGCGCCGGCCGATTCGTCTCCGTTCGATGGAAGAAATCAGTTCGCTGTATTACCTGCGGTTTACCGTTGTGGATCGGCCCGGCGTGTTGGCACAGATCGCCGGTGAGCTGGGGCGATGTGGAATCAGCATTGCCTCGATGGTGCAACAAGGACGCTGTGAGGGGCAAACGGTTCCGGTGGTCATCAAGACACACAGCGCGAAAGAACGCGATGTGCAAACTGCTATTTGTGAAATCAACCGGAAGCCGTTTGTCTCTGAGCCGACGATGCTCATTCGAATCGAAGGCAAGGACGAGTGATCGATGAATCACTGGCGCGGAGTCATTGAAGAGTACCGCAAATTTCTCCCTGTGACCGAGAAGACCCCGGTCATCAGTTTGGGAGAAGGTCACACGCCCCTAATTCGTGCCACACGATTAGCCAAGGCAATCGCGCCGGGAATCGAACTCTATTTGAAGTTTGAGGGGGTCAACCCAACCGGGTCCTTTAAAGACCGGGGAATGACATTAGCCATCTCAAAGGCTGTCGAGAGTGGTGCACGGGCCGTCATGTGCGCCTCGACCGGCAATACTTCTGCCTCCGCCGCGGCTTACGGAGCTCGTGCGGGGTTGTCCGTGTACGTGTTGATTCCAGCCGGAAAGATCGCGATGGGCAAACTCTCCCAGGCGATGATGCATCAGGCGACGGTCATTCAGATCGAGGGGAATTTTGATCAAGCGTTGGCGCTCGTGAAAGACTTTTCCTCGTCGCTCCATATTGAACTCGTCAACTCGGTGAATCCCTTCAGGATTGAGGGACAGAAGACCGCGGCGTTTGAGATCTGTGACCAACTGGGCGACGCGCCGACGCTGCATGTCTTGCCGGTCGGGAACGCCGGCAATATTACCGCCTATTGGAAGGGGTACAAAGAATATCGTGCGGCGAATCAGATCATGCGAGTGCCCCGTATGATGGGATTTCAAGCTTCAGGGGCTGCCCCGATCGTATTGGGCAGAGTCGTCGAACAGCCGCAGACCGTCGCCACGGCAATCCGAATCGGCAATCCTGCCAGCTGGTCCTCGGCCTTGACGGCGGTGGAGCAATCCGCTGGTGCGATCGATATGGTAACGGATGAAGAGATTCTCCAAGCCTACGCAACAGTGGCAGCTACGGAAGGGGTGTTTTGTGAGCCGGCATCAGCAGCGTCTGTCGCCGGTGTGGCCAAACTCCATCGAAAGAAGGCTCTCCAAGAAGGAGAGACGGTCGTCTGCACCCTTACCGGGCATGGTTTGAAAGATGCGGATACAGCGATCGGTGTGTCGACACCCCCACAAACTGTGAAGGCCACTCGAGAGGATGTTGCTCGTTTATTGAAAGTCTGAAAGGCGCGTAGAGTCCATGAAATATGTGATCGTGCATGCCGGAGGAATGGCCCATTACCCACAAGAAGAACTGGGTGGTCGGACACCGCTCCAAACAGCCGCGACTCCCCATTTAGATCGTCTGGCACAGAGCGGCGAACTTGGTCAACTGATGATTCCCGCTGAGGGGGTTCACCCTGGAGGTGGGCTGATCGGCACGGCGATCCTCGGATACGACCTGAAGAAGTTTTATCCAGGTCCTGGGCCGCTTGAAGCGGCCAGCTTGGGTGTGTCCGCAACGGAGCAGGATGTCGTGTATCGCTGCACGATGGTGACCTTGGCACCGGAAGGGGGCAAGAGCGGTGACATCAAGAAATTGGGCGCACATGTCATCATCGACGATGCGACGGCCGGGTTGATCGAAACTGAGGACGCTCGCGAGTTGATTGATGCAATCAATGAGCAACTTGGTTCCGAAACTATTCAATTCTATCCCGGCGCAGGTCACCGCCATTTAATGGTCTGGGTGAATGGGAAACACAGGGCGATCTGCACTGATCCGCAGTCGCTACTTGGTCAATCGATCGCCGATGCCTTACCATCTGGCGATGGTGCGGATATTCTTCGGAAGCTGATGGAGGCCGCCTATTTCATCTTGCGTGATCATCCTGTCAACGAGGAACGAGTTGGCGCCGGGAAGAAACCGGCAAATTGTCTCTGGCTCTGGGGCGAGGGGCGAGCCGTCATGTGGCCGAGCCTGGTGGAGCAATACGAGGTGGCAGGGGCGGTCGTTGCCACCAACGACGTTCATCGTGGTGTAGGGATCAGTGCAGGCCTCGAAGCAGTCGATCCCGAACGACTCGAAGGTGGTGATCTCCGGGCAAATGCCAGCGTGGCATTGGAGGAGTTTGCCAAGAAGGATTTTGTGTATGTCCATACCAAGTTGACCGACGAGGTCATCCACGGCACCGACATCAACGCCAAGGTCCGAGGGATCGAAGCATTCGATCGCGACTTGGTCGGTCCCTTGGTCGAAGGTTTGGAGAAGCAAGGCCCCTATCGATTTCTCGTGATATGCGACCACACTGTGGGAATTGAAGGCCCGGCGTTGTACGCGTTTGGTGAAAGTGGCGGAAAAGGGGCCGGAACTGTCAGCCGCCGCTTCACCGAGGCTGAGGCGAGTGCTTCCAACATCCCTGCCCGCGATGCCACCAAGTTTGCGAACAAATTCTTCTCAAAAAGCTGAAGCCGGTGGCGCTGATCGTTCAAAAATACGGCGGGACTTCGGTTGGTACCGTCGAACGAATACATCGAGTCGCTGACCGTGTGGCTCAGGCTCAGCGAGAGGGAAATAGCATCGTGGTCGTGCTCTCCGCGATGAGCGGTGAGACGGATAGACTGATCAAACTTGCCCATGAGGTGACGGCTACTCCTGATGAACGCGAACTGGACATGTTGCTCTCGACGGGAGAGCGCGTCACTATCGCGCTGCTGGCGATGGAGTTGCGAGGGCGTGGCATCAATGCGCGGTCCTTTACGGGTCGTCAGGTCGGCATCTTGACCGACCGCGCCCATACCAAGGCCCGGATCGCCCGGGTGACTGCAGATCGTATCCGTGAGGCGCTGGGGCAAGGAGTGGTTCCCGTCGTGGCCGGTTTTCAGGGCATCAACGAATTCTCGGATGTGACGACCCTCGGACGAGGCGGGTCTGACCTCTCCGCGGTCGCATTAGCGGCAGCTCTGAAGGCCGATCGGTGCATCATTTTTACCGATGTTGATGGTGTCTACACCGCAGATCCGAACATTGTTCCGGCGGCGAGGCGGATCGATCGGATCGCCTATGAGGAGATGCTTGAAATGGCCAGCCTCGGAGCGAAAGTGCTCCAAACCAGGTCGGTCGAGTTTGCGGCCAAATTCAATGTCCCTGTGGAAGTGAATTCCAGCTTCACGGAAGGAAAGGGAACGCTCGTGACGAAGGAAGATAAGGACATGGAAGCAGCAGCTATCGCTGGTGTGACCGGGGATCGCAATCAAGCCAAGGTCACGATCATTGGGGTGCCGGATAAACCTGGGATTGCCGCCAGAATTTTTGGACCTGTGGCAGAGGCCAATATCAATGTGGATATGATTATTCAAAACATCGGCCAAGCCACCATGACGGATCTCTCATTTACCATACCGCGTGCCGATCTGAAAAAGGCTGAACCACTCATACAAGAGGTGGCGAAAGACATTGAGGCAAAGTCCGTGTCGGTCGTGGAAGCCATCGCCAAAGTCTCGCTTATTGGGGTGGGCATGCGATCGCACTCCGGGGTGGCGGCAAAGATGTTCGAGGTGCTATCTCGGGAGGGCGTCAATATCATGATGATCAGCACCTCGGAGATCAAGATTTCCTGCGTCATCGATGAGAAATATCTCGAACTGGCCATGCGGTCTCTCCATACGGCGTTCGATCTCGATCAAGCATCGTCCTAAAACGGTCGGCCAGGGGCCGCCACTGGACAAGCCGCTCTCACTTCTTAGCCCATAGGGTTGAGGTCTTCTCCAGCCCTATCCTTTCTAGCCACGCCGAAACCGACTCCTGCTCTTTTCTGCCCACTGACGCTATCTCGGCGTGATTTCTCATGGGGAAACGGGTATCCTTCGGCGCTAATTCGCTACAGTTGCCAGGAGACCCTCCGCATGTTCGAACAAGCCTTTAAGAATATCGATGATGTGCTTCGCAAAGAGGCAGGTTGCACCACAGAGCTGGACTATACCGAGCAGACTTCGTGGCTCTTATTCCTGAAGTACCTCGATGGGCTAGAACAGGACAAGGCTGATGAGGCCAAGCTGGATGGAAAGCGATACAGCTTCATCTTGGACAAAGACTATCGCTGGGAGAACTGGGCCGCGCCCAAGGGCAAGGACGGCAAGCTCGATCACAACAAGGCTCTCACAGGTAGCGATCTCACCGAGTTCGTCAACCTCAAGCTCTTTCCCTACCTACATGGCTTCAAGCAGAAGGCGAGCGGGCCAAACACCATCGAGTACAAGATCGGGGAAATCTTCGGCGAGATCAAGAACAAGATCCAGAGCGGCTACAACCTGCGCGAGATCATCGATCACATCGACGAGTTGCGCTTCCGTTCCCAGACAGAAAAGCACGAGCTGTCGCACCTCTACGAAGCCAAGATCAAGAACATGGGCAACGCCGGGCGCAACGGCGGCGAGTATTACACCCCACGCCCGCTCATTCGCGCCATGGTGCAGGTGGTCAAGCCGAAGATCGGTGACCGCATCTATGACGGCGCTTGCGGGTCAGCAGGTTTCTTGTGCGAGGCATTCGACTACTTGAAGTCGAAGGGCGACCTCACGACCAAAGACCTCACCACGCTTCAGACCCGCACTTTCTACGGCAAGGAAAAGAAGTCCCTCGCCTACGTCATGGCGATCATGAACATGATCCTCCACGGCATCGAGGCGCCCAACATCATCCACACCAACACGCTCACGGAAAACCTGGCCGACATTCAGGAAAAGGACCGCTACGACATCGTACTGGCCAATCCGCCTTTCGGCGGCAAGGAGCGGAAGGAAGTGCAGCAGAACTTTCCGATCCGTACCGGCGAGACGGCGTTTCTGTTTCTCCAGCACTTCGTCAAGATGCTCAGAGCGGGTGGGCGCGGCGGCGTGGTCATCAAGAACACGTTCCTCTCCAACACCGACAATGCCTCCGTGAGTCTGCGGAAGCTGCTGCTGGAAAGCTGCAATCTGCACACGGTACTCGATTGTCCCGGCGGCACCTTCCAGGGCGCTGGCGTGAAGACCGTGGTGCTGTTCTTCGACAAAGGCGCGCCCACACGCAAGGTCTGGTACTACCAGCTCGATCCGGGCCGCAACCTCGGCAAGACCAACCCGCTGAACGACGACGATCTGAAAGAGTTCGTAAAGCTCCAAAAGACCTCAGCCGACTCACCCAAGAGTTGGACCGTGGACGCCAAGAGCATCGACCAGACTACCTTTGATCTCTCGGTGAAGAACCCCAACGGCGGCGAGGCAGTCACGCTTCGCAGCCCACAGGAAATCATGGATGAGATCGCCGCGCTGGATGCTGAAAGCGCGGATGTGCTGGGGAACATCAAGGCGTTGTTATGAAAGCTGGGTGGGTCACAAAAAAGCTTGGCGATGTGACGACTAAGATCGGCAGCGGGGCTACTCCCCTTGGCGGTGAAGAGGCATA
Organism: Nitrospira sp.; assembly: GCA_029881435.1. Taxonomy (GTDB): domain Bacteria; phylum Nitrospirota; class Nitrospiria; order Nitrospirales; family Nitrospiraceae; genus Nitrospira_D. The sequence goes on from JAOUMR010000002.1 coordinate 75,754, forward strand.
CAAGACCGAGGGCATCTCATTGATCCGGAGCCTGAATGTTTATGACGATGGATTTCGCAAAGCTAAGCTGGCACGCATTGATGATGAGCAAGCCGATGGCCTCTCCAATGTTATTGTCGAACCGCACGACGTGCTTCTGAACATCACTGGAGCATCCATTGCACGATGCTGTCTTGCGCCTGCTGACTCCTTGCCAGCTCGCGTAAACCAGCACGTATCCATCATCCGGCCCATCAAAGGAAAACTCGACTCCGCGTTTCTCCGCTACTTACTAATTTCCAAGAGCTACAAAGACCGCCTCGTACACACCGGTGAGGAGGGTGGCTCAACCAGACAGGCGATCACAAAGGCGCAGCTTCAGGAATTCGTGGTCGAGTATCCCGAGTCTCTTCCCGAACAGCAACGGATCGTCGGCATCCTGGATGAAGCGTTTGAGGGCATAGCTACCGCCAAAGCCAATGCAGAAAAGAACCTCCACAACGCCCGCGCTCTCTTCGAAAGCCACCTCCAATCTGTCTTCGCCCAGCGTAACGATAGTTCCGCAGTGCCGATTGGCGATGTTGCAGAAGTGTTCGACGGACCGCATGCGACTCCCAAAACGGTTGATGCTGGCCCGGTGTTTTTGGGGATTAGCGCGCTCCAAGATGGAAAGATCAATCTCGGAGAAACCCGGCATGTGACGCCACAAGATTTCCGGCAATGGACTCGCCGTGTTAAGCCACAGACTGACGATGTTGTTTTCTCATACGAAACACGGCTGGGTCAGGCGGCGATCATTCCAGAAGGGCTTGAATGTTGTCTTGGCAGGCGCATGGGATTGGTTCGCGTTAATCGAAAACGGGTAGATCCTCGATTCTTTGTCTATCAATACATTTCACCCCCCTTTCGGAAGTTTCTCGATAGCAAAACGGTGCGCGGTGCGACCGTGGATCGCATCGCACTTAAGGAATTTCCTTCCTTCCCAGTCAGTTTGCCATCTCTCGCTGAACAGGAACGAAGGACAAGGCGGCTTGATAAACTCAGGGCCGAAACCCAACGACTCGAATTCATCTACCAGCAGAAGCTCGCCGCGCTGGACGAGTTCAAGAAGTCGTGGCTGCACCAGGCCTTCAGTAGAGAACTTTAGAGGGTACGATGCCTGAAGAGACGCCACCACAATCGTCGATCATCCTTTACCAAACGGAAGACGGGCGCACGCGCATTCGGTGCCGCTTCGAGAATGACACAATCTGGCTGACCCAGGCGCAGCTTGCAGAGCTGTTCCAAGTCACCGTGCCGACTGTTAATGAGCATCTTAAAGGCATATACACCGAAGGCGAGTTGACTGCCGGGGCAACTATTCGGAAATTCCGAATAGTTCGATCAGAGGGAGCGCGGCAGGTAACTCGCGAAATCGAGCACTACAGTCTTCCTGCCATCCTCGCTATGGGCTATCGGGTGCGCAGCCATCGTGGCACGCAGTTCCGCCAGTGGGCGACGGCACGATTGAGCGAGTATCTCGTCAAGGGTTTCACGATGGACGACGAGCGGCTCAAGGATCCACCAGGCAAGGGGCAGACCGACTATTTCGACGAACTGCTGGAACGTATTCGGGATATCCGCTCGTCGGAGCGGCGGTTTTATCAGAAGGTGCTGGATATCTATGCCACGAGTATGGACTACCACCCCGACACGGAGATGTCGAAGCAGTTCTTTGCCACGGTGCAGAATAGAATGCACTGGGCGACGCATGGGCATACGGCGGCGGAGGTGATCCATCAACGGGCGGATGCGACGAAGCCACTGATGGGACTGACCACCACACGTCCCGGTGGGATTGTGCGGAGGGACGACGTCTCTATTGCAAAGAATTATCTCACCGAGAACGAACTGCACGCGCTGAACCGGATTGTGACTGCCTACCTGGAATTTGCCGAACTCCAGGCGCTCAATAGACGGCCCATGATGATGCGTGAATGGATCGTGAAGCTGGATGAGTTTCTGACGTTGTCCGGGCGCGAGTTACTGAACCACGCGGGGAAGATTTCCGCCGAGGCCGCCAAGTCGAAAGCCGAGCTGGAATATGACCGGTACCGGGCTCTCATCGATGCGCAGCCGCACCCAGTCGATGCGGATTTTGAACAGGCGGTTAAGCGGATTCAGAAGGTGCCGCGCCCGGCAAAGCCAAGAAAAAAGAAGCCATGAACGAAGCCGAAACCCGAGCCGAGTATATCGATCCTGCCTTGAAAGCGGCTGGCTGGGGTGTGATTGAGGGGAGCCGCGTTCTGCGCGAATACCCCATCACGCTCGGTCGCATCGAAGGCCTTGGGCGGCGCAGCAAACCACTCATTGCCGACTATGTGCTGGTCTATCGCAACCACAAGCTGGCCGTCATCGAAGCGAAAGCCTGGGATGAACACCTGACCGAAGGGGTGGAGCAGGCCAAGGATTATGCAGCGAAGCTGGCCATTCGCTTTACTTATGCCACCCATGGGCAGGGGATCTATGGCATCGACATGGAGACCGGCAAGGAAGGGGAGGTGCCACAGTATCCCAGCCCGGACGAACTCTGGAACCTGACCTTCGCGAAACAGAACGATTGGCGCGACCGCTTCTCTGTGGTTCCATTCGAAGACAAGGGCGGGTCACACCCCAGCCGCTACTATCAGGACATCGCCGTTGAGCGTGTGATGCAGGCGATGGCGGAAAATAAGCCACGCATCCTGCTCACCCTCGCGACCGGTACCGGTAAGACCTTCATCGCCTTTCAGATTGCCTGGAAACTGTTTCACAGCCGCTGGAACCTGAGCCGCGAGCCCTCACGGCGTCCGCGCATCCTCTTTCTGGCCGACCGGAATATCCTCGCCGATCAGGCCTACAACGCCTTCTCCGCCTTTCCTGAAGATGCGCTGGTGCGGATCGAGCCGGATGATATCCGGAAGAAGGGTAAGGTGCCGAAGAACGGGAGCCTCTTCTTCACCATCTTCCAGACCTTTATGAGCGGGCCAGGGGACACACCCTATTTCGGCGAGTATCCACCGGACTTCTTTGATTTCATCGTCATCGACGAGTGCCATCGCGGTGGCGCGAACGATGAGAGCAACTGGCGTGGCATCCTCGAATACTTCGCCCCCGCCGTGCAACTCGGCCTGACCGCCACGCCCAAACGTAAAGACAATGTGGACACCTACGCCTATTTCGGAGAGCCGGTCTATATCTATTCGCTGAAGGACGGCATTAACGACGGCTTTCTCACGCCGTTCAAAGTGAAACAGATCTCCACGACGCTTGATGAGTATATCTATACGCCGGACGATACCCTCGTGGAAGGTGAGATTGAGGCGAAGAAGCGCTATACCGAAAGCGATTTCAACAAGATTATCGAGATCAAGGAACGGGAAAAGAAGCGTGTTGAGATCTTCATGGGCCAGATCAACCAGAATGAAAAGACGCTGGTCTTTTGCGCCACGCAGGATCACGCACTGGCCGTGCGAGACCTCGTTAATCAAATGAAGGTGAGCACAGACCCGAACTACTGTCAGCGGGTGACGGCCAACGACGGGGAGCTCGGCGAGCAACATCTCCGTGACTTCCAAGACAATGAAAAGACGATTCCAACGACTCTCACCACCTCCCAGAAGCTATCGACTGGGGTGGACGCCCGCAATATCCGCAACATCGTCCTCATGCGTCCGATCAATTCGATGATCGAGTTCAAGCAGATCATCGGCCGGGGGACCAGGCTCTATGACGGGAAGGACTACTTCACAATTTACGACTTCGTGAAGGCGCATCATCACTTCAGCGATCCGGAATGGGATGGCGAGCCGATCGAGCCGGAGCCAAGGCCGGAAGATAAGACGGTTCCTCCATCGCCTCAACCGGCTGATAGAGTGCGCGAAGAGCCAGTCGAGTATGTGAAGAGAAAGCGCATCAAAGTGCGGAACGTGTCAATGAGTTTGGGACACTTGCCGTTGGCATTTAGTGTAGAACCTCGTCTGTCGGATCCGTGATCGCGTATGGCGTGACGCCTCCGATCTCCGCGACCACCCCGATTTCTTCACTATGTTGTGCGACCCGTGGATCGTCTGCGATCGCGATCGTGGTTCCTACGCCGTTCTGCGCGGTCGATTCTTTCGTCGGCGGATTAATCCAGACCGCCTGGGGCAGGACTGGAGGGTGGGGCGGCTTGTTGACGAAGCGCTCCGGGTGAGCGGCATAGGCCGTCATGAGCACCTGGTGCCGGGCGGTCCACCTCAGTGCAGCTCGCCCTTCGTGCACGGCCGCCGGCGGCATCAGCCCGATGCCCGCGTGGCGATGCTCGCTGTTGTACCAGGCGAAGAATCGTTGACAGAAGGCGC
>JAOUMR010000053.1 GCA_029881435.1 Nitrospira sp.
CGCGTCAGGATGCCCCGCTGTGGTGGTGGCCCGCCAGGCGCAGCTGTTCCCCGCCTGGCCATCGTGATCTGAGCCCGTATGTTGCGCCTGAGGAGTCTGCCAACGACCTTACGTCCGGATTAGGGACACTCTTCTTCTCTGGCCGGCAGATATGCTAATGTCGGACCAGCAACATTCCTCGGACGGAGCGACGACTATGCAACTGTTGCGGGCCATGCTGTTCACAATGCTACTGACTATTGGGATGGCCAGCCTGAGCCAGGCTGAGGACAAGAGTTTCTATAGTCCCGTCATCCATATCGACGTCGATAATCACCGCATCTTGATTTCTCAACTTGGAAGCGTGTTCTACATCCACGTCCCGGAGATCGCACGCCCTCACATCGAAAAGCTTCCGATTTCCGGCTTGGTCGACTTTGTCGTTGATTGGAAAGGTGACGATCAAATGCCCGTCATCAAAACCTGGAAGGTCAAATCAGGTGAGTCGACCTGCATGTACTTTAATGGGAAGGAATGTAAATAGAAGAAGGGCTCAGATCAATGCGCCGAACCACGCCGGAGCAGCTATTCGCCGCTTCCTGCCATGTCATCGATGAGGGGGCGATTGATGTCTGTACAGCCAATGCAGATCGTATCGAAGAGCCTGTCTGCATCTGCAACAAAATTCTTCTCGTCAGTGAGCTTGTCCGCAATGACCTGGGCATAGCAAATGTCGCAGAGCATCATCAAGCCGCGCGATACTCCGACAGTTTTTCGTCCTGCACTTGTACCCATGAGGCCTACACCGATCCTTTTTGAAGGGCCACGAAAAAATCTTCCGCTTCGAGATCAATCCCACATTGGGGACATTCGTACGGACTCTCGACTGCGGGCACGTTCAACGGAGTGCGATCGATCCGCCCTTGGCAGACATGGTAAAAGCGCCCGCGCGCATTTTCATCATCCAGTGGGTCACTCTCGTATACCAGCACCATCGATCGACCTTATCCGATTGTTCATTCAAAGCGAGTATACCGACTGCCACCGCAAACCCGCAACTGCCGAAGACAGAATGGGCCCGATCTCGTGCCCTCGTCACTACACCTGAAACTGTGCTTCATAGAGACCGGCATAGACTCCACCTCGGCTGAACAATTCATCATGGCGGCCATCTTCCACCAGCTGACCTCCATCAAGCACCAAGATCCGGTCAACATCATGGAGCGTGGACAATCGATGGGCAATAATAAACGTGGTCCGTCCCATCGTCAGCTCGTTCAAGGCTTCGCGGATTTTCACCTCGGTCTCCGTATCAATATTAGATGTCGCCTCGTCAAAAATCACAATGGGAGGATCTTTCAATAACACCCGGGCAATGGAGACCCGCTGTTTTTGCCCCACCGACAGCTTCACACCTCGCTCACCGATCCATGTGTCATACCCTTCCGGTAACGCCGCGATGAAGTCGTGCGCACGCGCAGCATGGGCCGCGGCTTCGAGCCGACCTTGATCCGCCTGCAAATCACCGTACAGCAGATTGTCTTTTACGGTCCCATTAAACAGAAAGGGTTCCTGCTGCACAAACCCGATCTGCTGGCGAACATAGGCGATGGGAAGATCTCGGATATCTTTTCCATCGATGCAGATCGCCCCGTCCGTGACGTCATAAAACCGCATCAATAGTTTCAGAAGCGTGCTCTTCCCCGCCCCACTCATTCCCACCAAGGCCACACGCTCACCTGCCGGCACCGTTACCGAAAACCCTGTCAGTACTGGAACGTCTGACCGGTAATGGAATCGCACCTGGTCGAATCGCACCTCTCCATGAACACGATGGGCTGGAGCCACCGCTCCAGGACGATCGACGACTTCTGGAACCGTATCCAACACTTCGAAGACTCGCTCACTCGCGGCTAAGGCATGTTGCAACATATGATTGACGGAATGAATTTGGTTGATCGGCACATAGAACATCGCCAAGTAGGAGAGGAACAACACCAGCTCCCCAAGGGTAAGCCGACCTTCGATGACCTCTCCAGCCCCGTACCAAAGGATCAGCACAGTCCCCAAGGCCGCGACGAGGATCATCCCTGGCGAATACATTGACCACAGCACCATCGCGTTGAGATTCTTGTTGCTATAGATTTGACTCAGCCGGTTGAATCTCGCCTGTTCATGCCCTTGGCGTCCGAACCCCATCGTCTCCCTGATCCCGGACAAGGAATCTTGTAGATAGCCGTTCAGCTCAGCAGCACTTTGCCGGGCCTCCCGATAATACCCATGGACCTTCGATGTGAACCAACTCGCGGACAGAGCAAGCACAGGGATCGGCAAGAGAGAGAGCGCGGCCAGTTTCCAATTGAGCATGAATAAAAGCCCGGTGATCCCGATCAGCGTGAGCAACGCCGTCAGCATCCCTTCCAGTCCATCGATAAAGATCCGCTCGACATGCTCCGTATCGTTGGTCACTCGGGACATGATCTCGCCCGTCGACCGATTCTCAAAATAGGTGATGGACAAGTGCTGGAGGGCGGAAAAGATTTGGCGGCGAAGATCGTGAACGACTCGTTGCTCCAGTTGATTGTTGAGCCTGATGCGTAGTGAAGCAAACACATTCTTGAACACATAGGCGACGATCAGCAACCCGATCACCCATGGCAGTAATGAGGCCTGCTTCGCCTGAATCACGTCGTCGATGATGATTTTGATGACCCAGGGGGGAACCAATTCCATCGCCGTGGCGAAACCCGCACAGATCAGCGTCGTGATCGCGAGACGACGGTGGGGACGGAGATATTGCAGCACGCGAAAAAGGGATTTCACAATGGATCCGGCACGGCAGGCATCAAATCACGTTCGTGGGTTCTTTTTGCCAATACTGGGTAAACTCATCTAGTTGGGTCAGGGTGGACATGTCGGTCATCCGGTCGAGAAAGACTTTACCGATCAGGTGGTCAACCTCATGTTGAATGCATACGGCATAGAGGCCAGTCGCTTCAAAATCCAGTGTCTTCCCCTTCCGATCAAGCGCATTGACACGCACCAAAGAAGGCCGTGTGACCTTCCCTCGAAGTCCGTCGACGCTCAAACAGCCTTCCCAGTTTTCGACCTGTTCAGGCCCGTAGTACACGATCGATGGATTAATGAGGACCGCTTCTGGAAATCCTCCTTCGCCTTTACACCCCATGACGACCAATTGAATCGAGCGCAAGACCTGCGGCGCAGCCAATCCAATGCCTGGCTCGTCGTACATCGTTTCAAGCATGTCGTCGATCAACCGTTGAATATCCGACGACTTGATCTCCCGCGAATCGACCGGAGTCGCGATTTTCCGAAGGATCGGATTTCCGAGCTTGGCAATTTTGAGCATAGCCTCTGTCTTGGTCTTCATATCTTTATATTCGTACCATAGGAGTCTTTTGGCCCGCAACTTCCCAGTCGGGCACTAGGAACTCCGCCTCGGCCGTCTCGGCTCGGGAATTTCAAACACGTCTTTGTTGTCTTCCCACCACTCGATCCATTCGCTCGACCATGCCGCGCGATCCTGCTTGGTCGACGCTTCCCAATCATGAAATTCGGTTTCATGGCGCGTCAAGATCCACAGAGATTGCAGCGCGGATAATGCCACGAAGCGTTCGTCATCGCTCACCATCGGGATCAGGATAGGGATAATGGCCTTCTGTCGCACATACCTGGCTTCAAAGACTGCTCCCTTCCGGACGGAGGGATTCGGATCCTTCGCCATCGCGCCAATAGCCTCAGGCGCTTGGGCTGGATCCAAACGAACGGCGACCCGCAAGGCATGTTCGCGGACTCGCGGGATTTCGTTAGGTTCTTTAGCGGTAGCCAACAGCGAGGGAACCCCTGCCACCCCCTTCATCATCAGCAAGGTTTCAATCGCATTGTAGCGAATCCTGGGGCTGGGCATCGTCAAGGCCTTGACCAAGACTGGAACAGACGATTCACCGAGATGCACGAACTCTCCCATGGCCCAAAACTCTTGTTTCCCTTCCAATAACGGGAGCAACGCCTCCGCACGCTGGAGCTCTTCTGGACCCAATGGATTGGTATTCGGCGGAACTGAGACATCGGGAACATCTTGATTCGTCGGTGGGGCTTCATAGGGTATCTGAACCGGCCAGGCAAGGGTTGTTTCCCCCCATGCATATAGCTGTTCAGCCGCACCCATCACGCTAATCACCACGATGACCACGAGCCGGAATATGTACGATTGGTTCACGATGACGGAACTCCTTTCATTCCTCTATATAACACCCGAGGACTCTCTATTCGACGTTTTCACGGTTATCGCGCTGATGCACAATTTCATAGAGAACCGGCAACACCACGAGTATCAAGAACGCCGCGGTTAACATTCCTCCGACGACGACGCGAGCTAACGGCTTCTGGGCCTGCGCACCTATGCCGGTCGCAAGGGAGGCCGGCAGTAGTCCGATGGCCGCACCCAAGGTAGCCATCAGAATGGGGCGCATCTGCATATCGGCGCCTCGCAACACGGCCTGCCGCAAGTCGAGACCTGCTCTTCTGAACTCTTCGATGGACGAAATCAGCAAGACTCCACCCAATATTGCAACACCGAAAGTCGAAATCATCCCGACCACTGCCGAGATACTGAAATTGGTATGGGTCATCACCAGCGATAGCACACCTCCTAACAGCGCGAACGGTACAGCGGCTAACACCAATGCGGCGTTCTTCAGCGAGTCAAACGTTGTATAGAGCAAAAAGAAAATGATGACAAGGCTCACAGGAACGATCTTCACCAGCCGCTTCTGCTCCTCCTTGAGCTGATCATACTGCCCAGCCCACTCCATCCGGTAGCCATCCGGCAAGGTGATCTGCCGTGCAAGTATTGCCTGGGCCTCTTCCACCGTACTTTGAAGATCACGGTCTCGCACACTGAATTTGATGGGAACATACCGCTCGTTGTTCTCACGGTAGATGATGAAGGCTCCGGTCTGGATGGTAATGGCAGCGAGTTGCTTGAGCGGAATGCGGGCTCCATCCGGCGTACTCACCAAAATATTGCCGATGGACTCGATGTCCTGACGGTACTCAGGAAGAAACCTGACGACCAGATCGAAGAGCTTCTCCCCCTCATACACCTGGGTCACCGCCTGACCTCCAATGGCAGCTTGCACGACGGCATTCACATCGGAGACGCGCAGCCCATACCGGGCGCTTGCTTCTCGGTCGACCTGTATCAGGAGGTTCGGCTGGCCAACCAATCGGAAAATCCCCAAGTCCTTGACGCCTGGAACTTGTTTCATCACCGATTCAATCTCGACTGCCTTGGTTTCCATGGTCTTCAAATCGGTGCCGAACAATTTGATCGAGTTCTCCCCCTTCACCCCCGACATCGCCTCTTCCACATTGTCCTGGATGACTTGAGAGAAATTGAAAATAACCCCTGGTATTGTTTTCAGTCGCTGCTCAATCTCTTCGATCAGGCCCTCTTTGCTCAGCCCCCGGCGCCATTCCGATGCAGGCTTGAGGTTCGCCAAGAATTCTCCGTTAAAAAAGCTGGTGGGATCCGTTCCGTCATCCGGCCGTCCCAGTTGAGACACGACCGTTTCCACCTCGGGCGATTCCCGAAACATACGGCGGATGTCCCTCGTGAGACGGTCGGCCTGATCGAAGGAAATATCGACCGGCATCGTGGCTCGAACCCATAAGTTGCCCTCCTCCAGAGCCGGCATGAACTCTCCGCCGAGGGACTGCAGGGCCAGGAGAGTGAGCACCACAAGTCCCGTCGCACAGCCGACCACCACTCTTCTGTGCTTCAACGCCCATACGACGACTCGTGAATAGGCCGATCGTATAGCGCCCACTACTCTGGTATCAGCTTCTTTAATCGGTGTTTTCAATAGAAACGAACAGAGCACGGGAGCAAGGGTAAAGGCCATCAGGAGGGCACCGAGCAAGGCAAATCCGTATGTCAATGACATAGGCGCAAAAATTCGCCCCGGGACCCCGGTCATCGTAAAGAGTGGTACAAAGGCCACCACAATGATCGCCGTCGAGAAGAAGATGGGCCTTGCGACCTGACGCGCCGCAAGAAGGATCTGCTGATGGGTCGTAGGCCCTAGGGTCTTGCTGTGCGCCAGATGGAAGAAGATGCTTTCGACCATGATCAACGTCGAGTCCACAATGATGCCGAAGTCGATCGCACCCAAGGAGATCAAATTTGCAGACTCCCCGACAAACACCATCATCGTGAAGGTGAACAACAAGGAGAGGGGGATGGTCAGGGCGACAATAAAGGCGGCCCTCAGGTGGCCGAGAAAGACAAAAAGAATGACGAAGACGAGCACCATGCCGCTGATGAGAATATTGGTGACCGTCTCTACGGTCGTATGTATCAACGTGGTCCGATCATAGAAGGTCTTGACTTTGATTCCGGTCGGTAATTTCGACTCATTAAGGTCCTCGACCTTGGCTCTGACGCGATCGAGCACTGAGAGCGCCTTATAACCTCGCTGAAGCAACACAACGCCTTCTACCACATCATCGCGATCGTCGATGCCGACCTTGCCAAGGCGCACACGATGCCCAACCGTCACCTTGCCCAACGTCTTGACGAAGATCGGCGTCCCCTCCTTCTCCGTCACCATCACATTTTCGATATCGTCCAGGTCATTGACAAGCCCTAACCCACGAATGTTGTAGCTCTGCGCGCCGATCGTCAAATAGTTTCCTCCGACATTCGCATTGCTGTTCGACAAAGCCGTCATGACCTGAGAGAGATTGACGCCGTAGCTGATGAGTTTTCCTGGATCGATATCGACATGATATTCCTTGGTGGTACCGCCGAAGGTCGTCACGTCGATGACCCCCGGTACACGTTTGAATGCGCGGCGGACCTGCCATTCCTGTATCGTCTTCAGATCGGTCAGGCTTGTGTTTGGGCCGCTCAGCTCATACCGATAAATTTCAGCAATGGCCCACCAGGGAGAAAGCAGAGGTTGAACGCCTGGCGGAAGCTGAACTGAATTTAAACGGTTTAAGATTTCCTGGCGATCCCGAAAGATGTCACTGTCGAAGTCGAAGTACACCTTGACGTCACTCAGCCCGAATATCGACAGCGACCGAATGTCTGTGAGTCCGGGAGTTCCACTCAGCGCCACCTCGATCGGGATCGTAATCTGCCGTTCGATTTCCTCAGCCGAATATCCGGGAAACTGGGCGATCAACTCCACCATCGGCGGAGCCGGGTCAGGATAGGCCACGATGTCCAAGAGATGGAACGCGTAGAGCCCGCCGAATAAAAGCAGAAACCCGATTGCACAAACCAGGAATCGTTGAACGAGCGATATTTCAACGATTCTGGCGATCATCGGTTCTCATTTGCTTCTCAAAAAGAGCGCTATTCCAGCGTCATTGGGAGTCCAGTGACGATCCGTTGCGCTCCTGAGCTTCTTGCCCCTTGATCAAGACGGCGCCTTTGGTCACAATTCGCTCTCCTTGCGTGAGCCCTTCGATGATGCGGGTCTGATCCGGCGAGATATTTGCGGTCTTCACTGGCCGCTGCACATACCGATTGCCCTCTTCAACCACATAGACAAACCGCTTCCCGTCGGCTTCCAGGAAGGCTTCCCGCGGCACGATGAGAAATTGTCCAGTGCCGCTGACGTCAAGTTGCAGCCGAGCAAACATTTCTGGTTTCAGCTTGTGCGCATCATTGTTGACTCGGGCACGAACCTTGATTGTTCTCGTAACAGGATCGACCACGTCCCCCACCGCCGTGACCGTGGCGAGAAATTCAACGTCGGGGTAGGCCTCGACCTTCACGACAGCAGACTGTCCTTCCCGTACCAAGGCCAGGTCGTGCTCGTACACATCAGCCACGACCTGCAACACATCCAGGTCTGCGACTGTAAAAAGAACATGGTCGGGATCTCCCGTCACCGACTGGCCTGGCGTCACGGTGCGCTCGACGACGGTCCCGCTCAGCGGGCTCTTCATCTCAAACCGTGACGTGATCTGTTGTTTGTCCAGGGGCTTGTTTAACTCATGGGAAGAGATCCTAAACGACAGTAATCGCTCCTTCGCGCGGCGGAACTCTGCACGAGCCTTGACCAATTCGTTTTCAGCCTGCTTCAAATCCTTCAGTGCCAGTGCCCTCGTTTCATAGAGGTCCTTCGCTAATTCCTGAGCCCTCGTCGCATATTGCAAATCAGAGTCTTCCTTCACGTACTCAGAGTATGCTTGGGCGATATCAGGGCTATCAACAATAAGCAAGACATCACCCGCCTTCACCTGGCCTCCCAAATGAGCCCTGACTTCTACAACGCGCCCCTGTAAAGGTGAGGAAATCCTCGAATACTTGTCTTCGCCGTAGGCGATCTTCCCCGAGAGGGTCAACCCCTGGTGCGATGAACTGAATTCGACGCGTATGGTCTCGACATGAGGTCCGGCCTCGACGGGCGCAGTCGTTTCCTGTGTAGTGGGCGGATGAGGCGCCGCAACCAGTTTGGGAGGTTGATCGCTTTGACCACAGGCGGGAAGCAACAATAGAATCATGGTTGAGGCTGAGACGAGGATACGACCGAGGACACACACATTATATCGGTACATCATATCGGTACATCTCGAAACGTCTTTCTTGTCGTAACCTGAACCTCAGGCTCAATCTTGGTGACTTCATCGCGACGCGATTTCTTGTCCAACTGCACTCTCGAGTTGAATCACGTTGCGCTGGTAATTGAACAGCGCTTCAAAATAGTTTTGTTGAATTGTCCTCGACGTCCTCACCGCATCCAGCAAATCCAACAGAGTCGCTCCGCCTCGCTCGTAGGCACGCTCGACGATCGTGAACGTCGACCGCGCATCATCAAGCACCCCTTCCCGGAACGCTTCGACCAACCGGCGACTTTGAGTCAAATTGTGATAGGCGATATCCACCTGGTTTTCCACTTGGTTCAGCGTCTTCCCGAGGTCCGCCTCTGCGGCCTGTATCGCCGCCTCGGCTTGCATGATACCGCCTTGATTCCGGTTGAACAATGGCAGCGGCACACCGAAGCTCAATGCCATCTGATTCGAGTTGTCGGGTCCGTTGGGTCCTTGGACGGCATACCCTGCCCCAACGGTCACGTCCGGAATCCGGTAGGTTCGTGCCAGCCGCAGATCGGCCTCCCGTTGCGAAAACGTGAACCGCTTCGCCCGGACATCGGGACGGGTGTCCAAAGCGAGGGAGCGGAGCCTGACAATGTCCGGATCCACCCGCTTGTAATCCAGTTCCGTCGTCAACTCCAATTGGGTCACTGGAGACAGTCGCAGCAACTGGCGAAGATCCGAACGAGCCGATTCCGTTTCTTGGATTGTCTGGATCACTTGCGCGTGAAAATCAATAAACTGGAGTCGGATACGAATCAAATCGACCTCGGCAATATATCCCTTTTGGAAACGATTCGTGTTGACCTCAAGGATGCGTGAAAATCGGTCTCGGTTTTCTTCGGCCAACACCAGCCGACGTCTCGCCAGCTGGGTACGGTAGTAGGCATCCTTGACCAAAAAGCCCAGTTGTCGGACTGCGTCCTCAAACGCGGCTTCGGCAGACTGGGTTCCAAATGCAGCGCTCTCGATCCGATATCCTCGTTTTCCCGCCAGCTCGAACAACTGCTGTACTTGGGGGTAAATCTGTCCGCTATTCGCGAGTGTTCGGCCTCCGACCGGCGAACTCACCACCCCGAGAGAGGCGTAGGGATTGGGAAAGAGTCTGGCGGTGAGTTGCTGGCCCTTGCTGAACTCCACCCCATACTTGGCAAGCAAGAGATCGACGTTTTGCCGAAGAAACAGTCCGATCGCTTCATCCAGACTCAGCCGTATCGACGGCATCGGCGCTGACAGTGCTTGAACGGTTGCACTGAATTCAGGACCCACCGGCTGATCCGCAACGACTCGTTCACTGGTGAGGACAAGACAGCACAGGACCAGGAGGCAGAGAATGGACGCGGCAAGACGTAGACCCATACGGTATTCTACGCTTCTTTTATCTCACTTTGTGAGTTGTCACAATAGATGATGGCAACTTAGCTAGACTGAATCCCACAACCGTAACGAGGTCGAAACCAACCACGTTCCACCATAGCTGTGGATTACAGCAGGTCTCTTATTCGGCACCGCCCCTCGATTAGGTCCTGGGTTGGGATGAAGAGGGCAAGGATTGAAACCAAGAATTCTCGACTAATCAAGCTTGGAGTCGGTGTCTCGCAGATGTTTCCTTACCCGAACCTTTTCATGGTGTTTGCGAAGCAGCTGCCGACGGAGGATGTCGCTATTTTCCGCGACGATCTTGACCAGGCGATCCATATCTTCGGCATGATCCCGCACGAGTTCAGACAGTTTTTGCATCTGACCTTCCAACCGTTCTAGCCGCCACGACAGCTCACTCGCCGGACTGGCGGAAGGCTTTGGCGAAAGCTTCACCACACGCTTCGGCGTCGTTCGCGGCAGCGCGGCGACAACAAGATCTCGCTTCATGCTCACTCCTTTGCATCATGCTTCAAACTGGTGACCCGCACGGCAACACCATGAGGTCTGGGGCTAGTATTATCCGCATGAAGGAGGAAGTCAACGATTCCGCTTCCTTTCTATTTCATGGTGGTCCTGCTAGAATCCAGCCCGTGAAGAACATTTTTACGATGGTCCTGGCGGGCGGGAAGGGCGAGCGTCTGTTTCCACTCACGGACCAACGTGCGAAGCCTGCCGTCCCGTTTGGAGGGAAGTACCGCATCATCGACTTCACCCTGAGCAACTGTATCAACTCGGGGCTCCGTAAGATCGTCGTGCTCATCCAATATAAATCGCACTCTCTCGATCGCCATATCAGGGCAGGATGGAATATTTTCAATGCCGAATTGGGGGAATACATCGCCTCGATCCCTCCTCAGCAGCGGATCAACGAAGATTGGTACCGAGGCACCGCCGATGCCGTGTATCAGAACATGTTCTTGATCGACGGTGAGAATCCGCAGTATTTGCTGATCCTTGCGGGCGACCATGTGTACAAAATGAACTATGCAGAGATGTTCCATTGGCTCATCGCCAAAAGTGCGGATGTGGTAGTCGGTGCCATCGACATCCCTGTCGAAGAAGCATCCCGATTTGGAGTCATCGCGGTCGACGAAGAGCACCGGATTACCCGCTTCGACGAAAAACCGGCGCATCCCATCCCACTTCCCAATGATCCAACCCATGCCTTTGGGTCGATGGGCATCTACCTCTTTCGCACTCAGGCACTACGCGAACATCTGATCGCTGATGCTCAAGAAGACACGGCGCATGACTTTGGAAAAAACATCATCCCCCGTATGATCGAACAGAAGCGCGTCTACGCCTTCAAGTTTCAGGATGCCAACAAAAAGGCCATCCACTATTGGCGCGACATTGGAACGCTCGACGCCTATTGGGAAGCGAACATGGACTTAATCGCCGTCGATCCTCAATTCAATTTGTACGACTCCGAATGGCCGATCCGAACCTACCAAGGACAGTTTCCACCGGCCAAGTTTGTCTTCGCGCAGGATTATCAGGGAGGACGGATGGGTGTCGCCCTCGATTCCGTTGTCAGCGGCGGGTGCATCATCTCAGGCGGACGTGTCCAGAATTCTATTTTATCCCCCAATGTCCGCGTGCAAGACCATGCCGATGTCCGTGAATCCATCGTCATGGGAAACGTGACGATCGGTGAGCACAGCCGCATCAGGCGCGCCATCATCGATAAGGATGTGACGATCCCTCCCAACACCGAAATCGGCTACAATCGTGACGCCGATGCCCAGCGCTTTACCGTCACCGACTCCGGTCTCGTCGTGATCTCAAAGGGGATGAAGCTGCATGCCGCCGTCGATCCATCCGGTTGATCTGGTCACCGCCCTCCGCCACAAGCATCTCACGCCAGCGATCGTATTTCTCACCTCACGCCGGGCCTGTGACGAAGCGATGGACGCCTTTGACCACGCTGATCTCGTGCTTCCTCCGGTTCGGCAAGAAGCGATCGCTACAGCACTCGAACGAGTCATCGCGCAGTACCCGAGCATTGCCGAGCATCCCCTCATTCCCATCGTGCAGCGGATCGGTGTCGCCGCCCACCATGCCGGGCACCTGCCATCCTGGAAGATTGCGATCGAAGAGCTGATGCGACAGGGTCATCTCGATGCCGTCTTCGCAACCACCACCTTGGCCGCAGGTGTCGATTTTCCAGCGCGCACGGTTGTGATCACCCAGTCTAGCATCCGCAAGTCACGCGACTTCACCGACCTGACAATCGGCGAAGTCCAACAGATCGCGGGGCGAGCCGGACGCCGAGGGAAAGATCACGTGGGGTTTGCCGTGATCACGCCCTCTCCCTATATTGACTTGAGCGTGCTGACCAAGGGGCTCACGGGACAACCGGAGGCCATCGACAGCCAATTCACGATCAGCTATCCCATGGTGCTGAACCTCCTCAAGGCCCATCCGCACGAGCACATTCAAGGAATCCTGGCCAAGAGTTTTGCGCAATTCCAACTCAACCAACGTGCCGAGCTTCTCGAACGCAAATTAGATCTGCTGCACGCGCAGCTAGAACCGTTCGGTCCTCGGGTGTGCACGGATTGGATCACGCAGTGGCAATCCTTCGATCATGTGCGGAGGCACCGTCCTGCCCGACATCAGACACACCGCTCAGAGTCACCGGAAATCGCCGCGCGATTGCCGTTTCTCACACCGGGGCGAGTCGTTGGACTTCACAAAGGGCACGGAATTGTCCTCAGACAGTATCGGAGTAAAGGCCAAAAGAATTCCATGCTGACCATGCTGCGGCCTGGTGGCGCCGTCACAGAATGCCCCGTCACGAGCGTGCGAGAAGTCTACGATCGAACCTACGACTGTACAGAGATCGCAACATACCCTTGGTGCGCGGCAGACACATTTGATCGGCTCAGCGAGCAGCTGGAAGAACTTCCCCTGCGATTGCCCATCCTCCCTATTTTGGCTTCGCCTTCGGCGGAAATATTACCGGATGCCATCGTACAATCGTTGGATGATTTCCCTTGCCCGACCTGTTCCTCCCGCTCGGCTTGTCAAAAAGATTTCCCCACCGCCTCCCGACTTCGCCAGGAGCAACACCGTCACACCAAATCCATTCAAGCCCTGCGAACCAGCTTATGGCATCGCTTTCAAGAACGTGTGGACGTGCTGCAAACATTCGGATATCTCACGTCAACCGCGCAACTGACGGCGGATGGGGATTGGGCGAGACTGATTCGCATCGATCATTCACTCTTAATCACGGAACTGATTCGCGCCGAAGCGTTCACCGGAGCGGATCCGTCTCTGCTCACCGGGATCATGGCCAGCTTGGCCCACGACGATGATCGCCCCGGGGCATTTCCACGCATTAGTGCCGGATTGAGTTCGCTGTTGAGGCAAGTTCGCAAGCTCGCTGAGAGTCTTACGCCACATGACGATCCCCCCCTCCTTCGCGCAGATGTCGCGGCCTTGGCGGAGCGGTGGGTAGCGGAGCCGACCCTCACATGGATCGGACTCTGTCGACTCACCACGATGGCGGAGGGGGATATCTATCGGCTGCTTGCCAGGACGATCGAGTTTCTCTCACAGTTGCAAACACTGAAGGCCACCCATCCTTACTTGGCTGACTCTGCGGCGGAAGCGCTCACACTGATCCGACGCGGGGTCTTGGAGGAATTACCGTGACCACTATAGGACTGAGGTTGACTGCAACTCCGTGCTCAGCACTCAGTCCTCAGGACGACATAGCATGACCACCGACGAGCTCGAACAACTCCTCGCTCAACAACCTGTCGCGCTCTTACATCGGCTTGCCCGTGGCCGTGTTCATCGGCAGTTTCGCGCCGGGAAGCGACGCTTGATCGAGTTGCTGCTTCAACATTCGAGTCACAATCGCGCCGGCTTAGAATTCGATCTTCAGGCGCTGTTGGAAGAGCGGCAATCTCAATCGGAGTCCGGCGGGCGGCGCAGCCAGCACCCTCCACCCATCACTCGGAAGAAGACCACTCCGCAGGCACCGGTGTCAGCGTTGCCCGAACCTGCCATCTCGCTCACGGGTTGGCTGGAAGGCATCGGCGTTCCTGAGCCACAACCGTTCGTGCCGGACCCGTGGCAGACCGAAGCATTATCGGCGTTGAGCGAAACCGATGTGGTCATCAGCGTACCCACCGGAAGCGGGAAAACCTACGTCGCCATCGAAGCCGCTCGCCGCGCCATGGAAGACAATCGCACCGTCATCTACACCTCCCCGCTCAAGGCTCTGTCCAATACAAAATATACGGAGTTCTCTCGGCTGTTTGGGCCGGACAAAGTTGGCATTTTGACCGGGGATCGTCAAGAACACGGCCAAGCCCCGCTGCTGATCATGACGACGGAAATCCTACGCAATCTGCTCTACGATGCAGCCAGCGGCGAAATCGACATCAGGCTGGACACGCTGGGACTGGTGATTCTCGACGAGTCTCAATACATCGCCGATCACGAGCGCGGAGTCGTGTGGGAAGAAACCATCATCTTTTGCCCGTCTCAAGCCAAACTCCTCTTGCTCTCCGCCTCGATCGGCAATCCGCAGGACATCGCCGATTGGTTGACGTCGATCCGGCCTACGGCGTGCCGGCTGGTGCGGCACAGCAAGCGCACCGTCCCACTCAGGGCCGGCTATCTGCATCCCAACGGGAAATTGACGCCGCTCTTCAGGACGTTGGGAATCCCCTACGGACATCCGAGCCAGCTCCATCCGGAGGCGAAGCGCCTCTTCTTGGAATACGAAGAACAAACCCTGCCCTCGGGACGTTCGAGGCGCTAGCTCCTGTGCTCTTTCAAGAAGGCTAAAAAGAACCCGTCAGTCCAAGGAGTACACCATGGCGGATGGTTTGGAACTGGGTAAGCGGAACTGTTTCAGAACCACCTCCGACCGGATGATTCTGCCACTCACCGGCATAGGTGCGGTTCCACATGACGCGATAGCCACCTGTTAGGGCTAGATTTCCTGTCAGCGAGAGTTTCACACCCACCCCGGCATTGGCACTGACACCGACTCCCCACATCGAAAAGCTCGGGTCTTGTTGTAGATCGGAGCGAAGATGATGCACGTCTTCATTGTAGAGGATGCTGATCGGACTCACGGCAGCCTTCAGGTCAAGACTCACGCGACGAGTGACACGATATTCCGTATCCACTCCGATATGGATCGGGGTGATCCAATGCGTCGTGTTGGTGATCGCCACTACACCGGCCAAGTTAAGATTCGGCGTACAGGACAAGCCGGGAATTCCCGAAGGGTTACAGATTTCTTGTCGAACACCGGTCGCCTCATACCTGGTCCTCCAATATTGAAATCCTCCAAATACATCCACATAGCCTCGCGATCCGGCAAACTCGGCTGCACGGACCCCAATATTGAAACTACCGTATTGAGTGCCTGATCCCGTGATATCGCTGTGCGTCCGCGAGAAGATCTGCTGTCCACTCACCGCGGTAAAGTCATCATCAACGAGGAGCCCTCGATCAAATGACACGGAGAAGCCACCCTCGGCCTGGAGAAATCCACGACGGCCAAAATTGAGCCGCCCTCCCAGTTCGATGATATGAGTGTCGTTGTCTTTGTATACCAGTTTGGACGTCGGATCGCCCAGCCGAGGATCGAGCCCGGACGCGTCATGACTCCATCGTGTATCACCGGTTGTGAATAACCACGACCTGAGTGACAGCTCTACACGAGGGCGAGATTTCGGTTCAGAACCTTGCGCCCAGCTCGGCACAGCCGGGGCAACCAGAACGAGTAACACAAAACCACAGACGCAGGCGCGCAGGTGTCGTGAGGAGGTCATCGTCGCGCCTCTCCGCGCTGTATCATCACGGCATCAAAGCATCGTTCAGCCTGGTCCGGCATGGCTCGTTGGCACGCTGCTCGAATCCCATCCTCTTGAAAACTCCGCTGAAGAAATGCCGAGAACCAGACCAACCACGTACCGATCATCGCAAGCAACAAAGCACTTGTCCCGATATAGTTCCAGACTGTCATGGAGGAAGCAGACGCACTCGTCACAATCGTGGGGCCGACCTCCTCTTCCGTTACGAGACGAACAGACGGCATGATCGATCTCCTCTTCCACTATGCTGGAACGCACCTGTTGCCGCAACCCAAGAAATCATACCGGAGGCGAATAGGTGCTGGACAGGTTTTTCGATTCTCCTTCACGCCAACCAGGCCTCTGCCTCGACCATACAAAACATGTGGAACTCCAACCGTCTACCTTGGTAAGATGCGCCAGGCAATCGCACTCCTCACTGTGCCGAGGTAGCTCAGTTGGCAGAGCACAGCCCTGAAAAGGCTGGTGTCGACAGTTCGATTCTGTCCCTCGGCACCACATTTCGCATACTTAGAGATTCTGACCCACTGGCAAGTGGCACCCAAGTGGCAGTAACTGGCACCTGAACATCGTTTTCCCCGCTTAGGACCGCCTTCGTAAACGTTTCCAGCCTGGTCACGGCATCCCGCAATCGCGCGTTCCAATTGTGAATGTAATACTTCGCCGAACCAGGCAGCGGTTCTCCTTTTAACGTCTGGATCACAGCGTAATCCACGCCACATTGTGTGAGCCAGGTCGTGAAGGTGTGGCGAAGATCGTGGAAGTGCAGATCGTGCACCCCTGCCCGCTCACACGTTCGCATCCAGGTATGCTTGAAAGAATTCCCGTCTTTCCAGTGATGGAAAAAACGACCACCGATTCTTGGAGTTTTTCCGAACAACGCCTCGTATGCCAGACTGTTCAGGGGAACCACTTTAGGCACCCCTTTGATTTTCGTCTGGCCGGGCGACGGCACGAGCCACCAACCGTCTCCCCGCTGCAACAGCCACTCTTCATGAATCTCAATCAGCTTGTTTTCTCGAAGGCCAATCTGGAGCGCGGCCATCGCAAGCCGCCACACGTTCGGTGAGGCGGCATCACGGATTTTGAGCAGCTCCCAGCCTTCGACAATCCGCTCACGCTTCACATATTCAGGCACAGGCAAACGCTTGAGCCGATTCTTGTCCAGGTGGTCCATATCAACGGCTAAATTCAGCACCGCCATAAGAGTTGCACACTCTCGCTCAATCGTCCCTGGAGCCACATGTCGTTTCTTATCCTCTGGGCCGATCAAGACAGCGCGACGCTTTTCCAGATACGCCAATCCATCTTCAAGGCGGATATCCGAGAGCTTCTTGTGGCCAAAATGCGGAATAAGATGGTGCGTTAGAACGGTCTGATTCCGCCCATCGTTCTTCGGTCGCTTGGCTTTAAGATATTGAAGGTACATCGGGACAAATTCAGCAAACGTCAGGGTTGCAGGCTGCCCAGTCATAGCGAGAGGAGCTTGCTGTGTGCCGTGCTCGGACCAATTCGCATGAATCGCAGTCATGATTTCGAGAGCACTCTCTCGTTCACAATCGAGCGTCAAGTTATACCCAAGGACTGGTCGATAGCGTTTCCCACGATACCAATAGGTCAGAATCGATCGTGTTCCATTGGGAGTATTGATACGCTGAATATTCATCGCAGGCCCTTATGATGAGGGGGCACAAACAAAGGGTTCCGATGGTAGACCTTGCCAGGTCTGCCGTCAACGGGCTTCGGCAGTACTCCTGGCTCATCGAGGTCTTTCACCACACCGCCCTCACATAAGCTTCTGACCCAATTTTCAAGATCTTCTTTGACAAACATGACACGATGCCCATAGCGAACCCGAGGGATATCGACACGCTGATAGAGGGTCCGTTTTGTAAGCCTCAAAAACTTCGCTGCCTCAAAAATTGTTAAGAGTGTCATGGATTCCCCCACCTAGTTCTCGCCCATTGAACATACGTGCTTCTCAATCCCGTTTCTGTGCGGCAACCTTCCACGTCATGCTTTACACATTCGGTCGAGTGAGCCGACCGACATACCTACACAACTCTCGCGAGTGGCACTTATGAGAGGGTTCAGAATTATTCGCCATACCGAAAAGGTAGGGGGAAGCGGCAGAAAACCTGGGATCGTAGTGTCGGGTATGCCCAAGTCCCGAGGTTGCCAATCCCTTTCTTTCCTTCGCTCAGCCCTCCAGTTGACAGCGCTCCATAAGCTATGTAACATTTTATTACATGCAGCCTGATGAACTCAAACAGGTGCGGACCTCCCTCGGATTGACGCAAGACGCCCTTGCCCAGCAACTCCAGCTGACGAGGCAAACCATCAATCGGTACGAGCAGAAGATCATGCCGATTCCCACCACCGTGGAACTGGCCCTGATGCAGCTCAGCTCCTCACAGATTCCGCTGGCCGGAGTGGTCGCGGCCGGGGAACCCATCGAACCGATTCCTCAGATGGAACGCGTCGAGGTGCCGAAAAGCATGGTCGGGCGCGGCGAGACCTTCGCCCTTCGAGTGAAGGGCATGTCCATGCGGGATGAAGGGATCTTTTCCGGCGATGTGGTCGTGGTTCAGAAACAAGCCACCGTCCGCAATGGTCAAACAGTCATCGCATTAGTGAATGGCGAGGCCACAATCAAGACGTATTACCGCAAGACCGGCACGATTGAACTACATCCCGCGAACGATGCCATGCAGCCGATCGTCATCAAGCCGTCGGACAGCTTCCAGATCGAAGGCATTGTCGTCGGCGTCATCCGTCACCTCCGAAAGTGAGACCTCGGCTGTTGGCACCATGGATCGTCAGATTGTCTGCTTCGGAATTCCTGCCTTCGAAGTCGCCGTCGCGCGACTGCATGATCCCAGCCTTTCGACGCGACCGGTCGCGATCGCTCCGTTAAATACCTCTCGCGCACTCCTGCGTGAAGTCTCCGCCGAGGCTGAACAAGAAGGTCTAGCCGTCGGAATGTCTATCGAGCAAGCGCGGCGGGTCTGTCCCTCGTTGCACGTCCTCTCCCCGAATCCCTCTCGCGTCCGCACCGCGGAGGCGTCGTTGCTTCCCATCGTGAGCCGCTATGCCCCAATCTGGGAACCAGTCCAGCCCGGCTCCGTAGTTATGGATCTGACCGGAACGGGCCGCCTCTTTGGGTCAGCCCCTGATGTTGCGGCAAAGGTCCAGCATGAGGTCCTCGCTCAGTATCGGCTCGATGGGGTCGCCGGTGTGGGGAGCAACAAGCTCGTGGCCCAAACTGCGGCGACGTTGATTCAACCCTCTGAACTCTACGATGTCCGTCCAGGGTCGGAGCCGGTATTCATGGCTCCCCTGTCGGTACGAACCCTGCCGGGCTTGCAGCGGCCCTGCATGCAGCAGGTGTTGGCACGGCTCGATGATCTGAATCTCGACACACTCGGCGACGTGGCGGAGAGTCCTGTTGAGGCTTTGGAACTGGCGTTGGGGGACTATGCCGGGCAACTCTCCCGCTGGGCCCAGGGAATTGATTCATTGCCGGTGTTGCCACTGGCGATCCAGCCAGGTCTGGAAGAGACCGTCATCCTCGATCCGGACGAGATAGATGATCCGGTGCTGACCGGCCGATTACTCGACGCACTGCAACGGCTCTGCCGGACCTTACGGAGTCAGCGTCGTGTCTGCGGCCGTCTGTCCCTCACGATCCAGTATAGTGATCATCTTGAAGTGACGAAGGGGGAGCGCGTGACTCCCGAAACCTGCTGGGAATGTGATCTGTCTCCCGTGGTGCTGTCGCTCTTTCAAAAGTGCATGCCTCGGCGGATTCGACTCCGCGCGATAACCCTGAGCATGGCTGGCCTGACCGGCTACGCCGAGCAAGGCGTGCTGTTCGATGCTCGGCCCGTCGATGAGCAGCGACGGCAGGAGCGAGCCAACCGGCTCGCCGTCGCCCTCGATACGCTCCACACCCGGTTTGGTGAGCGGGTCATTCGGTATGGGAGGAGTAGTTGAGTGGCCTTTGTTCACCTACACACGCATTCGTCCTCTTCGCCGATGTGGGGTGTCCCGACGGTGGAGGCCCTCTGTCAGGCGGCTCAATCACAAGGACAGGACTCTCTCGCGCTCACCGACACCAACGGGCTCTATGGCGCGATCCGCTTTCTCGAGGTCGCGCGTGAGCATGGACTCAAGCCGATCATCGGTGCAGAACTCGTCTCCGGCCGGCATCGGGCCGTGCTGCTCGTCAAGAATCCCACTGGCTACGCCAATCTCTGCCGGATCCTGTCCGCGCGCCACTGTGATGCGTCATTTGAGTTCATCGAGACCGTCGCGCGGCATCGCACGGGATTGGTATTGCTGTCCGATGATCCTGTCGCCCTCACCGCCTGGCAGGTAAAATCAGAAGAGGATCTCCGCGTCGAGCTGACCGCGGGTCCCACCTTACCAGACGCGGTCGCATTGAGCCGTCGACTCAAACTGCCGCCCGTGGCCACCACCCGCGCCGCATTCCTCTACCCAGCCGACTATGAGGCCCATCGGCTCTTGCGGGCCATCGCCACAAATACGACACTCTCACGCCTCAAGCCCGATCACTGTGCGCTCCCCTCCCAGTGGCTCATGCCAGAATCCGTGCTCGCGCGCCAGCTGCCTCACGTTCCCGAGGCCATCACGAACACGCGATGGATTGCCGAGCAGTGTCATGCTGCCTGGGACTTCAAGCAGACCATCTTTCCCTCCTTCCGTCAGCTCTCGTCAGAGGCCGCCTTTGAGACCCTGCAGCGAAAAACCTATGAAGGTGCCATCTGGCGCTATGGGACCTTGTCGGCAACAGTCCGACATCGGATCGAGAAGGAACTTACGGTAGTCCGTGAGAAGGGCTATGCCGATTACTTTCTCATCGTCGATGAGATTGTCCGCCAAGCGCCGCGTACTTGTGGGCGCGGTTCGGCTGCCGCTTCGATCGTGTCCTACTGTCTCGGGATCACCCATGTGGATCCGATTCGGCATAATCTTCTGTTTGAACGGTTCCTCAATCCCGGCCGTCACGATCCGCCCGATATTGACGTGGATTTTCCCTGGGATGAACGGCCCGCCATTCTTAAATGGGTGTTCAAGCAGTATGGCCATCAGCATGCCGCGATGGTGGCTAATCAGAACACGCTCGCCACCCGTGCCGCCTTGCGCGAGATCGCGAAGGTCTATGGCCTGCCCGCCTCTGAAATTGGCAAGGCGTTGAACTTCTTGCAGCGACGAGCCGACTTCGTCGATCTGCAACCAGGCAGGACCATGCAGGACTGGGCGCGGGACGTTTGCAGAGCGCTGAACCTCCGAAACCCCTGGCCAGAGATCCTCTATTGGTCGACGCAATTGGACAGCCACTTCCGGAATCTGGGCCTCCATCCCGGTGGCGTGGTGTTGGTCCCCGATGAGATCCGACGGTATGTGCCGGTTGAAATTTCGGCTTCCGGCTTGCCGGTGATTCAATGGGAGAAGGACCAGACGGAAGCGGCTGGGTTGGTCAAGATCGACCTCTTGGGCAATCGCTCACTCGCCGTCATTCGTGATGCCATAGCAGCCGTCGCCCGTAATACGGGGCATGTGATCCACTATGCGACCTGGGACCCGATCACTGATCCGGTCACCAATGACCTGATTCGGCGTGGCGAGACGATGGGCTGCTTCTATGTGGAGTCTCCCGCGACCCGGCTCTTACTCAAGAAGCTCTGGGGCGGGATGCCCCCAGACAGACGAGCCGTTGCGGATGTCTTTGAATATCTTGTTGTCGTGTCCTCCCTGATTCGTCCGGCCGCGAATACCTTCACCGAAGACTTCATTCGACGGGCCCACGGCGAGCCCTATTCTTCACCACATCCGATCCTCGATGAGATTCTTGCCGAGACCCACGGCATCATGGTCTATCAGGAAGATGTGATGAAAGTGGCCGTGGCTTTAGGCGGCTTCTCTGTCGAAGATGGAGATCAGCTTCGCAAAGTCCTGAGTAAGAAGCATAAGGCCCGGCGGCTTCGCGACTATCAGCACCAGTTTTACAAGGGTGCCAACTGCCGTGGCATCGAACTCCCTGTCATCGATGCACTCTGGGCTATGATCATGAGTTTCGCCGGCTATAGCTTCTGTAAACCGCACAGTGCGAGCTATGCCCAGGTGAGCTTCAAATCGGCTTACTTGCGAGCGCACTATCCCGCCGAGTTCATCGCCGCAGTGGTGAGCAATCAGGGCGGCTACTACTCAGCCTTTGCATATCTGTCAGAGGGACGACGGATGGGCCTGACTATCCTGCCGCCGGACATCAACGCGAGTGTGTGGGCCTACACGGGATTAGGGAAGACGGTTCGTGTCGGGTTCATGCAGATCAAAGGCCTTCAAGAAGACCTCGTCAAACAGATCATTGCGAAGCGAGAGCAGCAGGGTCCCTACCAATCGCTGTCAGATTTCCTCAGTCGCCTGAAGCTCGACTACGCTCAAGCCAAATTGTTGATCAAAGCCGGATGCTTCGACTCCATCGCCGGAGAGTTGACCAGGCCGGCCCTTTTGTGGCGCGTCTTTGCCGCGCAGGCGACCAAACAAGCGAGCTACCTTCCCATTCCCACAGAGTATTCAGCCCAGAAAAAGCTGCAGCATGAACTCGCCCTCTTCGGCTTTCCCTTACACTGCCATCCGCTCGATCTGTTCACAGAGGCACTGGCTGCGACCCCACACATGTTCGCGAAGAATTTAGATCAGTATGTGGGGAAAGAAGTCACCCTCATCGGCTGGCTCCTCACGGAGAAGATTGTTGCCACCAAGAAAGGTGAGCCGATGGAGTTCATGACTCTGGAGGATCAGACCGAGATGTACGATGCCACCCTGTTTCCCACCACCTACCGGCACTACTGTCATCTGCTTGCGACGAACCAAGCCTATGTCGTGACAGGCCTGGTCGAGGAACACTTCTCGACCGTCACGGTCACCGTGAAAACACTACAACTCCTGACCAACGGTGGAATTCCGGCGCCGAGTGAGCCTCTTGAGGAATTAAGCGTGTAGCCAGTACACTCCCGCTCCATGCTCTTCTCACCGCTGATTCGGTTCGGGACCTCCACCTGGACCTATGAAGGCTGGCAAGGCCAGGTCTACCTGAAGAAGTACGCCAAGAGTACCAATGTCTGGGCGAGTACTGCCAGTACCTTCACCACGGTGAGCCTTGCTTTCGCACGGTCGGCAATGACTCCACGTTTTACCGCCCTCCAACCGCGAATCAGCTTCGACACTACCTGAATCAGATCCCCGAAGACTTCGAGATGTGTTTTAAAGTGTGGGAAGAGATCACGGTTCCCGTGTGGGCGAAACAGGCTCGCTATGGCGCCAAAGCCGGACAATTGAGCTAGCCCAGGTTTCGTGGACACCGGGTTAAGCCCCACCGAGCCGTCGTTCGAACTCCAGCGGACTGAGATAGCCGAGGCTCTGATGGAGTCGTTGGCGATTATAAAATCCTTCGATAAACGCAAAGATTTCCCGACTCGCTTCATCCCGTGTGTGATACGTCTGGTGATGGACGAGCTCATTCTTCAGGGTACTGAAGAAGCTCTCCGCCACCGCGTTGTCGTAACAATTCCCTCTCCGGCTCATACTCGGCATGATATCGCGCGTGGCGAGCTCCTGTTGATAGGCCACGCAGCTGTACTGGGCGCCCTGATCCGAGTGATGAATTAAGCCGGGACGGATGCGTCGCTGACGAATCGCCATGGCCAGCGCCGCGAGCGTCAGCTGTTGATCCGGCTTCTCGCGCATGGCCCAGCCGATGACCCGGCGTGAACAGAGATCCAACAACACCGCCACATAGAGCCACCCGGCTCGCGTCGACACCAGCGTGATATCTCCTACCCAGATACGGTTCAACGTCGTGGCAACAAAGCACTGTTGGAGTACGTTGGGGGCCGGGGGCGGCAGCTGATGATACTCGACGATGACTCGGAACCGCCGCACCCGTTTGGTCTCTAGCCGTCCGAGCTTCCGCAGTCGGACGACGCGATGTCGTCCACACTGGATCCCCCGGCACTTGGCCTCCCGCCAGAGTTTGACCGCGCCGTACCCCTCGCGCATCTCCTGATGGAGTTGCCGCAGGAGTGGCAGCAGCCGTTGATCCTCCAGCATACGGGCACTCGGTGGCCGACCTCGCCACGCATAATAGCCACTGCGACTCACGCCGAGGGCGTGACAGAGACGGGTGACTCGATGTTGGGGCTCCTGAGTCCGGATGAACGCGTACTTCACGTGGACTCCCGCGCAAAGTACGCGGCGGCTTT
>JAOUMR010000147.1 GCA_029881435.1 Nitrospira sp.
CATGCACACGCATGCTAAGATGCTCACCTTTGTACTTCTCGACGCGGAGAGGTGCGAGAGTGGACGAATCGACATGCTTGGAAAGCATGCGTCCCGGCAACGGGACCGTGGGTTCGAATCCCACCCTCTCCGCCATACTACACTCGCATGTACCGCCCGCTCCTTACTTACCGTATCATATTCGGGCTGGCGGACAGAGATATTGAATGCGGACTAAATTGGAGAGCCTCGCTTGAGAATAGGGGCTGGGCCCTGTGCAATAGAACCCTGTGAACCCCGCCAGGTCCGGAAGGAAGCAACGGTAAACAGTCAGTTCTGTGTGCCGCAGGATCACCTGGCCCCACATCTCTTTTCAAAGCGGTTAGGAAAAGAACAGAAGATCATCTCGTCGAACTGGGCTCTCCCATCTGTCTGTGGCGCCCTGAGATTATCGCTTACCGGAAGGGGATAGGGACCATTGGATTACCAAGTCTCTGCTCGGAAATATCGACCCGGCACATTTGATGATGTAATCGGTCAGCCGCATGTCATCCAAACACTGATGAACGCGGTCTCGACGAAGCGAATTGCGCATGCCTATCTATTTTCAGGGACACGAGGCGTGGGGAAAACGACCGTCGCGCGAATCCTCGCGAAGGCACTCAACTGTGAACGAGGGCCAACGAGTCGCCCTTGTGACAGGTGCGAGAATTGCCGCGAGATCGCTCAGGGAAGCTCGGTCGACGTCATCGAGATTGACGGCGCATCCAATACCAGTGTGGACGATGTCCGGGAAATTCGTGAGAACGTCAAGTTCACACCGTTTCGTGGTCAGTTTCGTGTCTATATCATCGACGAAGTTCACATGCTCTCTAACTCGGCGTTTAATGCTCTCTTAAAGACGCTCGAAGAACCACCAGCGCATGTCGTCTTCGTTTTTGCAACCACGGAAATTCACAAGATCCCCGCGACGATTCTTTCGCGATGCCAGCATTATAATTTTCGCCGCATCGCCAGGACCGAAATCATCGAGCGGCTTCGGCATGTGGCTGCTCAAGATCAGTTGACCCTCGAAGACCGAAGCTTCGTAGCGCTGGCTCGGGCCAGCGAAGGAAGCATGCGTGATGCCCTGAGCTTGCTTGATCAGGCAATTGCCTATGGCGGTAAGGCCATCCGCCACTCGGACCTGGAAGTACTCTTAGGAGCCGTGCCTCAAGAGCTGGTGCAGGAACTCATCAGAGCTGTTTTGGCCCAAGATAGCCCAGCCGCTCTGGCCAGCCTGGCCCATTTGCTTGACCAAGGACATGATTTGCGGGCATTTTGCGCAGAAGTAGTGGAACGCCTTCGCAATTTGCTTGTGGCAGCAGTCGTCTCTGGCACAACCGAGTTGCGCAGTTTGATTGAAACTGCGGAAGAAGACCTGAACCAGCTTTCGGTAGAAGCCAAAGCGTTGACACCTGAACAAATCCAGGAACTACTGACAATCTTTATTCAGGCTGAAGATTCACTCCGCTTCAGCTCCCACCCTCGTTTTGTGGTAGAAACTGCAGCCATCCGAGCCACACGATTATTACGCCACCGAGACAGCAAGACGGTCCGGCCAATACAAGCCGAACCGCCTCCTTCAAGCCAAAAGCATCCGATTGACTCAGAACCGCGTAAGACGATTTCACCAGCTTCAGCTCCCCATGCTCGGCGTCAGGATATGCCTGTTGTCACACAGACAGCCCCTCAACCTAATCCCACTTCTAGGCCAGGACAGGGTGACGGACCAGCTCTTTCAGACCCCGTCCCTACACCTGAACCCGATGCGGCGACAGCGACCATGCCGACTACTCCTGTTACCCCACACCCGACCTTGCATTGGGAATCGATCCAAGAGGAGATCAATGCTTCATTTCCAAACATGGCGCCATTCCTCGAGGCTGGTCGGTTTATTGGAGTGGAAGGAGGCTTCGTCACAATCGGATTTCCCAAGCAGGCGACCCTGGCCAGAGCCAGATTGGAGAAGGAAGAAAGTCTTCTTGTACTAGCACGGCTATGTGAACAGCAAATGAAGCATCCGGTCCGTGTGCGTATCATCGAGCTGAACGAGGCTCATCCCCCAGGGCCGACCATGGCCCAGATTCGAGCCACCAAGGAACAAGAGCAACGACTGGTGTTGTTCGAACGTGCAAAAGCGAATCCGACGGTGAAACAGGCACTCGAGATCTTCGGCGCTGAGTTGGCCGAGGTTCGTACCGTAGCTCAACAGGAGGCGAGCGAATGAAAAATCCTTTCGGCAACATGAACAACATCCTCAAGCAAGCCCAAGCCATGCAGGAACAGATGGCCAAGATTCAAGAACAAGCGGCATCGAAAACCGCCAGCGGCACGGCAGGGGGCGGGATCGTCACGGTCACCGCGAACGGGGCGATGCAGATTGTCGGTGTAGCAATCGATCCTGAAGTTGTTAAGAGCGGTGATGTCGATATGCTGCAGGATCTGGTGGTGGCTGCGACGAACGAAGCACTCCGTAAAGCCAAGGAATTGATGGAAGGTGAGATGAAAGCGCTGACTGGCGGGATGAAAATCCCAGGCTTGTTCTAGTAATGGCGGTCGATCAACAAGGCTTGTTGGCGAGACTGATCAAGGAATTGGTCCGTCTCCCTGGAATTGGTCACAAAAGCGCACAGCGGTTGGCCTTTCACCTCATGAAGGCCGAGCGGGATGACGCCTTGCGATTAGCGGATGCCATCCGCGCCGTAAAGGACGGGTTGGCGTTTTGCCGACAATGTCGGAATATCGCCGAGGGGGACTTGTGCGAATTTTGTTTGGACCCCAAACGCGATCAGACGAAGATTCTCGTCGTGGAGGAACCGAGCACCCTGTATGCCATCGAACGGGCAGGTGCCTATCGTGGCCTCTATCACGTCCTGCTGGGTGCGCTGTCCCCGCTCGATGGCGTCGGCCCCGGAGACATTCGAGCCGATGAGCTGATCGACCGCGTGAAACTCGGTGGAATTGAAGAAGTGATTCTTGCAACGAACCCCACCATAGAAGGAGAAGCCACGGCGATCTACCTCACACGATTGCTCAAACCCTTCGGCGTCCGTGTTTCGCGTATCGCCTATGGCATTCCAGTAGGCATGGACATTGAATATGCGGACGAAGTAACATTGCTGAAATCGATCGAGGGTCGCCGGGACTTGTAGCCTCTGGTTGGAAATCCAGCGCGCATTGACCCCCCTCAACGAGGTTGGTATAGTTCCCTCATTCCCTCGGACATAGAGCCAGGGCTATGAAAACACGTCCCCCCAAAAAACGAACTTCTTTCACGAAACCTCCTAGCGCAGTACCTGCCAAACCTTCCGCGGCTTCTCGTCGGAGAAGTCCCAAGAATGGGAAGTATCCGGATATTCGCCGTGATCTTGAACGCCAGCGGGAGGCAATCCTCAATGAGACAGGGGAAGTCTTGACACATCGCGGTGACATCGAGGCATTTCCTGACGTCAGCGACCAAGCGTCCGTCGAGGTCGATCAGAACTTTTCGATGCGCATTCGCGACCGCGAACGGAAATTGCTCAAGAAGATTGACGAAGCGCTTGAACGGATGGAGGCAGCCACATACGGAACTTGCGAGCGCTGCAGCGGAGACATTCCGTACAAACGCCTCAAAGCCCGCCCCGTAACTACTCTCTGCATCGAGTGCAAGACGATTCAAGAACAGGAAGAACGAGCTCGAGGCTGAGTCGTTTCTTCCTTCGCGTCGAATCAGAAATGCAGCGCTACTCCTCCGACCACATTACCCGTAACGATTGTGTAACGCTCTTTGTAATCTGATGGAGCGCCAATTTCGGCATAGTCGAAGGAGTGCCACCCTTGTGTATATTTCGCTTCACCAAAGATAGCCACGTGCTTGATCAAGAACAACTTCACTCCAACGAGGCCTTGGAACACTGGTGAGTAACTGGTCTCCTCGTAACCTCCTGTTGAGAGACGAGCTCGTTGGACTCCTCCTCCGATCCCAACATAGGGATACCAGCGACCATGCGGAAGGTCGGGGGTACCCCAAATTGGGTACCGGAAGAGCAAATTGACAGCCAGGTTATCGACCCCAAACTCTAATCGGTCAGGAAGTGTGACGGGCCCCAACGGTAACTGACTCGTTTTCCCAACTCCTTCGCCTGGGATGGTTTGTGGCGGAACATCGGCTGTAAATCTGGTTCCGTCCAACTCAAAACCAATCTGGGGTTGCCACTTGTACTTTCTGGGTAAATGCCATCCGCTAATTTTTATGCCATACGTTCCAGAGTTTTCAAATCGAAGACCATTACCTCTTGCGTCGACGGGCTCGAATCCGAAAGGAGTTGTGGCCCAGGTAAATCGAGCCGTTGTATCGCCATGAAACGCCCATCCGCCGTATCCACCGATGGAAAATTCCCAGTTCCGCTCCGCAGCCGCCGGTGTTGGCAAAATCAATAGGCACGAGACCGCAAGGCTCCACAGCACTGCTTGACGCATGACAATCCTCCTCAGTGACAAGCAAGACTACAGTCACACTATCGGAAGGATGGCAAAGGTTCAGCAATTACTCGTTTTCTTCGAAATGGAGGCTACAGGGTATTGCGGGCGGAATAGAGCCTACTGTTTTAAAAGCTTGATGCGTTCCTTCACATGCGCAATCCTGGCGGCTTCTTCGGGAATTCCTTCCACGATAGCGAGGTAGGTTTCGTATTCCGAGAGCGCACGTTTGGGGTTCGTCGTTTCCGTTACTTTGGCAAGGTTGTAGCGGGCGAGCGCATAGTTGGGGCGCAGAACCATGGCTTTTTCAAACAAGCTCACGCCTGCGGCTTTGTCTCCAAGTTGGATCTCGATCGTACCGAGGTTGTTCAGCACCTCGGGAATATTGGGTCTGAGTTCAAGTGACTGCAGCAACTCGGTTTTCGCTTTCTCAAGTTCTTCCTTCGCCTGCCATGCGACACCAAGCTTATGATGAGCTTCCGCAAGCCACACTGTATTCGTAAATCCACTGGCAATAGACTTTTGATACGCATCCGCGGCAATGTCATAGTTCTTCTCACCGCAGTACGCGAGTTGAGCGGCCTGGCCACGCGCGAATTGCTGCAATGATGAAAACGGTTCCTTGTCGTCGATCCCCTGACTCTCAATATTCTGGCCCCCTTGGCCTCCCGTCGGATGACGAAGTCGATCGAGAAACTCCCGCCGATATGGCGAAAAAAGCCGTACGTACGGGTCGATGGTAAAGGAAGCCTGGAGCAGGATTGGACGTTCGCGAAGGCTGGAAACGAGATACTGGGTCGTGCTTTTTTCATCACCAGTTTCCAGCAGAGCACTACTCTCCATGTTCGTTCCTGTTTCCAGTTCAGCCACATTCAAATAGAACTCCAGGGACGGCTTGAGCTGAGAAAGCGTGTGCCGGAGCACCGAATACGGGTGGAGGTCCAGCCCTCTCGGAAACGTGAAGAGCGCTCCAACCAATACTCCGTCTTCATCGAAGAAATAGGATTCCTCTCCGTGCGACGCACTACGCGCGATGGGAATCGTCAGCTCCTGGCCACTTCCCCAATCGCTCGCTGTATGCGTCGAGGAAGGATGTTTGCTCAAGAAGTCTGCCTTGTACTCACAGAGTGCCGTCGAAGCCAGTAACACGAGGTCGGTTTCCGAGGGAGGGAGAGGGGGCCGGACTGGGGCGTCTGAACCACAGCCTACGGCTACGCTTAGCGCGAGCACCAAGCCGGATGATGTCAGGGGTCTTGAGATGTTCATGCACGAAGCCTCTGAGAGGAACCATACACGATTTGAGGGGGGCTTCGCGAAGGGGAAAATGAAAGGCCCGCTCTTCTGTGAAGAGCGGGCCTCAACTTAACAGCAGCCTGTCTTACCTACTGGCGTTGTGCGTCCAACATGCTATCTTCAGCGGTGTATCCGTGAAGATAGGGAGAGTTACCACCAAGCGTATACATCGGGCGATTAATCCCATAATCAAACGCATGGCCAATCGGGTGCAGAATGAACCCGACCCAGCGAAGCGGATGATCACTGATGGCCGATCCGGCGGCTGGGGATGAATAGACCAAGGCGGTACTGTCCAGAATATTATAAATACTTGTGGGAGGCATGTATTCCTTGTCCTCGGCACCCGCACCTGGTTGATGCGTCGTGCTACAGCCGGTTGCGACCAGAGCCAACATCACCATCCCGACAACCGTCAACGTCGCTTTCATAATGTAACCTCGCTTGGTTCGAGCCTCACCATAGGATCCTACAAGAGGGGACACGTCATAGAGACAATCAGAAGTGTAGCCGACGTCTCCATTTCTGTCCAGAATGTGGACCTCTGGCCTGCCCAAACAATATCAGCGTTTCTAGGGAGATAGAGGGGAATCGGGGTGAAAACAGATGGTGGGCGATACAGGTATCGAACCTGTGGCCTCTTCCGTGTGAAGGAAGCGCTCTACCACTGAGCTAATCGCCCGACCGGCGGGATACTAGCACGGGATTT
>JAOUMR010000054.1 GCA_029881435.1 Nitrospira sp.
AAACCCTCCGCCTAGCGGCGCTGATGAAAGCACGCGCTTTCGCCCCCCGAGACGAATCACGAGCGTATGCCCGACGACCTGATGCTGGGTATGCATCCCTCTACGAGTCTTGGTATTCACGGCCTGTGTTCCCGTAAAATTTTCGACAAGGCTTGAAGAAGGAAATCATTCTCTCGTTGAGAACGCACCGCAAGTCGAATTAAACGAGAGTTTGCCCCGGGAACGGCTGAACAGTCGCGGATCAGCAATCCTTCGTCTCGCAATTTGGCACTGAGGTCATGCACATGCCATCCACGAGGGATCTCTAGAAAGAAGTAGTTGGCATACGTGGGCGTGACCAAACAACCAGGTAAAGCAGCCAGCATGATGCCGACCCGTTCACGTTCACGGTCCATGAATCGTACACTTTTTTGGACGTAACTCGAATCATTCACGGCAGCCAACGCTGCCGCTTGCCCCATCACATTGACGGACCACGGCGGCATCTGCCGACGAAGTGCTTTGATCACGGCAGGTTTGGCGACGGCATACCCCACCCGAAGACCGGGCAGTGCGTAGAACTTCGTTACGCTGCGCAAGATCACCACACGTGGCCATAATGCGGCCACCGGAAGGAACGACCGGTCCGAACAATAGTCACAAAATGCCTCATCAATGAGCAACCACATGCCGCGACGCTGCGTGACCTCCGCCAATCGCCTGATCTCATCGACTGTGCAGGCTTGCCCAGTTGGGCTATTGGGATTGCATAGCATGACTCCATCGATAGCACTGGACTTCGGTCGTCGTGTATCCAACACATGGCAGAGGTCGCCGATCGGCTGCATATACTGTTCGGCGCGCTTCGCGTAAACAGCACTGACACGGCCTCCGGCACGCTCCATCGCTGCCGCGTACTCCGAGAAGGTCGGGTGTGCAACGAGCAGATGCCGAATCTTGAGCGCACGAGGCAGTACATCGATCAATTCCGTTGATCCGTTTCCAACCGCAATTTCTTCAGGCTGTCTGTCCCAGCATGTGGCGAGCGTGTGACGAAGCTCCCAACAATCTGGGTCGGGGTAATGCGCCATCAGATCACGGGAATCTGCGATCGCCCGCCAGACCCGTGGAGACGGACCCAGCGGGTTAATGCTGGCGCTGAAGTCAATCAGATTGTGAACACCACGACCGAGATCCCGTGAGGCCGCATAGACGTTCCCGCCATGAGTTGGGCTTCTTAGACGAGCCACAGCATTCCCGCGGTCACTAACAGGCCAAGGAGAGACACACCAATGATGATCCGAGATGCGGCATTGATATCGGCTGGGGTGGGTGGCCGCCCACCCCAGCCGAGTACAGGTCGGTCACTGGGTACCCCGTGATAGACATTCATCCCTCCTAACTGGATCCCCAACGAACCGGCCATTGCAGCCTCTGGCCACCCGCTGTTGGGACTGGGATGTCGGCTGCCATCACGCCGCAGCACATGCCACCCTGCTCTGATCCGATCACTCTCACCCCTGACCAACGCACCGACAATCATAATCAGGACGGCAGACAGCCGAGCCGGAATCCAGTTCGCAAGATCATCCAGTCGAGCAGATGCCCATCCGAAATCAACGTAGCGCTCATTCTTATGACCGATCATCGAGTCCAACGTGTTCACCGCCTTGTAGGCAAGAGCCAGGGGAGCTCCACCCAGTGCGAGATAGAACAATGGTGCAATAATCCCATCACTGGTACTTTCGGCAACAGCTTCGATCGTTGCACGAGCAAGTTGCTCCTGAGATAACTGATCGGTATCCCTGCCGACAATCATCCCAACCGCTCGTCGAGCCTCAGGGAGATTCCCTCGGCTCAGCTGTTCGCTCACCGTCTGGACATGATCCCACAGATCGCGCGCAGCGAGAGTCGTCCAGGCAAGTGCGATCGAGACGAGGTTCCCGAGCCACCACACTATACCGTCAGCCATGGCGATCACTTCACGGCTGAGAACAAACACACCCAAAGGCAAACTCAGAGCCAGGACAATCCCCGCTGCCCGAAGGACAGAGGGATGACGGGAAACTTTTCTGATATTGTTGTCGCACCATCTAATGACGATGCCGATCCCACGAACTGGATGAGGGAACCAGCGTGGATCCCCCGCTACGGCATCAAGACTTGCGGCGGCGAGAAGTTCTCCTCCCATCATGACTGAACAAGCACAAGAGGAATGAAAAGGAGAAAGAGAATTTCCACGATTTCGTTCGTGGCACCTAACGTATCTCCTGTAATCCCACCGAACAATGGACGACACACGGCTTGGATCGCGATAAGGACCATGCCGCTCCCAATCAATGTCACGATTGTTGCGGTCACACCAAGTCCGATCATGAGTGCCACAGTAAGCACCAACGTCGATCCCATCACATGGAAGATCGACAAATGCGTAAGGAACGGGGATGCCAACCCCCCTTCTGCTCTTGCATAGGGAATCAGCCAAGCTAGCACAACCATAGCGCACCGTCCTAGCGCCGGCATGCACACCAACGCTGGAACCCTAAGTGATTGTGGAAGTGCCATCAGGCCCGCATACCGAAGGATCAAAGACAGAAACAGGCCGGTCGCCCCCATCGCACCAATTCTGGGATCGCGCATGATCGAGAGGCGGTCAGCCGGTGTCCGGCCACCTGCGAGCCCATCAAGTGTGTCTGCCAATCCATCCTGATGGAGTCCACGAGTGAGTGACACCAGCAGCACGATCACCAATATGTTCACGACCTCCTGGGCGAAGACATGGGTCAACAACATATCCGATAACGCGAAGATCCCGCCGAGCATAAGGCCAACCGTGGAATACCACGCCATTGACGCAGCTAATTCCGGTGCGGTCGGCTCATGATGAGTCCGACTCAGGGGAATGGTCGTCAGAAAATGCCACGCAAAGATGAATGGACGGGCAACAGTTCCCATACAACCTACGCCTTGTCAGACACTCCGGCTTCTTCAAATGTTGCCATCTCGGTGTAAATCTTGATCGCGGCGCAAAGCAGATCCATGCCTAAGCAGGCGCCCGTGCCTTCGCCGAGTCTTAACTCCAGATCAAACAGTGCTTTGAGTCCAAGATGATCCAAGATCGCGACATGTCCCTGCTCGACTGATCGGTGGGAGGCAATGAGGTAGCCGCGGCATAACGGTTGAATTCCCACTGCAATCAGCGCAGCCGCACCGGCGATGAACCCATCCAAGACCACGGGGACTCGGGCAGCCGCCGCGCCAAGAATGACACCAGCCAATCCACCGATTTCCAGACCCCCAACCTTTGCCAGCACATCCAACGGATCAGTCCGATTGGGACAATGAAGGTCCAAGGCTTTTTGAATCACCGCCACTTTATGCATGCGTCCCGATTCGTCGATACCGGTTCCACGCCCTGTCACTTCTTCCACCGACTGACCGGTCATCACGGCAGTGACAGCAGCGCTCGGTGTTGTATTGCCGATTCCCATCTCGCCGGTACCGATCAGCCCGATCCCCTCTCGCACAGCATCCGCTGCCAGTTCGGTTCCGACCATCACGGCCCGTTCTGCCTGGCTCCGTGTCATGGCCGGCTCAACCGACAGATTGCGCGTGCCTTTCATAACCTTTCGATCAAGTAGACCGGGCACGATACCAAACTCATAATCGACACCGATATCCACCACGCGCACATCCACACCGGCATGCCGTGCCAACACATTCACACCGGCACCGCCTCTCAGAAAGTTGAGCACCATTTGAGGGGTCACGTCACGCGGATAGGCACTGACTCCCTCAGTCGCCACACCATGGTCCGCCGCGAAGGTGAAGACCACTCCGCGCGGGATACTCGGCTTCAACTCACCGGTGATCGCAACATAAGACGCCGCCAATTCCTCCAGCCGCCCAAGGCTGCCGAGCGGTTTCGTCAGCCGATCCAATCGCCCTTGTGCCTGTACACGCAGCGTGGCATCGAGCGGCTGAATTTTTCCAGAGACGTCTTCGATCGCCATGTTTTACTCTCCCTTCATTTCAAGCCAAGCGGTATCCCACTGACAACGAACAGGACCTCATTCGCCTCGGCAGCAATGAGCTGATTCACCTGCCCGGCAAGGTCTCGAAAGGCTCGTGCTGAGGGTTCCGCAGGAACCAGTCCCAGTCCCAATTCATTGCTGACGATCACGACTCTTGCCGCAGTGGCCCGCATAGCACGCAGGAGTGACATAACTCGCGTACACACCGTCGCTTCAGACAACCCGATTCCGATGAGATTGCTCAGCCAGAGCGTGACGCAATCCAGGAGGATCGTCCGGTACCGAGATCCATGCTTGGCAATCCAAGCCTCCACTTCGATCGGCTCCTCAACCGTCTCCCAAACCGGCGAGCGTGTGGCACGGTGCCTGGCAATTCGTTGTATCATCTCATCATCCAACCCCTGTCCCGTCGCAACAAACGCTTGGGGGCCACGCGGACCAGCGAGGCGGAGCGCCACTTCACTCTTACCGGATGCAGCGCCGCCGAGTACAAGAATGATGCGACCTTTAGCTGGCCGTGCTGATTGACGCCTACTCCGCTTTCTTGGCGACATCCCGCTCCCACAAAAATTCCGGTTCGCCTTGCGTCTTGGCAACCCAACGAGCCAAGACAAATAGGGCATCGCTCAGCCGATTGACGAACTTGACGATCGTCGGATCGACTGGCTCTGACTTTGACAGAGTCACACACAACCGCTCGGCTCGCCGACAAACCGTCCGGGCCTGATGTAAAAACCCGGAAACCTTTCCGCCTCCCGGCAGGATAAATTCCTTTAGCGGTTCCAAATCTTTTTGGCACCGATCGATCACTTTCTCGAGACGCACGACGTCCTTCGCTACCACCTGTGGCATATTGTTGAACGTTTGTCCCGGGGCCGTCGCCAGAATGCTGCCCACATCGAACAACTTGTTCTGCACCCAACGCAACTCGGCTTCGAGCTGAGCTGCCTCTGCATACTCGTCTACGACATCGGCATTCATCACCCGGACGACGCCAACCGTCGCATTCAACTCATCGATCGTGCCGTAGGCTTCGACCCGCAGACTGTCTTTCCACACCTGTTGTCCGCCGGCCAGTCTTGTTTTTCCCGCGTCCCCTGTTCTTGTATAGACCTTGGTGATGCGCATCTGATACTCCTTATCCTCCCTGTTCTGACTGATGAGACTGAGCGATGGTGCCGTTCTGAATCTGTCTCAAACAGACCGGACAGAGACAATCCTTATACCGCGCTGCGATCCAATCCATCTGCTGTTCGGTGATTCCGAGTTTGCCGCACCAGCACTGGTATCCGCCACACTCGAAGACGTGGCCGCAGCCTTCGCAGGTCTTCTGAACCGGCCCCTTCAAAATTCCACTCCGGGCTGCGCCTTGATGCCGTCTCGGAAGGGATGCTTCACTTGCCTCATTTCCGTCACAAGATCGGCCTCTTCCAGGAGTTCCGCTGATCCACCTCGTCCTGTGATCACCACATGCTGCATAGATGGACGGGTACGCAGTATCGGCAGGACTTCTTCGATCTGGATATAGCCATGTTGCAGCGCAATGTTAAACTCATCAAGTATGACCATCGCATAGGAGGGATCTTGTAGGAACTCATGAGCCATCTTCCAAGCCTGTTGCGCACACTTCGTGTCTCGATCTCGATCTTGAGTCTCCCAGGTATACCCTTTCCCCATTCGGAGGAAGACCACTCGATGACCGAATGACTTCAACGCACGCTCTTCGGCTGTATCCAAAGCACCCTTGATGAATTGCACCACTGCCACCTTCCAGCCGTGCCCGATGCAACGCAACGCCATCCCCAGCGCGGCAGTCGTCTTTCCTTTGCCGGAACCCGTGTAAACGATTACGAGGCCATTTCCTGTTGCGCCTCCGCAATGCGCCGATCAACCGAAGCCTTGAGGCGCTCCATTCTTCCTTTATGGTCAGCCTGATCCATTATCGTTACCCCGCTGGTATCACTGATGATTCAGCGGCCAACCGGCGTGCTGAATCGATCAGCCTTGCCGCGATTGTCGGCTGGCTGGCAAAGTGCAGATGGGTATAGAGTGCCAGCACATTGCCAATCGTGAGTCCATCCTGTCCCTTTGAAAGTCCTTCAGCATCGCTCAGGGTACAGGCATACGTCAGCGGCCCGTTCGGAACCAGCCTGGAATAATGGAACTCATGACCTCGTGCCGTGGCACCAAAATCACCAATGAGACAGCCTCGTGAACATTCCACCGTTCTGTATCCCAACGTGAAGCCTGGTTTCCGCATCACCGTTTCAGCTGGAAAGACTCCGACCATGTCATGCGAGTGTCCATCACAATTGCAGATGGATTCCGTGAGATACATCAGCCCCCCGCACTCCGCATAGATCACACCACCTTGATCGGCAAACCGCTTAATACCTGTCCGCATGGCGATGTTCTTAGCCAACACCTCAGCATGCAATTCAGGATATCCGCCTCCGAGATACAACATCTCGACATCCGGCAATACAGGATCATTCACTGGAGAAAATGGTACGATCTCGGCGCCGGCCGATTCCAACAAGTCAAGATTGTCAGGGTAGTAAAAGCAAAACGCCTGGTCCTGCGCCACACCGATTCGAACTGCACGACCCTGGTTCTTGATCACCGACGCAAACCCATCTTCCGGCAACATGCCAGATAAATGGGCGAGTGCTTCGATGCGATCGAGATCGACCGTATCCAGTGCCGCCTTGGCCAACCGATGATAGAGTTGACCATCGCCTTGTTCCATGGCCATGACCAGCCCTAGGTGCCGATCT
Source organism: Nitrospira sp. (assembly GCA_029881435.1). GTDB lineage: Bacteria > Nitrospirota > Nitrospiria > Nitrospirales > Nitrospiraceae > Nitrospira_D. Next base: position 6,791 of record JAOUMR010000054.1, read on the forward strand.
GGAATGGTTATAGCAGCATCCGAGCTCAGGTATCCAAGGGTGGCCACATCGGTCTCTTGTTCCACCGCCGCCTTGAGCAGTTGGTAATGGCCATCACTTCCAACCCGATTGAACAAGACCCCTACGACACGTAGCGCAGGATCGAAGCGTGCATATCCCGCGACCATCGCTGCGGCAGAACGCGCCATCGCGCTTCCGTCGATAACCAGAATAACCGGCGCCTCCAACTGCTTGGCCAATTCGGCCGTGCTGCCGATGTCATTCACAGGCAAACTGCCATCGAACAGCCCCATCATGCCTTCGATAATGGAGAGATCCGCATCCGTCGCGGCCTGAGCAAAGATCGCGCGATTACAGTCCGCCCCGAGCATCCACCCATCAAGATTTCGAGACGGGCGGCCGGTGACCGCCCGATGATGACCCGGATCGATAAAGTCAGGCCCGGCCTTAAACGGCTGGACCCGGCGGCCCCGCTCCCGCAGGGCCGCCAGAATCACCAACGTCGCAGTCGTTTTCCCGAAACCGCTTGAAGTTCCGGCAATCACTAATCGTGGATACTGTTTCATGCCATCCTAGAGTGGTAGGTCATAATTGATCCGCACTCCTCCGAAAATAGACCGAATCGGTGTGCCAAAAAACAGAGTCTCTTCGTATTTCTCGTTGAAGATGTTGTCCAAACGAAGATAAGCCTGTACGGACTTCGTCACATCATAGCTCGCAGACAGATTCCACACGACAAACGATGGGGTCGGATTACCATTTCCTGTATTGCCGAACTGTTCGCCGACATAACGCCCCTCCAAATTAGCTCGCAAATTTTCTATAGGCTGATAGCTCAGAATGGTCGAAATTTGATGGAGTGGCCACTTGGGAAGGCGTGTGTCCGAACCACTGCTGATATCACGCGTTGCTGCGTACGTATACTGGATCTGCAGATCCAAGTTCTTCACCCATCGCCCGTCACGATAGAGCTTCAACTTGGTGCTCACTTCCACACCTTCCGCTTTAGCTAACCCGACGTTCTGTGCACAGAACCCAAACGAGCCAGGAGCCGTACACTCGGCTGGATCAAACACCGACAGGATCAGATTTCGGTAACGGGTCCAGAAATAGCCAACACTGATGCTGCCTCGATCATGAGGCAAGGCCTGTTCGATAGCCACATCGAGCGCTTGGCTCTTTTCAGGTTTCAAACTTGAATTGCCGAATCCAGGGAAAAATAGTTCATTGATCGTCGGGGCGCGAAAACCAGTGGCATAGCTGCCTCGTAGTTTCGTGCCGGTTTCCTGATGGAGATATCCTCCCGTGACTCGGTAGGTTGTGGCGCTTCCAAACACGTTGTACTCATCTTGCCGAATGCCCGCCGTACCAAACACTCGATCCCAAAGATTCAACTGGGCCTCTCCAAACCCGGCGTGACTACTGACGGATCTGTTCTCGAATACCGTCGTATTTGTCAGGAGATCACGATAATCGCCCCGCTGCTCACGAAACTGATACCCTGCCGTCAACCTAAGTGGTTTGCCGACTTGAATCGTATGCTGCCATTCAATCCGATTACTGGTGGTTCCAATTTGAGACCTGAATGGGAACCCGATGGGTCCTGTGGCTCCGGTCACAAGGTTACGTTCCACTACACCACCATTACTCACAAGATTTTCGGTGGCCCGTGACAAGGTCAGTCTTTGTGACCACCAGGCGGTAATCGACTGCGCATAGTTTCCGGCAAAGACATATTGGGTACTTCTTGATCTCGCGCCAAACACGTCAGCCGGATTTGATGCGAAAGTGGTCGGATTAAAAGAAAATCCGTCAAAATTCACAATGCCATTCAGCCAGCGGAAACTAAATTCCAGCCGTCCATCTTTCGGCAGATCTGCTCCCAGCCGAACCGACCCCTGCCAATTGTGATAGCCATCGCGCTCGGCCGCACCGCGTCGATAGTTGATCGCTGAAAAGCCCGCCGTATCCAGACGCGCGATTGATCCAGAAAAATCAATCGGTCCTTTTTTGCCAGCCAAGCTGCCACCCTCTCGAATCGTGTTGAACGATCCATACTCAACAAAGCCGGAGACGTTCGGCTTCTCTCGTCCACGCTTTGTTGTGATATTGATCACGCCGCCCATCGCATCCGATCCCCAGAGCATGCTCTGACTTCCGCGCAGAATCTCAATCTTTTCGATGTTGTCGGTCGTCAAATTGGCAAAGTTGTAACTGCCAAGCGTGGCGCTATTGACGATCGCACCGTCAATCAAGACAAGCGTCTGCTCCGCTGTGCCTCCACGCATTCGAACATTGACCGCCGTACCAAGTCCTCCACTTTGGAAGACGGCCAGACCCGGTGCCCACCGAAGCGCTTCTCCAACCGTCCGGATTTTCCGCTGCTGCATGTCTTCACCAGTGATCACGTCCACGGCGCTGGTGACGTACTTGGCAGGCATGTCTGTTTTCGTTGCACTGACCACGACATCAGGTGCTTCGATGACCTCTTGCTGATCGGCCATCGCGATTTCCTGAGCACGTACGGGGAAGGAGAATAAGAAGCTCCACAGAAGGAACAGAATACCGGTAGAGACAAACCACGGACGAACACGATGCATGAAAACCTCCCTTTGACTCGAAGGGTGTTGAAGATCCCGACAGTTGGGTCTCCTGACTTGCGGATCACAGCTTCTCTGCACCTTCCCATGCGCCTGGGCGCACAGTGGCATTCTGCAGAGTTACTCCTCGCTTACAGTGGCGGCACCGTGATGGATTTGCACCATCTTCCCCGTCGCTGACGGTATGACCTAAAGAATCCCTCCAGGATGACTGTTCTGCACCTGACTTCTTCTGCAGGAGAGCGGTGCGAACTCTTCCTGTTCACATCACCTTATCTTGCTGCTCGATCCTCGTTGCTCAGCACCCATTCATCGACCATCTCAGCATCACCATGAATGAACGACCCATCAATTCCGGATGTAATCGATCGTATATCGTGAAGAGCGCGGTGCCATGCCTTCGAAATCCCAATTAAACGTCAGCACAGCGGATTTCTTGGACGTATGTGCGAGCAGGCGAGTACCGTCCTTCACGACAAGACTCGGCGCCTTCCAAAAGTCCAACGTCTTTTCCGCGCCGGTCCGATTACAGACAATCAAAGGCAACCCTGTTTCATGAGTCCGTTGCTCCCATTCCCCATTTGGACCATGAATGCCGGGACCCCACGATGCCGGCGACACCAACATCTGAGCCCCTTCAAACTTCATGGCCCGAGCAATATTCGATGTATAGACATCGGCGCACACAAGCACACCCACCCTGATGCCGTTGCACTCGATCGGAGCGATACTGTCGCCGGGGCTCGACCAGGATAGTGAATCGCTCGCCACATTGATCTTGCGATGTTTGCCGATCATCTCGCCGGTTGGGCCGATGACAAACACCGAATTGTACAGCCGAGGGCCGTCTCGTTCTGGACAGGCGAGAAATATGGTTCGTTTCAGCGTCTTGTTCAGTTTGCAGACCTGCTGCATCCACACATCTGGTTGTGGCTGTATCCACTCCGTACCGACAATGTGGGCAAACTGCAGTCCGCAGACCGCCAACTCAGGCGTCACGATCCACTCAGCCCCGGTTGTAGCGGCATGCTTGATGGCCTCGACGATCAAATGCCGGTTCTGCCCAATTGCCCAGGGAACCGTCTCTAAATGAAGCAGCGCAACTTTGCCCGTTTTCATATTACGTCCCACCCGACAGACAGCGCCCGGGCATCGTCACCCTTGGCAATCCAGACACCGGATGCTGATCCACGAGAACTCGACATCCATAGACGCGTTCCAACACGTCAGGCTCGATCACTTCTTCTGGGCGACCAAGCCGCACCACCTGTCCGTTGTCTAACAGCAGGATTCGGTCACAGTACTGCCCTACGAGATTCAAATCATGGGAAACGAGAACAACCGTCAGGCCGCGCTCTTCCTTTAGCCGCCGCAACAGCGAACAAATTTCAACTTGATGCTGGAGATCAAGAAACGCCGTCGGCTCATCGAGGAGCAAGACTTTTGGAGTCTGACCCAGGGCTCGCGCAATCAGGACCCGCTGCCGCTCGCCCCCGGAGAGATCCGTCACCGCCCGATGGGCGACATGTCCGATGTCCATCGTCATCATCGCCTGCTCCGCGATCTCGATGTCTTGATGGCTTTCCCATCCAAACCCTCCCGTCCATCGGCCACGGGGTCGATGAGGGAAACGGCCCATGATAACGGTTTCTGCGACAGTGAAGGGAAAGAGTTGTTGGGTGTCTTGCGGCACGACTCCAACGACACAGGCCACATCCTGTTGAGTCATGGAGGCCAAGTTCTGACCGAACAAACTGATGCGACCCTCCTGTGGACTCAGGCCCCTCGCCAACACTTTCAGTAAGGACGTTTTCCCCGATCCGTTCGGGCCGACCACACCCAACACTTCACCGGCTTGAACCTGAAAGGAAACACCATCGAGAATCCAGCGGCCGTCTTGCGATTCCCTCGCCGGGTAACGGAAGCGAATAAACTGCACATTGTACGCATCGCTTGGCATGATGGCACCGATTGAGTCAGCCATCAGCGAGGCATCCGATCGACGGTCACTGAACCCATTCATGCCAAGCGATCCTTTCGCCAAAGCAAGAGATAGATAAAGAACGGACCACCGGTCAGCGCCGTGATGATACCGACCGGAATTTCCGCCGGCGAAAGCAGGGTGCGGGCTACCGTGTCGGCACCCATAAGAAACGTACCGCCGACCAAGGCCGACGCCGGCAAGAGCAGCCGATGGTCGGCGCCGACGATCAAGCGAACGGCATGAGGAACCACCATCCCGATAAACCCGATCATTCCGCTGATGGATACCACTGCTCCCGTGATCAGTGCAGCGAGGACGAACAGTACCCGTTTCGTTCGTTCTGTATCGATGCCGAGCGCACGAGCGGAGTCTTCGCCTAACGCCAAGACATTGAGGACTCGCATTTGACTGAGAAGGAGGAAGAGCCCAATGCCAAGGTAGACAGACAGCCCGAGCAAATGGCCGTAGGTCGGAGCGGTGATCGCTCCCATTAACCAGGCCATCATCCCATAGGCACGATTCGGATCCATAATCGACGTGATGAACATGATCAAGGCCGTAAAAATGGCGTTCAAAATCACCCCTGCCAACAACAGGCTGTGAATCGGCAACCGGTCATAGTCTGTCGCCATTCGATAGACGACGACTAACGCCATCAAAGCTCCGGCGAATCCACAGGCCGGCAAGGCAGCGGCGGCAAGGAACGTAGTTCCCACTCCAAGCAAGACCCCCACCGCAGCTCCAAGGGCAGCACCACTTGAGACGCCCAACACATACGGATCTGCTAGCGGATTCCGCAGCAACGCCTGTAGGGCCACCCCGACCGATGCCAGGGAGCAACCCACCAAAAATCCCAGCAAGACTCGTGGCAATCTCACCTGCTCCAGAATTGTTCTTGTGACATCCGCGACATCATCGGTTCCCGCCCCCATTGCGACCGCTCCAATGAGTAGGCGCACAATCTCGCCGAACGCAATCGGCTGCGCACCAAAGTGAAGAGCCAGGACACCAACCACAATTGCCGCACAGGCTAGCGCGCCCAACGTCGTCATCCAGCGTGACATCGTGAGGACGGCGCCTGGCAAAACACCACCCGTCGTAACGCCGTCATGACATGAAGCATTGGACGGGATCGTAAAAAAAGAAGTCGGTCGGACTGATGCCGGCGGTTCTTTAACCGGAGCGGTCATGGGTGAAGCGTACCCTCACCAGAGCCAAACACTTCCGGATGAATGGCGTTGGCGAGTTGCGCGAGCCCCTCGACAATGCGAGGACCCGGCCGGTTCAAGAGATTCGACGAGACTTCATGAAAGCGTTGCTGCTTCACCGCCGAGAGAGACTCCCAGCGCAGCCACTGCTTCTGCTCGCTCCGCGGCACCGTTTCCACGTCACCAGCCGGAAAAATCAGGACCTCCGGATCTTCAGCGAGCACCGTCTCCATGCTCAGTCTCGGATAGGCCACGCCGGCCTGAGCGGCGATGTTCGTCCCTCCGGCAAGACCGATCATCTGATGAATGAAACTTCCCGGCCCCACGCTGATCAACGGCTGGCTATTCAGGACATACAGCACACGCTTGGCCGACAGTGGCTCGACCTTACGGCGAATCTCCGCGATCTGTTGACGCATGACCTGCGTGACCTCATTGGCCGCCGCTGTTTTCTCAAACATCTTCCCCAATGTGTGAATCTGAAGTGGGATGTCCTCTACCGATTGAGCCTCGAGGACGAACAGAGGAATTTTCAACTGCTCGAGCTTGCTCTGTAAGTCAGGACGAAGAAAGTCTTTCGGAGCGAACACGAGTTCCGGTCGTAGTGCCACCAACACCTCAACGCTGGGGTTCGTATATCCGACCTTCGGCTTGGATTGCGCGGCCGTCGGATAGTCGCAGAACTCCGTTACGCCGACGATCTGTTCGTCTAGCCCCAGGGAGAACAGCATTTCCGTAATGCTCGGGGCGAGTGAGATGACTCGAGTCGGAGCCTTGGCGAGATAGATCCTGTGTCCCGCGTCGTCGACAAACGACCGTGATGACACATGCGCCATGAAGGGCATGCCGGTAAGAATTCCTTGCCGCCGCTTCATCTCACCACACTCGTCCCCGTTACACCCATCAGCTGACGAAAGAGGCGTCAGCAACGCAGCCATCAGGCACACCGTGCCGACGAAAAGGTATCGCTGCCATCGACTCAAATAAAAAATCCCCAAGGCCTGGATAGACCCTGAGGATTGCACCCGCTGCTTCATCCTCACCTGCTCCCCAGCCTCGAGGGAACAAAGATCAACCTCTCTGAGCAGGTCTTCTGGCTCATGGTTCACCCTACTCCCCGAGCCTTCCCATCCAACACATGACGCGTCATTCGTGAAGCGCTGGCGTGCAAACTCTTACGAAATACGCGTCACGAGATACGTTTCACGTGCGAGACAGTGGCTTCTCCGGGTTTCGTCCCCATTTACAGCGGCGGGACCGCGAGGGCTTTCCACCCTCTTCCCTTACTCAGGAGTCACAATGGCCAGCACAATAGGAGAGAGTCGCAAAATTTGTCAAGTTCAAACATGTCGGCTGACACTTCCACACCCTTGGATGCCGATATCCTCTCTTCAAAAATGATCACGGGCTCCTGCGAGGGCACGAGCTCAGGACGCTTGTGAGTGTTTATCCTGCTGTGATACTATCCCACCGTTATTTGTGGGCTCACCTACTCAAGGAGTACGAACGTGGCACTCATGTGTGAGATTTGTCAGAAGAAGCCCGTAGCCGGGAACAATGTCAGCCACGCCAACAACAAAACCAGGCGTGTGTTCAACCCGAACATCCAAACGGTTCGCGCGGTGATCGGGAAGAGTCATAAACGGATCCGCGTGTGCACCCGCTGTTTGCGCTCAGGATTGGTCCGAAAGGCGGTCTAACCCCCCTCTCTTCCTTTCTAAGGACATTACGGCGCTCCCCAGAGCATCCGGCCTCCTCGGTCTACCAATTTAATGACCGAGGGTTCGTCAGGAGAAAGCGTTAAGGTCCGGTCACCGTCCTTGCTTCTGAGCACGAGTCCAACTTCGCCGTTCCCATCCAGGCCAAGGCCTGCTCGTGCGTTCCCTCTCGCATCGAGTAGTAGGAACTCCTCGGCATTCACCCCGTTTGGCTTCTGCGCTTCAACCGACCTTGGAAACAGGAATTGCGTGCTGAACGCACCCCCTACTACGCCACCTAGAAATGCTGCGACGCAAAGCACGATCATTTGTCTGTGGCTCATGACAGATCCTTTCGTCTGATCACTTGAAGACGGGAATGGTACAGAAGATTGTGTGCGAGGTGGCTTCAAACGGGGCTGGCTCTAGCCGGACTTTATTTGGAGCGGGCGATGGGATTTGAACCCACGACAACTAGCTTGGGAAGCTAGGACTCTACCACTGAGCTACGCCCGCTCGCTCGGCTGCATCCTACGTGGGAAAGAAAGAACAAGTCAAGGAACTGGAGCTATCCGGCTCGTTCCACGATCGCAAACTTCCGTCGGCCAATTTTGAGCCGATATTGCCGACCCTCCGTGATCGCCAACACCGCGCTGGCATCACTCTGCTTCTGTCCATCGATCTCGATTCCACCTTGGATGATGAGTCGACGCGCTTCGCTCTTGCTGGGAACCAACCCCGTTTTGGCAACGAGCTCGACCAGCCCGATGTCCCGCCCTTCTCGAAAGTCCTGAGGAGTCAGCTGTAGCCTGACATCCGGCTCATCAGGAAATTCACGTTCCTGAAATTTGTGCTGAAAATCGGCTCTTGCCTGCCTACCCGCTTCAACTCCGTGATATCGCGCGACGATTAGTTCCGCGAGTGCCTGTTTCGCCTCCATCGGATGGAGGGCCTTGGCACGATCAAGATCTTCCGTCGTGAGCAGTTCATAATAGCGATACATCAACGTGTCGCTGATCGACATCACTTTCCCAAACATCTCCCCCGGCTTGTCCTCCAGTGCGATATAGTTGCCAACGCTCTTGCTCATCTTCTTGACGCCGTCCGTGCCTTCAAGCAACGGCATCGTCATGACAACTTGTGACTCCTGCCCATAGTCTCGCTGTAGTTCACGTCCCACCAAAAGATTAAATTTCTGATCCGTCCCGCCCAGTTCCACGTCCGCCTTCAACGCCACAGAATCATAGCCCTGCACGAGCGGATAGAGAAATTCATGCACACTGATGGGTTTCTGCTCCTGATAGCGCTTGTGGAAATCGTCCCGTTCCATCATGCGCGCGACTCGATAGTGCGCGGCCAGTTCAATCAGTCCATCGGCGGTCATGGGGCCCATCCATCGGCTATTGAATTCGATCGTGGTTTTCGTTGGATCGAGAATCTTGAAAATCTGCCGTTGATAGGTCTTCGCGTTTTCCTGCACCTGTTCCTTGGTCAAGGCTTTCCGTGTTTCGGAGACCCCGGTGGGATCGCCGATCATACCGGTGAAATCGCCGATGAGAAAGATCACGTGATGTCCGAGATCTTGAAAGTGTTTCAATTTATGGATCAGGACAGTATGCCCAAGATGAAGATCCGGGGCAGTCGGATCAAACCCTGCCTTGACGCGTAACGGCCGTTTCTCGACAAGCGACCGCTTGAGCTTTGCTTCCAACTCTGCCTGTTGAATCACCTCCACGGCCCCACGCAGGATCAAGTCTAGTTGTTGTTGAACATCCTTCATAGTTCTCGCTGGGTTGCTCCATGTGATCTGGATGTCGAGACTGTCACCGATGACTTGATGCGGTCGAACTTTTTTGCTCCGATCCCTTTCACCTCACGAAGCTCTTCTATTGTGCGAAAGCCTCCAGCAGACATTCGAAAGGCGATCACACGTTGAGCCAACACCGCTCCGATGCCGGGCAACGCTTCAATCTCCCCGGCACTTGCCTGGTTGAGATCAAGTAAGGGCTGACCCTGTTGTGTCTTTCGCGTCTGGCTGACAACTTCGTGAATTTTTGGAGTCTGCTGATGGAGATCGGGGGTGAGCGGTAACATCTCCCCTGTCCGCCCATCCGCTATCACAGCAAGAGGGTCCTTAGGATGAGACCTCGCCATCACCCACAGACTGACTCCCATCGCGACGATGAGGAGACCCAGCTTGAAGAACAACGACTTCATCACTGCTCGGTCTTCGTACCAGGTAGGAGGGAACGTCTGACACGCAATCTCGACCGCACCATCAGCCTTTTTTCTGGCTGGCTAGAAAGGCTTCATACTGCGCGGCCGTCATCAACGCTTCGACTGCACCAGGCTCGATCAGATCGATCACGGCGATCCAGCCTTTGCCATAGGGGTCAGAATTCATCACTTCGGGATGGTCTTTCAGCTCGTTATTGATCTCGATCACCGTTCCACTCACCGGTGTATAAATGGTCGAGGTCGTTTTCGTCGATTCCACTTCCCCGATCTGCTGACCGACCTTGACCGCTGTGCCCACCTTCGGCAAATCCACAAACACGATATCGCCTAACGCGTCCTGCGCAAAGTCGCTGATCCCGACAGTGGCCCGTTTCCCCTCCAAGCGAACCCACTCATGCTCTGTGTGAAATTTCAAATCGGCTGGAATCATGTCGGCTCCCTTTGAAGAACAATGCAGCTGAGGACAGGTCTCAGACTGAACGGATGCCTCGGTCGTCTTCTTACATCCGCCCTACTCTTCAACCTTTTTCAAGATGGTAGTTTGGCCCGACTCACATTGTCAAGGAACGATCTGAGGCAGAATAGAAGGCGAAGATCATCGGCGACCGCAGCCTGAGTCGATTCCAATTCTTGAAGAGCCTTAGGCAGCACGGCGAGAGAGAAACAGGGCTGGGACTGTTTCACTCTCGCCGCGACAGATCCGGAAAGGCGCGGAGATCAGGCCATCCAGTGGGCACGCTTCACTGAAAGATTTCCATGCCAGGGAAGAAATAGCCAATCTCGAATTGCGCGGTTTCGGGCGAATCGGAACCATGGACGGCGTTGAACTCGATGTTCGTGCCATGCGCTTTGCGAATGGTGCCGGCATCGGCTTTTGCCGGATCCGTCGCACCCATCAGATCGCGGTTCTTCTTGATCGCATTGTCGCCCTGCAGCACCAAAACCACGGCAGGGCCTGAAGACATAAAGTCACAGAGGCTTCCGAAGAACGGTCGTGCTGTATGTACGGCATAGAACCCTTCCGCGACCGACTTCGACATGTGCAGCATTCTGATCGCAACAGGCTTCAGCCCTGCCTGCTCATATCCATGAATGATATCGCCTAGGACCTGTTTCTTCACGGCATCCGGCTTGATGATGGCCAACGTTCGTTCACTCATGATGTCTACAATTCCTCCAGACAGTTAAGGTAGCGTGTGATAAACGGCGCTCATTATAGGGATGGCCTCTCCCGCCTTGCAAGCATTGAACGGGGCAACGGACGAGGTCTCATCCCTCTTCATTCGACTCACACTCGACGCTCAATGACGACGAGCATACGGAAGGCGAGAAACCGGCCCAACCGCTCCAGGTGATGCTCCAAGCGGAGCACCGATGTCAACAGCCACTGCAGTAACAGGGAAGGATGGTCGAAGCCTCCGCTCAGCGGGTACGCGGCGCAGGCCATTCGCCGCAGATGTTGGATAGAAAATCCCGGATAACGGACCTGGAAGCCGGCTTGATTCCGTTCGAATAAGATCGTTGCGACGGCTTGATTAGCATCGAACGGTCGACGGTTAGCCTGAGGAGGCTTGAGAAGGAGCGGATCCTCCGTACAATCCACCGGCTCCGGATGCACCCACCGGTAAATCGGCGATGAGATCCAAGAGAGGTAGGGGTCCATTATGATGATCCTCCCGCCCACTCGAAGAGTTCGCTGGGCCTCATCGAAGAAGGGTGCGACGTTTTCGATATGATGCAAGCAGTCGAAGAGTACCAAATTCGCCAGCGACTCAGACCGAAACGGGAGTCGTTGCCCATCGGCGACGAGATTCAACCAGGGCATTACCACCACGTCGGTGCAATAGGCTTGAGGAAGGTGCTCTTTCAGATTGCCGGTTCCGCCGCCGAGCTCTATTGTGGGACCAGGTATCAACCACGCCACCATCTCCCGATACCAGTCCGTATAGAGCCGTCGGAGTACAGGCTTCTGTTCCCAGACCGCACGATGGCGATGCAAGACCTCATCGGACATCACACGGCCTTCAGGCGAAAAAACCCGTACACGGTCATTTTCAGCAGCAACCACCCGTGGGCAAATCGCTGGATGTTTGTGGTGCCGTAGGATCGCGCATGATATCGAACGGGGATCTCGAGGATATGTAAATTCAATTTCGACGCTCCGAACAACAAGTCAAAATCGCCGAAAGGGTCGAATTCCCCGAAATACTGCCGATTGGCAGCCAATCGTTCATAGTCGCGTCGGAACAAGACTTTCGTCCCGCAGAGCGTGTCTTTGATCCGCTGGTTCAACAGCCATGAGAAGGCGAGGCCAAAGAATTTGTTCCCCATGAGATTGAGAAGACGCATCGCCTGTGCTTCCATGGGGTAGACGAGGCGGCAGCCGTTGATGAATTCGCCTTTCCCACTTGCAAGCGCCTCATAGAACTTCGGGAGCGATTCCGGCGGCACCGTCAGGTCTGCATCCAAAATCATCAGCACATCGCCCGTCGCCTTCTCGAAACCTTTGCGCACTGCATCGCCTTTCCCTTTTCCGTCCTGTACCAAAAATTTGATGTTCTTGCCGGGATAGAAGGCCATCACGCGCCGGATCTCCTCCTGCGTCCCATCGGTCGAATTCCCGTCGACAAAAATGATCTCTTGCCGGCCGCCAAATCGAGGGATCCGCCTCAGCGCGGCATCCATATTACCTCGCTCATTCCGGCATGGGATGACGATCGTCGTCGAGTAGGGCCGCTCTGGTCGTCGCAACCGCGGTCGTGCCACCACATAGTGAGAGAGACATAGCGCTCGAATGCCAGGGAGATGAGCAAGAACGTTGTTGAAGAGTCTCGCGAGAACAGGAATTCGTTTCGGCAATAACAGCCGTCGTTCCACCTTCACCACATCACAATCAGCTAAATGTAGGAGATTAACGATGTCCGTCGGCGAGAGCCAGCTCTGGTCGGGCTGCGGCATCTTCAAGCCCACCTTCTCAGCGAACCGAAGAATCGGTTCCCACAGATAGTTGTAGTACGAGACGATGATCCTCGTCTGCGGCGTGCAGACGTGGCGGAGCCGTCTCAAGGTCGCCTCCACATCGAGCAAGTGACCGACGACGTCAGCCAGAATAATCGCGTCGAATTTCTCGTCGACGTTCAGTGCTTCCGCATCTCCAACACGAAATTCTAAGGTGGGATGTCGCCGAGCCGCTTCTTTCACCATCTCCGGACTCAAGTCGATACCGACTCCGCAAAGAGGCTTCACGGCAGCCAATAAATTGCCTAGTCCCGACCCAATCTCCAATACACGCAACCCTTCAGGTATGAGAAATTTGTAGTAGCGGGCCTGATCGTCGTGGTAGGCAACGGCTTTGCGTTCCCAGTAGGCACGCCGGCCGGCATAGGCATCAAAGTGATCGCGGATCGCCTGCTTCTTGGTATCCAGCTTGGGGCTGCGGGCTATCTGGAAGGGGTCACGGGACTCGGCAGAATCCAAATCCTCCAAATCAGGAGAAGAGAACAGCTTATACAGTCGTGCCGGTTCCATCCACAGCGATCCTGGTGATACTGTGGGATCACAGTATCACCAGGATTGAGATTTGGCACGGCTTGCGTAGAAATCAGCCGGATAGCTCAGTCCACGGACCTGGCAGCTGCATCGGGGTGGTTACCACGACGGCAAAGGGATTGGATGTGTTTCATCATCGATCACAGTCCAGACCATATTGCTTTTGAATCTTCTGTGCCACGTCGGGTGGCTCTTTCGTGAGAAGGGCACAGGTGGTGAAATTTCCGACAACTTTCTTCTTGCTCTTATCAATATACGTCCAATCTACGATTTCACTCTTGGCAAAGGAGTAGGATTGCCCTTTTTTGACCGATCGAATCATCGGAACATTGTCGATCCGACCGGACCACAGCTCTCCTTGAGTTTTTAAGTTTGAAAGCCACAAATATTCCAGACTTTCTCCTTCCCGGACTCTCACCTTCACCGAATAGTACTCAGTGCCCGGCGGTGGAGACACAGCCTTTCGAAGAAAATCATCCAAGCTTGTCCGCGCCCGCTCCATGGCCTTCTGCATCGCTGGCTCCTCGTCGCTCATCTCGACTGCGCTATCCTTGTTGGCTTTGTCTGCGAATGATTGGGACAGTGCTAGGGCGGGAGCTATCATGAAAACCATCAGGACCGCAGCTGGCATACTATGGCGTCGCATACAGACCTCCCACTGATAAGCAGGCACCTTCGATCACCAGAGCTGGCATATGCCCGCCATCTTGACCTTGTGTCTCTCGCAATGCAAGATCATTCATGGATTCACTGCGTTACATGAGCGCGCGCTGTACTACTGCCCTGACTCTCTAGGAGGAAGGATTCCACTCCTTTCTGTTACTCTACAGAACATGTCGCCTCGTCGCCATACCCGCACTCCTCGCGCTCGCTCCTCCCGCTCACGCTCACGCCCCCGTTCCCGACCCCGTCATCCCTCCAGCCGACTCATGCGTTTCACACAGCGGCGGTGGGATGAGCTGAGGCTGTTTATTCGTGTCGTCCGGAAGGCTCCATCTACGGTACAGCTGGGAATCTGCCTCGCCATCCTTCTCATTGTGTCGCTCACCATCAACTGGGTGTATCATGCCTTTAATAAACCCTCGGAATTATTTTTCCCAGTAGAAAAGGCGCTTCACAAAAGCCCACGCGAAACGTGGCGGGAATACGGTGCACTCTTCGAAAAACATTCCACATCCACAATTACCGCTGAATTGCTGGCGGCGTTGGCTCAAGCCGAAGGATCTGGAAATCCAGTGGCGCGAACCTATTGGCGTTGGCAACCTGTCTCATGGAATCCTTTGGAATGGTACCAACCTGCCTCAACAGCCGTCGGCATGTTTCAGATCACGAATGGCACCTTTCAAGAAGGCAAGCGCTACTGCATCCACAATCATCAGGTCGTAGAAGATGGCCCCTGGTATGACTTTGAGTCCTGCTGGTTCAACAACCTCTACACACGAGTGGTCCCGAGCCATGCGATTGAATTGACCGCTGTACACCTCGACCGATACGTGAACAGGGCCATCGGAAACCAGCCAGCCACTCCCAAACAGAAGCAAGATCTCGCCGCTGTGACCCACCTCTGTGGCGCTGGAGTCGGCCGCGACTATGTGCGGCGCAACTATCGTTTCGGTGTCCACCAGCGGTGCGGCGACCACGATGTCCAGACCTACCTCCGGAAGATCCAGACACTCACGCAACAGTTCGCATTTCTCAAGACGCAATGACCGGCATCATTTCAGGCCAGATCTCATTGACAGTCGCCACTTTCTCTCCTGTATGCTCGATCAACGACCTTAACTGCGCATGACCGATCAGACCGTACCATCGCCGCCTCTTTCCGGACCGCCGGTCTCACGCTGGTGGGGATGCTTCCCGGAACTTCGCCGAGATACGCTGGGCTTTCTCGTGCACTGTCAGGCCTACGGCGATGTCGTCAAACTCCCGATGGGCCTCGTCGTCAATCTGCTCCTGCGGCAGCGCGACGCCGCCATGTACGTACTGAACCATCCCACCGATGTGAAACATGTACTCGTGACCAATCAAGACAAGTATCGAAAGGCCCCGGTTCCCCCAGTGGAATCGCGTATCTTCGGCCAGGGCGTGCTCCACACGGAAGGTGAGACTCATCATCGCCAACGACGGTTGCTTCTGCCGTTCTTTCACGGAAATCATGTGACCGCTTATACCGATCTGATCACGTGCAAGACATACGACCTGATAGGACACTGGCAAGATGGCACAACGGTTGATATCGAACGTGAGATGGCGTATCTGACCCTGTCGGTAATCTGGCGTCTGCTCTTTGGACGGGACACCGGGCCGGAAGCCAACACCATTCGTGAAGCCATCGCGGTCGGGCAAAGCTTAATCAAACTCCAGTATGACTCCCTGCTGGCAAGTTTCACACCTCTATGGGTCCCGACGACACTCCGTCGTCGGTTCAACAACAGCTTCCGTGCGATGGAAGCGATGATTCACCGATCTATCCACGAGCGGCGCATGGCGACGCATCAACACGATGACGTGCTGGCGCTGTTGCTCGCCACGAGAGACACCGAAGGCCGTCCGCTGAAGGATGAGGAAATCCGTGATGAGCTCATGACCTTCTTACTCGCCGGCCACGAAACCACCGCAAATGCGCTGACGTGGACGTGGTTCTTGCTGTCGCAATTTCGATCGATACGAGAGCGACTCACTCACGAATTGCATGAGGTATTAGGAGACCGTCTTCCCACCATTGCCGATGTCCCTCGCTTACGATATGCGAAAATGGTGTGGGAAGAGTCTCTTCGGCTCTATCCACCCGCATGGAGCCTCCATACCCGTGTCGCCCAAGCGGAGGACCAACTCCCATCCGGAGCACGATTGCCTTCCGGTGCCTGGGTATTTATCAGCCCCTGGAATCTGCATCGCAATCCACGCTGGTTCCCCGATCCCAATCGATTCGATCCAGAACGATTTTCCGAAGAGGCCACACGGAACCGTCTCCCCTTCACCTATATCCCGTTCGGTGCCGGCGGACGTCGCTGTCTTGGGGAATCCTTTGCGGAACTGGAAGGCCTGTTGATCTTGGCCACGGTCGCGTCTCGATTCCGTTTGCATTTGGTTGAAGGACAGACGATTCAACCGGAGCCCGTCATGACCCTGCGCCCCAATGTCTCAGTCAAGATGATCGTCCAGCGAATCGATAGCCAGGAACCGCATCCCGTTGTCGCCTAGCAGGCTGCGGAAAAAGGCGACGTGAAGGAGGTAGAAGCGCCCCAAGTTCGGTCGGGCGTCGCCTCGAAGTCCGTCCGTGCTGGGCGCCCTCCCACCGTGGACACCCACAGTGGGCGACGGGGCGCGTGGTCACTCTGTCGGCTCATGTCGTGGTCTCCACGAGATTGCGCATCCGCACCAGGTTGTACACGGCGGCGGCGAAGGTGAACAGCCACCCGACTCGCTGTACGCCCCGGAGCTTGACCTTGCGCCGCAGGCCCACCGTCTTCAACCAGCCGAAG
>JAOUMR010000148.1 GCA_029881435.1 Nitrospira sp.
TACACCAACCGACTTGCACCTGGGAGGTGCACGCAGACAGCTAGTGCTCAGATATCCTCTGCCGCATCCAGCACGGACTCTGGCTGGCTCGGCAGACTTTTCTGGATGGCTTACGTCCGGATTAGGGAGTGTGCAGGCCAGGTCAGCGGACTGCAAAATCGGTTGGGGAGACTTGTCCGGATTTGATCCAGTAGCATCGCACATCAGGCGTAGGGGTCATGAGTGAGACCAAAAGGTAGGCGGGAATAGGGAGATTGATCTTCGGCCAAATCTCTTCGTAGTCGGTGGCGATTTTAATATCAGTCTCCGATGGACGAGCAGGATCATGGGGATGAGAGTGATAGACGACTTGCAGGTCGAGCCCGTGATTCCGCATGTCTTTCTTGGCGGCCGAGAAGTCCTGCATGTCCATCACGAAAGCGATCTCCGCACGTTCCTCAGGGGAGAGTCGTTCAAGGTGTGCAACTTTGGCTGAGTCGAATGACGAGAGACTTTGTGCGCCTTCCATCGCGACGATGTTTTTAATACGATACAGGTGACTGACGACACCGTTGGTTCCCGCCAACAATCCACAGCATTCATACGGCGTGAGTTCGTTCGCGTGGGCGATGATGTCGTCGAGAATGGTCTTGGGAATGACGAGGTCAGCCACGATGATTCACTAGATGGTACAGCTGACGCTGTAGTCCATACTCAGATCTGTAATCTTTGGATGGGGGCTGCAGAGTGGACAGGCCGGGTCTTTGGGGCGGCCGACCTTCCTGAACTTCATTTCAAGCGCATCGTAGATGACAAGCTTATCCGCGATGGTTTCGCCGATGCCGAGTATTTCTTTGATCGCTTCCGATGCCTGGAGGATACCCATCGTGCCCGCTAACACCCCGAGAACACCGGCCTCCTGGCAATTCGGCACCAGTCCAGCTGGCGGAGGTTCGGGATAGAGGCAGCGGTAGCAAGGATAGCCTTGATGTGGCTTGATGGTCGTCAATTGGCCTTCAAACCGAAACATGCTGGCAGAGATCAGCGTTTTCTTGGCAAAGAAACAGGCATCGTTGACCAGGAACCGTGTCGTGAAGTTGTCGGATCCGTCGAGGACAACGTCGTATTGTGAGACAAGTGGGAGGATGTTGTCGCTGTCGACCAGCTGATGATAGGTGTTGATCGTAATGTCCGGATTGATGGCTGAAAGAGTCTTTCGGCCCGACTCCACCTTTGGCTGTCCAAGCGTGGCGGTCGAGTGCATGATCTGCCGCTGCAGATTCGATAGGTCGACGACATCTCCATCGACGAGGCCGATCGTGCCGATACCGGCAGCGGCGAGGTACAAACCGGCTGGAGAACCCAACCCGCCCGCACCGATCAGCAGGACTTTGGCCCGCTTGAGCTTGAGCTGCCCCTTCCCACCGACATCCTGAAGAATGATGTGTCGGCTGTAGCGTTGAATTTCCGATTCCGACAGATCCATTGTTATTCCACGACGTTCAATTCAATCGGGTCGACGACACAGCCCTTAGTTCGTAGCCCGATGATCGCTCGTTCAATTTCTGCAGTGTCACCCGAAAACTCCACATCTGCCCAGCCTGTGGTCTCGCGAACATCGGCTCGTCTGACATCGGTCACCACATTAAATTCGCGCCCGATCTGGTAGATGATCGGCTCTCTGATCTTGTCTTCAGGAAAACGAATATGGAAGCGCAAATGTGCCATGGTTATCCTCCCGCGATTGCTGGGACGATCGAGACCTCATCACCGTCTTTCAGGGAGGTCTCTTTTCCTTTGAGAAAGCGAATGTCTTCTTCGTTGACATAGATGTTCACGAAACGACGGAGTTCTCCCGTTTCATCGCAGAGGCGATCCTTGATGCCGGGATGCGCGCCGTTCAAGGTTTCGATCATTTCCACAACGCTACTGGCCTTGGTCTCGACTTCGCCCTGGCCTTGGGTCAGGGGACGAAGCGGAGTCGGAATACGAACTTTAATCATTTGTCACCACCACCATTCTTTCCCATTTTGAACGTCTTTTCAAAGTCGACCAGGCTGGGCTGAATTCGGACCGGACGACCGACTGAATCGATCACCGCTTCCTGCGTCTTCAATCCATTGCCGGTGACATAGGCCACTGTGACCTCATCTTTCTTGATAACACCCTGTTTGACCAATTTCTTGAGCACGCCGATCGTGACGCCTCCAGCCGTTTCCGCGAAGATGCCCTCGGTCTGAGCCAGGAGTTGGATGCCTTCAACGACTTCCTCATCCGTCACCATATCCATGGACCCATGGCTCTCAACCGTGGCCTTCAGGGCATAGTACCCATCAGCTGGGTTGCCAATGGCAAGCGACTTGGCGATCGTCTGTGGTTTCACCGGCTTGAAAAAGTCTCGTCCCGCTTTGAACGCCGTCGAGATTGGTGAGCAACCTTCGGCTTGGGCACCATTGATTTTCGTGCGCACGTTGTCGATGAGGCCCAAGGCCTTCATCTCATGCAGGCCCTTCCAAATCTTCGTCAACAGCGAACCGGAGGCCATCGGAATGACGGCTTGATCGGGCGTTCTCCATCCCAATTGTTCGACTGTCTCAAAGGCCAGTGTTTTGGAGCCTTCGGCATAGTAGGGACGGATGTTGATGTTCACGAACGCCCAGCCGTGTTCGCCCGCAATTTCGCTGCACAGCCGGTTGACGTCATCGTAGTTACCTTCTATCTCAACGACGTGTGGCTTATAAATCAAATTCCCCAACACCTTGGCAGCTTCAAGGTCTCCGGGGATAAAGACATAACAATGTAGATTGGCTGAAGCGGCATGGGCAGACACGGAGTTCGCTAAGTTGCCTGTAGAGGCGCAGGCGACCGTTTCAAACCCAAGCTCCCGTGCGCGCGTCAACGCGACGGCGACGACGCGATCCTTAAAGGATAGCGTCGGATGATTCACGGTGTCGTTCTTAATATAGAGCTCATCGAGTCCGAGATAGGCGCCGAGGTTTTTGGCTCGCACGAGGGGGGTGAACCCGGCATGCGGACCGACAAAGTTCGTTCCCTCGACCGGTAGCAGGTCGAGATAGCGCCACATGCTGTGCGGGCCATCCTCGATCTTTTTGCGAGAAATGGTCTTCTTGATCTCGTCGTAGTTGTACTTCACTTCAAGAGGGCCGAAGCACATCTCGCAGACATGGATCGCTTTCGTTGGGTATTCCTTGCCGCACTCTCGGCAAACCAGCGCTTTCATTTTGCTCATCGTCGCACCACCTTGTTACGTTCTATGCGGGACGCACAGCGCATCCGGCATAGGGGTCCCCATCGTCGAACAGTTCGGTGATCGTGGGATGCTCGCCGCAGAGCGCACAATTCGGATTGCGTCGGACTTTGATCTCCCGAAATTGAGTTTTGCGAGCGTCGAAGTCGAGCAACCGGTCCGTGAGAGGCCGTCCGACTCCGAGCACGAGTTTCAACGCTTCAGTTGCCTGAATCGTTCCAACAATACCTGCCAGCACCCCAATGACTCCAGCCTCTTGGCAGGACGCGACCAAGCCTGGTGGTGGAGGTGCCTTAAACACGCACCGATAGCAAGCCGATTTCTTTGGAATGATGGTGGTGACACGGCCATCGAATCGCAGAATGCCTCCATGAATCAGCGGTTTCTCGGCGAAGAAACAGGCATCGTTGATGAGAAACTTCGCCGGGAAATTATCGACGCCATCGATCACGACATCATAGTCGCTGATAATCTTGAGCGCATTGCCAGCCGTGAGCCGCTCCTCGTACATCGAAACAGCGACATCGGGGTTAAGCGCTTGGATCTTTTCCTTGCCGGATAGGACCTTGGGTCGCCCTACGTCCGGAGTGTGGTGAAGAATCTGTCGCTGAAGGTTGGTCAGGTCCACCACATCGCTGTCGATCAATCCGATAGTGCCGACTCCCGCTGCGGCCAGATAGAGCGCAGCCGGGGAACCGAGGCCGCCGGCCCCGACGAGAAGAATCCTGGATTTAGCGATCTTCTTCTGTCCCTTGCCGCCGACTTCCGGCAAAAGAATGTGTCGGCTGTAGCGGTTGATCTGTTCTTCAGTGAAGTCCACTTCGTCGCTCGTCGTTCGTAAAATGTGAAGCGTCCAAAAGATTCTGCGAGATACGCCTCACGAGGCGCGCGTCACGCCTCTAAATATTGAAATACTTCTCGATGCTGATGTAACGCTCGCCTGTGTCACAGAGAATGGTGACGACATTCTTGCCTGGGCCCAGTTCTTCAGCGAGCTTTTGGGCAGCAAACACATTCGCGCCGGCTGAGATGCCGACCAACAACCCTTCTTTTTTCGACAATTGCTTCGCGGTCTGATAGGCCTCATCATCCGTTACGGTGATCACACGGTCGAGAATAGTTCGGTTGAGGACTTTAGGAATAAAGCCCGCACCGATCCCTTGAATCTTATGTGGTCCCGGATCACCACCAGACAACACGGGTGAGCCGGCTGGTTCGACTGCGATGACTTTGACATCGGGCCTTCTTTCCTTGAAGACTTCTCCGCATCCGGTGATCGTCCCACCGGTTCCGACGGCGGCCACAAACGCATCGATCTTTCCTTCGAGCGCATCCCAGATCTCCAACGCCGTCGTTGCTTTATGCATCGCGGGGTTGGCAGGGTTCGAGAACTGATCGGGCATGAAGTACGACGGATTCTGTGCCAGGATACTTTCCGCCTCTTTGATTGAGCCCTTCATGCCTTCCCAGGCCGGTGTTAACACCAACTGTGCACCATATGATGACAGCAAGCTGGCCCGCTCCATGCTCATGCTCTCCGGCATCACGAGGATCAGTTTGTACCCGCGGACGGCCGCGACCAACGCTAGACCGATACCCGTATTTCCGCTGGTCGGCTCGACGATGGTTCCACCCGGCTTCAGCGTGCCCTGTCGTTCTGCCTCGTTGATCATGTTGAGGCAGATCCGATCCTTGACGCTA
The DNA here is from genome assembly GCA_029881435.1 of Nitrospira sp. Lineage (GTDB taxonomy): Bacteria > Nitrospirota > Nitrospiria > Nitrospirales > Nitrospiraceae > Nitrospira_D. The sequence goes on from JAOUMR010000148.1 coordinate 4,949, forward strand.
CCACCAGGGTTGAAAAACTCTACTTTTCCATAAATCGTGGCTGATCCCTCTTTCGAAAGGCGGTTCAGTCGTACAAGTGGAGTGTTGCCGATTAGCTCGGTAATGTCTTGGTACGAGCGTGTACTCATCGACCGCCCCCCATATAGAAGAGAAACTCCACCTGGTCTCCTTCATTGAGGTGGGTTGTGGCAAGATGGTCGCGTTCCAGCACCTTGTCGTTTACTTCAACGGCGACCATCTGAGGCTCGATGTTCTTCGCTTTCAATAAATCGAGGACTGTTCCCTTCTGGATCTCCTCGGGCTTCCCGTTGATTTTGACCTGCACAAATTCTCCCAAGTTGGCTTAGAGATTGAAGAATTTCAAACGTAGCAAAGCGATGCGCTGCTTGTCAAGGCAGGGTCGTCTTGTATGAGAGGCAAGAAGTGTCGATAGGATTCATCGAGAAAAGAATCGAACTTTCTCCGAGAAGGGCAGACATGGTTACTTGACTTTGTGTCGTATGGTCGCCACTATGCCGCCTGCAGGACGCTGGGATGTGGAAAAAAAACTTCCTCTTTCGTGCCACAGAATCGACACCCTTAAGCCAGTCTGAGAATGAGCTGTTCCATGACACGGAACCGGCGCTGGACAGTGCCGGCCTTGTCCTTGAGAAGTTTCTCTCTGTCTGGGTGCAGGGTGAAGGGTCGGAGGAAACGCCCTCTGCCTTCACCACTATGTATGTCCGGACCGCGATGCTGGATGTCAACAAGCATGTGAGTCTCCTGCAGCCTCTCCAAGGCCGATCTCACCAGATCAAACAGCTTCTCTTGCCTGAGCAGAAACAGTTTCTCCGGCAATGGCTTGAGGTGCATGCTCCACAGGCCTGGGAATCTTCCGAAGACCAGTTTCGCGATCTCTTCGAGCTGGAATGAGGTGGATCTTGCTGCCCCAGCTCTGGAAGTCTGTCAGCAGGGGGCTTGTGTTCGCGCTGGTCATCCCCATTCTTGTTGAGGCGAGCCCAGGACCTGCGATCGCAACGGTGGACGTGTGGTATGGCCCGGATGATCGACCGCTTGAACATCTCGTGCAGACCTATGATCGTGCCACGCGATATATCTTTGTTGCGGTCTACGGATTGACGTCCCCTCTGTCGGTGAAAGCCCTGGTCGGGGCGAAAAAACGTGGAGTGGATGTTCGGGTTCTCACGGACCGAGAACGACTGAATGATCCGAGACAGCAGAGGGCGCTCTCGGTGCTACGTGAAGCCGGGATTCCCATCAAGATCAATCGGCATGACGGGCTTATGCATCTGAAACAGGCCGTCATTGACGACGAGG
>JAOUMR010000055.1 GCA_029881435.1 Nitrospira sp.
CCCCCGAACCGTCGACGCCCTCTGGAACGAAATCGGCACACTCCTCGACACCTTCTCGCCAACCGAGTGTGCCAATTACTTCAAACACGCAGGATATGCTGCATGACTAAATAGAAAATGCTCTAGCGTGGCGTTTTTCGACACTGACAGCGCATCCCAGACGCTGCCGATGAGCGCTCCCAGGAACAGAACCTTTACCGATCGATCGAGTTGTGTTCTCGGTCGCCCCCCTTGTCAGATCGATACTGAACCGCCACCAACGATATCCTCCGCGCTCGCCTATGCGGAGTTCAATGATGGACAACGAACTTGCCGAGGCAGCTCTAAGTGGAGGCAGTCTGTCATACAAAAAAAGCTGCGCCCAACGAGGACGCAGCTTTCTGATTCTGCCATGCAGGCAGTGGAAGACCCGTGGTGTACGGGCTACCGCTCCGCCTTGGTGAGATCCGTTTCATTCTCCAACTCGTCCACATCCGAGTCAAATTTTCCCTTTGTGGTGGAGGGATGCAGGCCATACTTCCTCAGCATTTTATAGAAATCGGCCCGGTATCGACCCGCAAACTGTGCAGCACGTGAAATATTTCCGCCGGTCAACTGCAGGACATTTTTCAGATAGGTCCGCTCGAATTCCTCTTTGGCCTCCGTGAGCGGTTTCAGTGGGGATTCTGCCGCGATGCTGACCGCCGGCAACAGATCCGGCGTCAGCATCTCCTGCCGAGACATGACCACGGCTTTTTCGACCACATTTTCTAACTCCCGTACGTTACCCGGCCAAGGATTGATCATCAGACGATGGAGCGCAGCCGGTGTGAAGCCCTTCACCTCTTTGTTCGCCCGCTTCACGCTCAGCTTGAGGAAATGTTGCGCCAAAAGCGGAATGTCATCGCGTCGATCTCGCAAGGGTGGAATAAAGAGAGGGACCACGGAAATACGGTAATACAGGTCATTTCGGAAAGTCCCGTTCTTAACCGCCTCACCGAGATCCTTATTGGTCGCTGCGATGATGCGCACATCCACTTTGACGGACGACTCAGATCCGACCTCGCGGACCTCTCGTTCCTGCACGGCGCGCAAGAGCTTCACCTGCATCGACAGCGGTATTTCACCGATCTCATCGAGAAACAGCGTGCCACCGTTGGCCATCTGGAATAATCCTCGTTTCGCACCATGCGCACTGGTAAAGGCACCCTTCACATGCCCAAACAGCTCACTCTCGAAGAGCGTTTCGGGGATGGCGGCGCAATTAAGCGCCACGAAAGGACCTTTACTCCGTCGGCTGTTGGTATGGATGACACGCGCCAGCACCTCTTTACCAGTCCCGGTTTCTCCGAAGAGCAGGATCGTGGCGTCCGAATCGGCGACTTGCGCGACTTGTTGGAAAAGCCGCTGCATCGCTGGGCTGCGTGCGACAACATTGTCGAGCCCATACAGTTCCTTGACCAATGACTTGAGTCGCTGAATCTCTTGGCTCATCCGCTGCTGAGACAGTGCCTTCTCAATCGTCTCCTTCAGCTCTTTGTCGTCAAACGGCTTTGTCAGGTACCCGTATGCCCCGCGCTGCATCGCTTCCACAGCATTGGGAATGCTCCCATGCGCAGTCAGAATAATCACCGGTAGCCCAGGATGACTTCTTAGCAGCTCTTCGGTCACATCCAGCCCATCTTCCCCACGCAGGCGGAGATCGGTAATGGCCAAGTTAAACATCGTTTTCTTGGCCTCTCCCACAGCATCCTGCCCGGTCGTACATGACGTGACCGAATATCCCATGGCGGATAACCGCATTTTCAGTAAGTGGAGCAACCCCTCATCGTCATCGACTACGAGAATGTTTTCTTTCTCCATAAATTCAACATTCCTTCTGATGTTCGTTATGGCGTCGTGTCAGGGACAGGAACGGGAATCGTCGTCAACGGAGGGCGGATTGGACGCACCTTTTCACGCATCTCCTGGTCGATTCGTTTCAACGCATCAAGTTGTGAAGAGAGCTCTTCGATCTTTCTGTCACGCTCCGCCAGTTGTTTTTGGAGACTTTGAATCGTGGCTGGGCCAGCCGACATTTTTCCTGGGTCCTTTTTCGTCTGAAGCGACTCAATCTTTTGATTTCGATCCACGAGTTCTCGTTGCAAAGACTCTACCGTCTCCGTTTCATCGCCCTGGGAAGACCGAAGCTGTTGGATGGCCATCTCTCGATCAAGCAAGTCCCGCACCAGAGTGTCAGCCGTTGCGGCCAACGATGTATGAGCGCCAGCGATGGCAGGGGCAGTCGAGACAGCCTCGGGCCATGATTTCGCTCCTGGTGCCACAGGTTGTTGTAATAATTGAATCCACGCCTTGCTCGAAGCTGCAAACTTGCCCATTGGAGCCACTGCTATCACCATTTTGAAATTTTTTTCAGCGATTTCGCGACTTTCGTAGAGACCAAGCAAGGCACGAGTAAAATAGATATGGTCACAAGGACTTGATCGGATACATTTCGAGATCAAATCCTCCTGTTTCCTTGCAAGTGATTGAAAGTTATTGAGTTCTTGTGGCTCAGCCGTAAAATACGGTTGAGAAACTGGAGCAGGCGTGGTCCAGGCTGAACATCCTGTCAGTAAGACGGAAAGCAGAACGGTACATTGTGTCTTAGAAACTATGGTTCTCACTGTTGCGAAACCTTTTCCGGCCTGGTCAACCGTAGGATAAACCGTACAGTTGTACCTTTGCCTTTCTCACTCTCAATCCAAATCTTTCCACCATGAGCTTCGACGACCTTCTTGACTAAGGCCAACCCTAACCCGCTTCCCGCCGTGTGTTTGACTTTTGTACGACCTTGATAGAAACGCTCAAAAATATGGGGAAGGTCATCCGAGGGCACGCCAGGTCCCGTATCGGAAACAGACACCTCAAGGGCTCCTGCTTGCGGATCAGGTTTCATCTGAACTTTGACCACGCCCCCCTCCGGACTGAATTTCAAGGCATTCGACAGCAAATTGTCCAACACCTGCTCCAGACGAGACGCATCCGCCTTGACCCACACCCGATCGCCAATATTTTCCAGTACAAGTTGGACGTGTTTGGAATCCGCGAGGAGTCGGACTTTGTCGATGGAGACTTCGCCGATACGATGGAGATCCACCGGGACAATGCGATACTCCATCATCCCTGCCTCCATTTTCGACAAATCCAAAATCGTGGAGATCAGATGAATCAATCGCCGGCTGCTATCGGACATGATTCGGAGAATCGTACGTTGCTCCTGCGCCAGCGGACCCGGAATTTCATCAAGGAGTAAGTGTGTGCCCTCTTGAATTGAAGCCATCGGCGTGCGTAGTTCATGAGAGACGTGCGCCAAAAACTCTGCTTTCATATCATCGAGTTCTTGCAGCTTTCTGCCCATCCAATTCACCGTATCAACTAGCTCCCGCAACTCAGCCGGAGCCTTGATTTGAAGTGATCCACCGAAATTCCCTTGACCGATCTTTCTGATATGGCCTTGCAACTGTCGGAGCGGAAGCAAAATTGTGTAGCTGGCTACCCCAGCAAGCCCCAGCCCAAAGACGAGCGCTACTAAGACGAGTTGTTCTGTGACGGCCTCTGCTTGCGCAGCGCTGGCTCGCGATTCACTCATCTCGACACTCATCCGGGCCTCGTGCAGGTCGATATAGGCCTGAATTGAGGCTGACATCTGATCCATAATGGTATCGCGTTGGCTCTCGTAGTGAGGGGCTTCGCGAAGGGCATTCCCATCCACGCCTTGAAATTCTTCACGATAGAGTACCAACCGTTTAGCGAGCAACTCATCGGCATCCTGAAGAAGTTTCAGCCCCTGAGGGGAGGTCTCTTGGCTCCGCAGAAGTTGGAGATTTCGTTGAAACTCGTCCAGCTCTTCTTCCAAGTTCGTCAGAAAGGCCTGATCCTTTGTCGCGACGAACTTTTTCTCACTGTTCAATTGTGCAAAGAGCGAACTCAATAATCGCTTTGCAGATTCGACGGCCGGATAATGATACGAGGCCATTTGCGTGCTCATGGACGCTAATTGACGAAGCTGAAAGAGCGCGTATAGGTTGACTCCCCCCATCACGGTAATGATCACCAACGCCGTCAGGACCAACCGCCAAAAGATCGAAAGTCGCATGAGTCCGCCCCTCACCCGGACGGGATTACAACTGGGCTGAACTCAGATGTAGGGTAAACCATACGCTATTTCAGCCCTGACGCACAAGTGACGACCAACCGTGAGTACAACGAAGCGTTCGGAATGCCTCCACGTGTACTAAAGTAATCCAATCACACGCAACAGGCATATCGTGAATCGAGTCCCTACTGCCTGGCATCAAACTGGCGGGAGAACAGCCGTTGCCGTCTTGAAGACCCATGAAGCGCTGCAAAAAGGTGTCCGCGGAATAGTAAGATTGCCATCGCCACCGGTGGAGTCAGGAGGAGCAGGATGATCCCTTGTCCTCCGGAATCGATCCCCACATAGGACAACCATCCCTCGATCGCAGTCACCGGCAGCATGAGCATTTGGAAGAAATTGAGGCCGGCTCCTCGACCAACAAGGCCGGATAGCGAAAAAAACTCTTGGAGGCCGCTTGGAGAAAGTATCACAGGCAAGATAAGAATGGCGAACGGCAGGAACCACTCAATCCAATGTTCCACCACGAATTCATAGGAGGTCTTGAAAACATCAAGGGGTGAATTGTGTCGGACTTGGTAAATCACCTCCGGGGCTGGGTTCAGGAGAATAAAAACGAGAAGAAGAAACGCTGACGAAAGAAACTGGCCGTACGGATTGGCTTGCATGCCCATCTCGAGCAGCATTGTCGGCAGCCAGAGGACGAATCCAACACCGATCACGTCCCAGAAGTAATGCCCGAAACTTTCGATCACATCCGCGAACCGAAGGGGCCGTGCCCCGCTTAGAGACTGCTCGATTAACCGGAGAGTAGCGCCGACCAACAGGGCATTGATGATGCCAAGCAAGAACCCCCCTGCCATTCCCAACGGGCCGACAATTCTCGCGGCTCCGAGGAACAGGACGGCAAAGACAATGAGCGCCAACATCGCCACCCAACTCTTGGCAAGTGAGCGCCCCGTCGCGTAGAAAACCTGTCGATACAGGTGAACCGTCGCTGACACAAGATTGCTCATGCGAACTGTACCCTAGTCGGGATCGCTGCGGAGGTCAAGAACTAGTCGCAGCGGCGGCGAAAACTGCGCTTGCGGTTGACTTGCCTAGCCAGATGATTATCACATAACTCATCAGCAGCAAATCTCTTTCAATAGGTGAATCGCCATGGACATGAATCGGATGACAGTCAAGCTGCAAGAGGCATTACAGTCCGGCTCCGCTCATGCGCAGCGGAGAAGCCACCAAGGCATTGATGTGGAGCATGTGCTCTTGGCGCTTCTCGATCAAGAAGGAGGGACGACCTCAGCCTTGCTTGAAGGCGCGGGCCTGGCCCTGCCGGCTGTTCAACAGGCAGTCGAACAAGCCTTGGCGAAGCTGCCGCAAGTACAAGGCTCCGGCGCCGCCCCTGGTCAAGTTCATATTGCCAACCGGCTCACCCACGTCCTGAACCGTGCGGAAGACGAGCAAAAGTCGCTGAAGGATGACTTCCTCAGCGTCGAGCATCTGCTGCTGGCCATGGTCCATGAAGGAGGCGTGTTCAAGAAGCTGGGACTCACCAGAGATCGCCTGTTATCGAGCCTCCAACATGTGCGCGGAAACCAGCGGGTCACCAGTCAAGACCCGGAAGGCACCTACCAGTCGCTGGTAAAATACGGGCGTGAACTGACCCAGTTAGCTGGGCAAGGGAAATTGGATCCGGTCATCGGGCGGGACGATGAAATCAGACGTGTTGTGCAGATCCTCTCCCGCCGAACCAAGAATAATCCTGTGCTCATCGGTGAACCAGGAGTCGGAAAAACCGCCATCGTGGAAGGACTGGCGATCCGTATCGTGAAAGGTGATGTCCCCGAGAGCCTGAAACAGAAAAAGCTTTTCGCCTTGGACATGGGATCACTGGTCGCAGGAGCCAAATTTCGCGGCGAGTTCGAAGAGCGGCTTAAGGCCGTGTTGAAGGAGATTCAATCCTCTCACGGTCAGATTCTCCTGTTCATCGATGAATTGCATACGGTCGTGGGTGCCGGAGCGGCCGAAGGCGCGATGGATGCGGCCAATCTCTTGAAGCCGATGCTGGCACGAGGTGAGTTGCATCTCATCGGGGCGACGACGCTCGACGAATACCGGAAACATATCGAGAAAGATGCTGCATTGGAACGTCGCTTTCAGACGGTGCTGGTCGACCAGCCGTCCGTGGAGAACACCATTTCGATCTTGCGCGGCCTCAAAGAGCGCTATGAGGTCCATCACGGCGTGCGGATCAAAGACAGCGCCTTGGTCGCCGCCGCAAAATTGTCGCATCGGTACATCACAGATCGGTTCCTTCCTGACAAAGCCATCGACCTGGTCGACGAAGCGGCAGCGCGCCTCAGAACCGAGATCGACAGCCTTCCAGCTGAGCTGGACGAGGTCTCGCGCAAGGTGCTTCAGCTAGAGATCGAGCGAGAGGCCTTAAAAAAGGAGAAAGACCCTGGAAGCGTTGCCAGATTGACCACCCTCGAAACCGAGCTCAACGAAAAGCAACGTGACTTACAGGCCTTGAAGACCAGATGGGAATCGGAAAAAGCCTCTGTCTCCCGTCTCCGCAAGATGCGCGAAGCTATTGAGGAGATCAAACTCAAGATCGATCAAGCTGAACGCGCCTACGACCTCAACCGCGTGGCAGAACTCCGGTACGGAGAACTCCCTCGCCTAGAACGGGAACTGGAATTAGAGCAGCAGCACTTGGGGAAGAAACAGGATGGCAGTAGGTTGCTGAAAGAAGAGGTCGATGAAGACGAGATTGCCGCTGTCGTCAGCCGGTGGACCGGTATTCCCGTTTCCCGATTACTCGAAGGCGAAACCGACAAACTGTTGAAACTTGAGGACTTGCTCCATCAGCGCGTGGTGGGACAAGAGGAAGGAGTCCGCGCAATCGCGGATGCAGTGCTTCGCGCGCGGTCAGGCATCAAAGACCCGAATCGACCGATCGGCTCGTTTCTCTTCCTCGGCCCCACCGGAGTCGGCAAGACCGAACTCGCCCGGGCCCTAGCCACCATTCTGTTCGATGACGAAGGCAATCTGGTCAGAATCGACATGTCCGAGTACATGGAAAAGCACACCGTTGCGCGATTGATCGGCGCACCTCCCGGCTACGTCGGGTACGACGAGGGCGGGCAACTCACCGAAGCCGTCCGGCGGCGTCCGTTCTCCGTGATCCTGTTCGATGAAATCGAAAAAGCGCATCACGACGTCTTCAACGTCCTGTTGCAGGTTCTTGATGACGGCCGGCTGACCGACTCGCAGGGCCGTACCGTGGACTTTAAGAATACCGTGCTGATCATGACCTCCAACATCGGCAGTCCGCAGATTCTTGAAGCCCAACAACAGGGAGCCGCCTATGAGCAGGTTCGAACGGTCGTGATGGGCGAGCTCCGGCAACATTTTCGTCCAGAATTTCTCAACCGGGTGGACGAAGTCGTCGTGTTCCATCCGCTCGGAACCGAACATCTGACCAAGATCGTGGAGATTCAACTGGAACGTCTGCGGAGCCGACTAGCCGAGCGGCGAATCCCATTGGTGATCACCCCAGCAGCCCTTCAGCACTTGGGAACACGTGGCTATGATCCAGTCTATGGGGCACGGCCGCTCAAACGCTTGATTCAGCAGGAACTGGAAACTCCGATCGCACGGTTGCTGGTGAAAGGAGAGCTACGGGATGGGGATACCGCGTCGCTCGATCTAAAAAATGACCAACTGGTCTTGGTCCCGATAGTGACGCGGGAAGGGGCGTCTAGCCAATAGACGCGGCGCCACCTTGTGCGTCCTTCGTAACGCCGCTTTTCTGCTGCTTGTCGATCTTCCATTCTGTGCCCGACACTTGTAGTAGGCGGCCTTTCATGGTGTGAAATTCTCCTCTCGGGAAGGACACCACATCAGGTGCCTTGGCTTCCAGCTTCAACAGAATCTTCCCAGAACCGACCTCTCTCATAGCGAGACTCGTGTCCGTCTTCGCCACCTCGTAGGCTCGCCGTTCGTTGAACATCAGCGTGCTATCCACCACTTTGGCCAACATCCGGCCGGTGGAATCAAACAGCGCAAAATTCACCAAGAGAGCGCCAGTCACGGAATGGTGGGCCAGTTGAATCTGCGGCACACCCTCGACTTCAATGGTTCCGTTCGTGTTCCGGTAGAGGTTGGAGCCGATTTCAATGTCCATAGTTGAAGTTAAAATAAAAGGGATTGTTCCTTCAATAACCAAATATTCACCACAAGAGAAAACCGTGGATGGGTTGAACTAGGACTTCTTGATCCGATCCAGGATCAGCGCGATACACCCGCCCAGTAACCCGCCCCCCATGATGGTCGTCAGCAGCTCGACAAGTTTGAGTTCCCACACAGACCCTTGAGCCTGCATCACTTCCCTGATGCCACCTTGCACCAGGATGACGGCCAGGGCCATCGTCGCTCCTACGACAAACCACCAGAGAAACACTTTCGCTGAAGTCACCGAATCCTCACACGTCGGGGTTACGGTCAAATGAACGGTATTGAATGGCCTCCGCGATGTGGACGGCCTCAATGTGATCAGAGTCCGCTAAGTCGGCAATGGTGCGCGCGACACGCAAGATTCGACCATGGGCCCGTGCCGACAGTCGCAGTCGCGCCATAGCCTGCTCAAGCAACTCCTGAGCCGGCTGATTGAGCCCACAATACCGCTTTATCATCCGCGGCTTCAACTGCGCGTTCGCATAGATGCCGTCCTGTCGATACCGCTCTCGCTGGCGCGTTCGAGCCGCGACCACACGCGCTCGAATCACGGCTGATCCCTCGGGCGCAGGCAATTCAGTGCGAAGCTCTCGCACGGGAACAGGTGGGACATCCAGATGAATGTCGAGCCGATCCAAGAGAGGCCCGGAGAGTTTGGCTCGATACCGACGAATCTGAGTGCCGGTACAGATGCACGGCCGCGTCCGATCTCCATAGTAGCCGCAAGGACATGGATTCATCGCCGCGATCAACATGAACCGCGCCGGATATCGTAACGTCCCGCTCGCGCGTGTCAGCACGACATGTCCATCTTCAAGCGGCTGCCGCAATCCTTCCAGCACCCCCCGTTTAAACTCGGGAGACTCGTCCAGAAACAACACGCCATTATGAGCGAGCGAGACTTCGCCGGGTTTGGGGACGGTCCCACCACCAACGAGTCCGGCATCTGAGACGGAGTGATGCGGAGCCCGAAACGGTCGCACCGTCAGTAAGGGGCGTTCGGGGGCGAGTTGCCCGGCCACGCTGTGGACTCGGGTTGTTTCAATCGCCTCCTCTAACTCTAGCAGTGGCAGAATCGAGGGCAGTCGTCGCGCCAGCATCGTCTTACCGGACCCAGGAGGACCAACCATCAGCACATTGTGACCACCGGAGGCAGCAACCTCCAGCGCCCTCTTGGCATGGTCTTGCCCGCGGACGTCACTATAGTCCTCGTCGTCCGACATCCTGGCACAGGCCATCACGTCAGGATTGGAGCAGCTCGGCGCAATGGCTTGGGTTCCCTTGAGAAATTCGGCCGCTTCCGGAAGGGTGTGGAGTGGGTAGATATTCACTCCTTGCACCAGCGCCGCTTCAGTACTATTGTCCGCCGGCAGCAAGAGGTCATATCCAGCCCGGCATGCAAGCGCAAACGAGAGCGCTCCCGTAATGGGCTTTACCCGACCGTCCAGCGAGAGCTCACCAACCAGCACGCATGTGTCCAACGCGGACTGTGGAATGACCTCTTCGGCGGCGAGAATCGCAACAGCGATCGCGAGATCGAGCCCTGAGCCTTCTTTTTTCAGGCCGGCAGGGGCCAAATTGACAGTGATTCGTTTGGCGGGAAAGTGAAATCCGGTGTTCTTGAGTGCGGAGCGGACTCGGTCACGGCTTTCCTTGACGGTGGCATCCGGCAACCCCACAACCGAAAACTGCGGAAGCCCTCCTGAGATATCGACTTCGACGTCGACAAGATGCGCATCCAACCCGACAAGGGCCGCGCTCCTCACCTTGGCAAGCATGGAACCACTGCCTTTCTGTTCTGGACCGCGGCCAACCCGCGGCCATTATAGGAAGTCTCCATCAGAGTTTCAATCAAACCCCGGGCAAACCCCGGGCTGCGACCTCCTCACTAGCACCCCCCATCCCCACTCTGTATAATCCGTCCGTGTGCCTTCAGCCCCCGCCTGAAGGATAGGGTTTCGAACCGATGACGATCTGATTTGGAAGGCTTGCCCGATCTTGATCTTCAGTGTTGCGCTCTGGCTCCTCCTCTCCCCAGTAGACAGTGCTGCGTCGTTCGCAATGAGCAACGGCGCGTCGATCCTGACGCAGCAAGCACAGCGTGCATCTCCATATGTCGGATCAGCCATGGCGGTGCTCGCGACGCTCGAGCAAGCCCAGGTCCTGCCACCTGAAGGGAGCCGAGAAGCCGATCGTGTGATTCAATCCGTCATCCAACTCCAATCAGTCTTTGCCAAGGGCACAGATCGATCCGTACAGGACTTCGCGCACCGTGCCTTAGCTGCCACTGGTGGGGATGTGCCGATGGCGCTAGAACAATTTCGCTCTACTGGGTGGACCGCCGACATGTTGGTGGCGCTCGCGGACGCAGATCGGCGAGCGTCTGCTGAAGAGCGACAGGAGATGGCGGCTGGTCTTGGCCAGTTCAACCTCTCCGTGGTCGATTTTCGACTGTTGATGCAACTCGTGAGAGATGGCCGAGCGGCGCTTGAGGCACGAGGACAGAACTTTGACGAAGTGTATGCCCATCATCGAAACGCGATGCCGGGAGCGACTGCTCAATAGGCTCCATAAGTTTCAAGTTCCTTGTTTCTGATCTCACGATCTGGTTTCGTCTGGGAACGTGAAACTTGGAACTCCCCGGCACGAGGGCCGCAAACTGGCAAATAGACACTCAGCCTTACACACATAGAGGAGGGAGGATCATATGGCAACCCGAGCGTACATTCTGATCAAGGTAAAAGCAGGCAAAACCAAGGACGTTGTCGCATCACTCAAACGCATCTCCGGCGTGGAACAAGCCCATTCTTGCTTCGGCCGACCGGATATTTTTCTCTTCATCAATGTCCAGGACGAACGCGCACTCTCCGACGTCGTGATCACGAAGATCCATGCCATCGACGGCATCGAAGAAACCGACACGCACATCGTCGCGGAGCCTTAATACATTGAGATGGGAAGGGTGACCGGAGCCCCACCGAGTTGGGCAGACTGGTAGCAGGCCTCGGCAAGTTCCACGGCACGCCATCCATCCTCTCCCGTAATAGGCATGGGCGTACCCTCTCGCACGGCCTGCAGAAAGGCCGTGAGTGTGGCAAGGACCGTCTGAGAGGGTGGCAGATCGAATGCATGGGTTCCAGTGCCGTCGCAACAGCGAACTTGGCACGCTGGCCAGTCGACCTCGAGTCGTCCCTTGGCCCCCCACCAGTCTGCTCGACCAACCCGGCCTGTCGACACTCGAGCAATTTCAATCTGGCAAACCGTTCCGCCGGACGTCACGAGACGAATCGACGCAGCGGTTTCCGGTGACAGCACTGGCCGCACGTCCGTCGTGCAACGCACCTCATCTACCTCTTCATCCGTCATGACCCGCACAAGGTCGAGCATGTGGACACCGATTTCCAGCAACGCTCCACGCTTGCCGTAGCCATCGGCATGGCCTGGAGCGGTCTCCCGTTTCTCGATTTGACTAATGAGATGGAGTCGTTCGGACCGTCCAATACGAGGCTGGAGCTCCTTCGTCTGTTGTATCGTATTGTCGAACCGAAGGGTTTGCGCTGTCATCAACGGAACCGCGGCTTCGCGAGCCATGGTAACCATCGCGTTGGCGTCGGTCGCCGTCGTGGCCAGAGGTTTTTCAATTAACATCGGCTTGCGAGCCTGGACTGCCAACCGGCAGACGTCCCGGGTATAGAGAGGAGGAGTCACCACAACGACGACATCAACTGTTGGATCAGCAATCAACGACTCTGCACTCCCATAGACTTTGATCGCTGAAGTTCCGGGAAGATCGAACCCCTGCTCAGGATGTTGCCGACAGACGGCCCGAAGGGAAGCGGCTGGCAGATCATGTACGATATGCCTGGCGTACCGAAGCCCATGCCGGCCTACTCCGATCAACCCTACTCCGATGCGATCAGGAGCCATACCCCTCCCCAATGGCTAAGATAGAATGTTCGCGGGTAGACATAGTCAGCACGCATTTGACTTTCCCGCAAGTGGCTTCATATAGTAAACGTGATGCTGAGTGCAAGACCGCTTCGCTAAAGGCATTCCGACCATGCTCATCACACCCCCCGCCCCGTTCACCCTGGATCAGATCGGTACCGGTACCGCGCGTTTCCCAAGCGGCGTGCCGATCCCTACGCATAGCGATCAGATGGTCGACCCTTACTTCAAGTCCAAGATGCCCAAGGAGCATCAAGTCGATTGCCTGTTATTTTGGCCGCAATCACCTGGTACCTATCCAGGGCTTGTGCTGCTGCACGACTGGTGGGGCTTAACCGGGCAGATGAAAGACCTGGGGGCCAGACTGGCCTGTGAGGGCTATATGGTGATCCTCCCGAATCTCTACGGCCGGCAGGGAGGGATGGTCACCGCCAGTGACGACGTCGCGGCTGCTCTGCGGGAACGGCAGAATGATGCACAGGTTCTCATCGATATCAATTCCTGCTGTGAATATCTCAATACTCGCACCATCACCAAGAAGAACATTCATGGAGTCGTCGGGTACGGAATGGGCGGGTCCTATGCGCTGAGTTTCGCCTGTCAACGGAAACGGTTACGCGCAGCCGTGTCGTATTACGGCAAGATGGTCGCATCCAAAGAACTGTTGAACAATCTCTTTTCTCCGGTACTGTATCACCAGGCAGGAAAAGACACGTGGGCCACACCAGACGACATTGAGCAGTTCCGAAGCACCTCGACGGAATATGCCAAGCGTGTCGACATTCATCTCTACCCGGAGGCCTCCCAGGCCTTTTGTAACGAGATGAAGCCGAGCGTCTATGACACGGAGAGTTCGACCCTCGCCTGGGAACGAACCACGAGTTTTTTAAAGGCTTGCTTCCAAGGAACATGACGCGAAGCAGTCAGCCCCTTCCCTTCTCGATTCACTCACCGGTTCATGGCCGCAGACAGCGTCACACTCCGGACCGCCGGACCTCAGCCGGCGCGGGATACCTGTTGCTATTTGGATGCGTGAGCCTCCTCCCCTCACTCGCAGGAGCAGAGGACCACGCGTCACCGATGTTATTGACCGACGTGGTGACTCAACGCGCCGAGCAACTGGCAGCTATCGATTCGGATGAAACAGCCATGACGCTGTTTACAACGACCGTCGGCCCCGCTCTGGGCTTAAAGGATGCCGCAGGAGCGTTGGGAGCCACACGACTCCCGAGTAAGATCGTCAAGGAACTCAGATTGGCTGAATTATCGGAGTCCGTCTCTGAATTGATGGGTGCACTGGCTGCGTGGCAACTCGCTGAATCCGTCGGCCGTAACGCAAACCAATCCTCGACCACCAGCTCACTTCCGGCGGCCCGACAAGATTGGTTGCATACTCGTAGCCGGAATGCATCGCTCTCCGACCTATTCCGCCTCTCTCAAGAACACCAGACTCTCGGGACCCCTGAGACACGTGCCGACCAACGCAACACGGAACTGCTGTTGGTTGCCCAGCGTACCGCATTTGAGTCCAGTCGGCAGGCAACCAAGGCCTGGTGGGATGTTTACTGGTGGAAAGACCGCATCCGGCAGGCCAAAGGTCTCGCTCGACTCTGCGGAACCTGGCAGTGGACCATCCATAATCACCAGAACCATGGGGACCAGAAGGCCGTCGTCATGTTTCCTCCAGCTGGACAGGCATCGGCCCATACCGCGACACCAGCAGAGACCATTGTCCTGGGAGATGCCATTTATTTGAGATGGGAACAGAACGGGCGCATTCAGGAAGACAGCCTGCTGTTCATCAAAGATGATGCGAAGATCGAAGGGTCGTTTGTGAACAATACCGGAGGATGGGGATCAATTACCGGTAAGCGAACGGCCGCCTGCCAGCCTTAGCCCTCTTCAACTTCCTGCCCCGCGCCAGGCGCGCCAACCCAATATCACCCACCCCACGATAAACAATACACCTCCGATTGGCGTCACTGCTCCCAGCCAACGGATACCCAGTAACGAGACTCCGTACAGACTTCCGCAGAACAAGAACGTCCCCGCAAGAAATAGCCACCCGGCTTTGGCTGCACCTGCGTCACGCCCCATGCGAACCGCAAACCCACTCAGGACCATGCCGAAGGCCTGATACATCTGGTAACGGGTCGCCGTGTCGTAGACCGCCAACATTGGTGGCTCCAGGATGTCCTTGAGCATATGCGCGCCGAATGCGCCGGCTGCCACGCCCAATCCAGCGCTGACACAGCCGATCAGTACCAACCATCGTGATGACGCCTCGACATCCATCGGATACTGCCCTCCCGATATTTCGTTTACAGACCTGTGCGATCATACGCGATCCCAGGGGAATTCGCCAACTGGCAGAGCGAGGCAGAGACCCTGTCTCCGTAGGCGATAGTTTGGCCAGTGCGTCTACGACTCAACACCACCATTTCCTGACCGCCCTTCCCGAGCTAGCCTCCTCTCTTCGGATCAGCCTTTGATTCTTTCCGCCGACTCCTGTATGTTGTCCTCCGTTCTCCACTGACACAGCGCACAGCGATCGCCGCCGATGACGGTGACAGGCAAGTGTAGTCCAAGGACAGAACGGGTACCGACTACCTTATCTCCAGCTCAAAGAGGATCGTCACGATGTGGGACAAAAAGCGAGGCGAGATGGAACCAGAGGGTGGGAATTTTACAGTTCTAGGGAAAGATGTCACATTCAAAGGCATCGTCCACTTTCATAGTACCGTTCAGCTGGACAGTTCTATCGAAGGAGAAATTCACGCGAAGGGGATGCTCGTGATCGGGGAGAATGCGATTATTCGAGGCTCAATTATCGCCGAAACCGTCGTAAACAGAGGCAAGATCCATGGGAACGTGACCGCAACCGGGAAAGTTCAGTTGCTCAAGCCTGCCGTGCTGCTTGGCGATGTGTCCTCTCCGTCTTTTTCGATGGAAGAAGGAGCCTTCTTTAAAGGGTCGATCGACATGGGCTCCCATCCGGTGGTCGATGAGCTCGAACAAACTCCCTTGGTCATTACGGAAGCACCTCACCGCCTCAGCGTCTCCCGTCCGGTTCTGATCGAAAACGAGCGAGGGAAATAACGTTCCCTCGCTCCGTGCTCGTTCAATGCAAGAGTTCTTTGGGGATATTCCCTCCATTCGCGGCCAACTTCTGCAGCACAGTCTTGTGCAGCCACATGTTCATCTGAGCCGAATCGCCCATCTTGTCTGCCGGGCATCCGAGTTCAGTCGCCATCTGCTTGCGTGCAGTCAGGCTGCTGTCTAAACTCAACAGCTTCATGAGGTCCACAATCGAAGTCTTCCAGTTCAGTTTTTCGGCATGTTTCGCCGCGAGCCCTTCGAGCTTGCCTACCACATCGACCGCCGAGACCGCCGCAGGCGCTGGTGCAGCAGGCTTGGCAGCGGGAGCCGCGGCTGACGTTGGGGCAGCCGCTTGTAGCGGCGTCGAAGCTTGTGCTGCAGCCGCACCAAATCCGAGTTTCTCCATGATTGATCCAAACAGTCCCATCGGCTCTTCCTCCTCTATAAATGGGTGAATCGAGTGAGCGTGACGTCGCAGAATTTCAATCTACCACTTACGTGGAAATAAAATCACCCTGCTTTCACTCGAAGAGCGAACCTTGGCATCATAACTGTCTCAAAGTAATACAACCGTGCTACCCTGCCATGCTGCTCGCAGCCCTTGCAGAACAACGTTCTCACGATACCTGACCTTCTGACACCGTCAGCCGCATCGGCATCTTCGTTTGGACTGCCGTTGCCGACGATCTCCGCGAGGGCCTCCTCTCTCATTGAAGACCTCGCCAACAAGCTTGACAAAAGCAGTAATGCCAATGTAATTACCCTCCATAAGAGGACTCTACGCGAAGGAGGCGTGATGAAAGCGCGGGTTGTCAGAATTGGAAATTCCCGAGGCATCCGGATTCCGAAGACTGTGATTGAGCAGTGCCATCTGCACGGAGCCGTCGATCTAGAAATCCGGCAAGGACAACTCGTCATTCGGTCGGCCTCAAAGGCGCGAGCAGGGTGGAGCCAAGCCTTTGAGCAAATGCATCGTCATGGGGACGATCAACTCTTGGATCCCGAGTCCGCCTCGATCTCCAAGTGGGACCGGAAAGATTGGACGTGGTAACATCCCGTTTCGACGTCTTCCTCGTACGCCTGGATCCCACCGAAGGCCGTGAAATTCGCAAGACCCGCCCCTGCCTAGTCATCTCACCGGACGAAATGAATCAGCACATCGATACCGTCATCGTCGCTCCAATGACAACCAGGGGAAGGTCCTATCCCACTCGTGTACCCGTACGGTTCAAAGGCAAGTCAGGGCAGATTGTGCTGGATCAGATCCGAACCGTAGATAAAAGTCGACTCGTCAAACGCATGGGCAAGATTGACGAATCCACCCAAAGGCACATCCTCGCCCTGCTTGCGGAACTCTTCGCTCCCTAGTACCACGTCGTTGCCGACATCCTCAGTTGCTGCGCTCTCACCAGCGCTACTATCCCGCCACGCTGGAATCCATTGTGCTCCCTAAGAGTACGTAGGCGCTCTCGCGCAAGTTGAATCTAAACAGATCCATCCCCCTATCCAAACAGATACAGTTCAACGCTGACACCCGCCTCATACAGTTCAGAAATTCACTAATTCGTGTCATATGCGCATGCGACTAGGCCTGGTGTGCGATTTGCAGATACCCCGACACATGAACATCATCGACTCATTCACCTTCACGCGATTATTCATCATGGCTGTCCGACGGTTCCTCGGACCTGTCGCGCTTGTGTGCAGCTGTGCGGCGCTTCTCCCCTCAGTCATATTTGGGGCCGAGCTCTTTCCCTATGCCCCGCCGTCTCCCTCTCAACCGCGTTCAATCGAACAACAACCCCCAGCACGGGCGCAGCTCTCCGCAGACGATCTGGACCGAATCGCCAAAATTGCCGCGCAGGCACGAGCCCTCGATTTCTCGAAAAAGCAACAGTTGAAACAGAGTATCCAAAACAATCTCGATGATGCGCGCACAAATAAAAGGTTCAATCAAGTGGCGTACTTTACGCAACTCCTTCGAGCACTCGACTAAGAGGCCGCCCATGAAATTAGTTCTACTACTGATGCTCCTCGGCAGCCTCCTCGCTGCGGCGAGCCCCTCTCTCGCAGAAACCAAGACTAACGATGCATCGGATATTCTTCTGGAATTACAACATGAAGTCTTGGCGGGCGCAGAGAACGTCGGTCAATCCACCAAGGCCGTGCCAGCAGAGGATACTGTGGATTACGCACGCTACCGCATGCAAGCCAGCACCAACGACTTGATCCTCGCGCTCAGTGTCATGACGGCAGGCCTTCTATCACTGTTTCTGTTGCTGTGGAACTTGAGAACGATCGCGGCCTCCTCTGAAACCATGGTGAACGGCAGCGGGCTCGTCCTGGTCATCTTCGCCACCGTATTGGTCATGATCTTAGCCAAAGCCGACCAGCAACTGACCGCCGCGACCGGCATACTCGGCGCGATCGCAGGGTATCTCTTCGGGAAGACCACGAAGAACCCTGACGGCGAACGAAAATCTGACACAGCCAGTACCTCCTAGCAGAACTTGCCTCTCACCTGTCCTCGTCCAAAAGCCGCTTGTGTGACAGAGGGCGTTGCAGAGAACTGAGCTGCGCTTCACGATATACGCACAAACACCACCGCTACACCCGCACCCGCTCGAGACATCCAGAGGGTCCATTAGGACCGATGTGGGAATGGGGTCATCTGGATCTCTGAGATAGATCCGGCATTCCCAAAGCCAACAAGGAATATTCTTACGCTCCTTCCAGCGCTACTATCCTGCCGCCCTGGAGAACGGTATGGTCTTCTCAATGCGTACGAATAGTCATAGGAATACTGCACGATTGCGAGAGGCCGGTAGCTCTGTGGAAGAACTATGAATCCATTCACATACTCCCTGAATCGAAAGAGATCACCTCGTGAGGCCTACAGCTCACAAACAACATCACAACGCTTGAGAATTGAAGTGATCCTCATGGATTCTCGCGTGGTCCATCCCTTCCTGCACTTACTCAGAGTTGAACGAGTTATCTCGCAAGGCATGATAACAACTCGAATGAATAACGTCCGGCGCAAGAGGGACGTTACTGGGGGCAAGGCCCCATTTCGAAGGGTGGGACAGGCCATTTTCCGAGTAGTGTGAGCGCTCGGATTCCAAAACGTGCAGCACTGGTTCCCTGCTTGGCATTGATGGTGTGAGTATGGTGTCTCACTGTGCTCCAGCTGTTTTGAGCAATGTGACCACGTCGACATGGACCTCCTTCGAGGCACCCATCAGCGCCGTCCAGCCGTCGGGCATCTTCGCATTCACATCGGCTCCAGCGGCCAGCAGCGCCCGCACCACCGCGACATGGCCCTCCAACGATGCACCCATCAGCGCCGTCCAGCCGTCAGTCGTTCCCTTTGCGTTCACGTCGGCGCCGGCGGCCAGCAGCGCCCGCACCACCGCGGCATGGCCCTTCAGCGAGGCACCCATCAACGCCGTCCAGCCGTTGGGTATCTTCGCATTCACGTCGGCGCCGGTGGCCAGCAGCGCCTGCACCACCGCGACATGGCCCTCCAGCGAGGCCAGCATCAGCGCCGTCACGCCGTCGGTCGTTCCCTTTGCGTTCACGTCGGCGCTGGCGGCCAGCAGTGCCTGCACCACCACGACATGGTCATTCGTCGAGGCCGCCATCAGGGCCGTCGAGCCGTCGGGCATCTTCGCGTTCACGTCGGCGCCGGCAGCCAGCAGCGCCTGCACCTGTGCTACATTCCCTGACCCGGCCGCCTGAAATAGTTGCTCGTTGAGTTGTGTTTGGGTGGGTTTCTTGGCACAGCCATCCAGCAATAACAACATCGCTAGAACAATCATTGATACTGAAATGCGATGTCTAAGACTGTCCGAGTTATGTTCTTGTTTCACACGCATGGTTTGTGACTTTAAAGTTTTTGCTGAGCGGTTTCAAGTTCCAACTGCGACCGGTGAATGACGGCGCAGGTGCGCATAGACTTCGAGTGGCGTGGCAAAGCCCAGACATGTTTGTCGGCGTGTGTTCAGCCGATGGGCGATGATCCTTGGTAGTTTGCTCATCGTCCTCGGTGCAATGGTTCCACAGAGTTTGAAAGTTGAGAGCTATCGTGTCGTCCGAACGGCTCGCCCTCGCACCATATGCGAAACCAGTTCTACCGTCCCGTCTCTGATGCCACGCTATCGCTTCGGCATCCGCCCATCAGGAGCAGCTTCCCTCAGAGCTTGATAAACAACGGGTAGCAGACATTTGGCGATTGCGAGGTTCCCTTGTGATGCGTAGTGGCCGTTGAGCGGTGCGAACCGACCAGAGGGATTGACTTCCAGGAGACAGGATGTCGGATCAACGTAGGCGATACCTGCCCGTTCAAGCACCTGCTTGGCAAGGGGTTGTCGCGATAGTCTGTTGAGTTCGCTTTCAACCGGCAGATATACCACAAGCGGGATAGTGCCCTCTTGCGTCGCTAATGTGACAAACGCCTGCAACAGTCGTGCATTGATTGACAGGAGCGCTTCCTCGGACGTCTCATCCCTTTCATCGGGCGACGAAGAATGCCAGGACAGTAGGAGCCGAATAAGATAGGACGCGTGATAAAAGTGTCGCTCCCATTCGCTTGAATCGTATTCTTTCTGATACTCGACAAGGGGCAGCTCAGCGATGGATTCTCGAGAAAAGATGTCATCAGGAGTCAAGAGAGGCATATTGACATTCCTGAGTTCCCCCTCTTCCAAAATGAAGCGAGGCTTTGAATACGGGTTGTTCCATCGAAAGTTACCAAGAAAGGGGTAGATCCACAGGGTCCGACTCAGATCATCTGAGATGAAGCCAAAGATGACAATTTTTGGATTCCATGGGCGCACGTCCCTTTCATACCGCAAGAACATTTGAGCCAGCCCATATCCCGGTACCCCAAAATTTAACACTCGAAACGGAGAACCCAGCATCTGCTCCAACTGATGCCCATAGGACTCTTCGTAGGTGACCTCTTCTCCGAAGGTAAACGAATCCCCTACCATTGCAATATCTACTTGTCCGATATTGCTTCGAAACGAACTATTCTCACCCGGAGCGCGTATTCCTTCTGCACTGGACTGATATAGCCCATTCGCACTCTGCCTACTTGGGCCTACCGTCCATCCTAGTAAAGGATCTTTGACGTAAAATAACAGTTGGTCGCCACGTTTTTGTCTGATCATTTTCTGATAGTGGCTCCTGATGGCCGTCCAGTTTTTTGGCTTCAAAACTAGAGTCCCAATCGCTTCGTACCCGTAGTCATTGCGAACGACGGCTCTCACTGCGATCTCTGCGATCACCACGGCAAGCACCACGGTGATGATGTTCATTGCCACGATCAAACGGAAGCTACCTGAAGGTACTCGAATATGCTCCAGATACCTGCGAACAAAGATAGTGCCGCTCACAAGAAAGACTCCGGTCGCACATAGAAATACCATCCCTGACAAGCGAGGCAGGAATACGTCGAAGGACGTTTCTCCCTTAATGTGGAGAGCCTGCAACATAACCACAAGTGACGCTTCTAGGAGAAAGAGGGAACTCAGGATGAGCAAATCACGTTTCGAGAGTGTTGTATTGGAACTCATGGCATTACCCTGAATCGCGTGGTATCCCATCCGTAGAGCCTATCGGGCTTGCGTTTTTGTGTCGCAACTTTGCTGCTTGGGTCTAGCAGCTCCTCAGAGGCGTCGCTCGATCGATGACCTGGAGCGTGAAGGTTCTCAACAAGGCGGCCAGCTCTTCTTTGGCGAAACCAGAGTCTATCATGCCAGAATCACATCACCATTCTTTTGTCCTAGTCAAGTCTACGTATTCCACGCTGGTGTAATTTCCTCTCTGCAATAGACGAAGGGTGTACGCAGGGTGTTGATGAGGCGAGCTGATTTCTCACCATAGTAGAATTACATCCAAGGAAGGTTCCACTTCAAGTGCAGCAGAATGCCGCATTACACACAGCTTCTCGGTCCTATAGCAGTCGATATTCTAGCGAGTGTCTGGCCGTCTTCAAGGTGGCTGGCGGATTGTTTTAGTAAGCTAGCTGTGAGGCTGAGCGCTATATTGGGCTTATTCGGTGTGCCGTTCAAATTGTCTTTGATCAAGATGCGGTGTTTGGTGGGAGGAATATCCAGTAGGTGCGCAACTTGTTTTGATGGCAAAACCGCCAAGGTGTCTGAGGTCAATGGTAATGCTTCCCAGCGTTGCCCCGTATATATTTCAGTGGTCAGCGTTTCTCGTTCGCTGAGCAAAGCCGATACTATTTTCCCTCCGTCGTAATGAGGAGCTCCGATGATAGAGAACCCATTTATGGTGGACTTAAGTGTCACGTAAAGGGGTCAGTGTAGATACAATGGGGTCGGGAGTCTGTATTTGACGTAACTTCATGAGAGTTCTCCTCCACCTGTTGCAAGATGAAGAACTGACTCCCCAAGCAGCTTTGAGGTAGACATGGCAATTGGCTCTCTACATTCACGAGTCGAATGAACGGGGACGAGACGAACTGAGTTCCGAATCTGCAAGGCCGTCAGTCGTGTTACGGGCTGCTCGGGCCTGGAGGTTGCCTGGTGTGGTCGGCGTAGTGGTACCAGCCTGGATTTCACAACGTTCTGGATGACGTGATATCGCTTACGGACGTGAGGCGGTGACCCCGATATTGGCGTGCAGAAACTCTGGCGCGAAATCAGCCCCATTTGGCCACACAAGTGTATGGAGGTCAGGATCGATACGGAACTGCCTAAAGAAGTCGATGTTTTTTAAGGGTTCAAGGATAGGGACGTCCAGTTCGGCTCGCTGATCAAGTTCACCTTCGACGCCATCGCTGAATCTCAGGCACAGCACTAAGTCATGGAGGTAGAGGCAGCTGCAACAATGGGAAGAAATGAGGCACACCGTTGATGGTGGCAGCGTACTACGAGATCGAAACAATCCGTCTCTTTTGAGGCGGTATTGATACACGAGGGCTTGAACGAGCGCTATCGACCACTTCCATCGAGATTACGAATAAGCACGGCACGTCCGTTGCGATCAAGCCAGGATTGAATGCGGTCGCCCACGTGGGCGGGTCGATCGATCCGAGTATTTTCATCATGTGGGATACGGACTTCCTTCCCTTGGGCGTCTCGAACCAGATAGGCCCCACCCTCCAGAGCCTGGACTTGGCCAACCACGGATATAGAGGACGGTTCCCCGACGCACTGGGCAACACGTTGTTGTTCGCCCAACGTCCCCGACACGATCCCCATCCCGAGATATTCCTGTGACGAATTTCCCTGCACGACAGACTGGGCACAGCCTGTCACCAAGACCAGTATGAAAGGCAACAACACCGCGTATCGGTAAGTTGTGAGCATAGGCGTCATGATTCAGGACCTCCACGTTTAAAGACTATGAGAGCTGGTGTTCGAGGGGCGTGCCGCGCACCGTGTGGTCACTATTTCATGGAGCGACAGATTGCTCAAGAAAGTGAGAGAAATGCAACCAACGGCGAGTGACTCATGGAGAACGTATGACCTGACTGGGGGAATTTCTCGACAAGCACGCGAGCGAGTCAGACATTTCCGTTGACGGAGATTTGGGAAGATAACGACTTTCTGCTAGCGCGTTTCCGGCATGGTGATCGTCGGGCTCCCCTCTCCCAACCACTTCTTGTATTTCTTATAGTGTTCTTCAATAGCGCTGCGCACCCACTTTTCGCGTGTAATGCGCCCCGTAAAATTGGGCAGTTGTTGCTCAAACTTGTCGATGTCTGCCTTGGTCCATTTCGCAATCTGATCGAAGCCGAACACTCCCTGCTCGTTGAGAAATCGCTCTAGCACAGGACCGACACCAAATATTCTTTTAAGATCATCCGGACTGCGTCGAGGAGCCTTCCTGGCATCGTCTGATGTAGTCGCTTCAACCTTCTTGGTTCGACCTGGTTTGTCTCGATACACAATTTTTTCCGCCAGTTTCTCCACCGGCACCTCCACCCGCTGCTCCACCACCTTCTCCACGATCTTGGGTGGCCGCCTCCAGCTTCGCAATCTGCTCCCGCAGCCCCCCGACC
>JAOUMR010000003.1 GCA_029881435.1 Nitrospira sp.
CACGCGGAAGCCGACCTCGCAGAAATCTGGGCGTACCTCGCGACGGAGGCCGGTGAACCCGTGGCGAGCCGTTTTCTGGAGCGGGTGGGCGCGACGCTGGACCTGGTGCGGCAATCTCCCTGAGTGGATCGCAGGCATCAGCAGAAAGATTCCCGCTCAGGCGACGCCTGCGTTAAAACAGGTCGAGTACTTGATGAGATTGTCGCAGCGTCCGAAACGGCCGATCTGCTGGTCCTGGGCGCACATGGGACGAACTTTCTGCGCAGTCTGATCATTGGCACGACGGCGGAACGTCTGCTGCGCATGTGCACTCGACCGGTGCTGGTCGTGAAGAATCCGCCGCTGGCAGAATATGGTCGCATCATCGTGCCAGTCGATTTTTCCGGCTATTCCGCCACCACGGTTGAAATGGCTGGACGAATCTCGCCCAATGCCTGCATCACGATCGTCCATGCGTGTCGCGTTCCCTTCGAAGGGACACTCCAGATAGCCGGTGCGTCGGATGCGAGTATCCGCAACTACTGCGAAGCGGAACAACAGGATGCCGTGAAGAAGATCGCGGGTCTGATCCAGGACTGCTGTGGCGATGGCCGACGGGTGTCGTATATGGTTGAAGTCGGTGATGCGGCTCGCGTGATTCTTGCTAAAGAGCAGGAGTTCGCAGCGGATTTGATCATCATGGGCAAGCGCGGGCAATCCATGGTCGAGGAGCTGTTCCTTGGGAGCGTGACAAGCCATGTCCTCGCCGGCTCAACGTGCGATATCTTGGTCATTCCGTATACGGAGGCGCCAGCCAGATCATACAGTTGACGCTGCAAACGCTCCAGGCTCTACCGCTCTGAAGCGTCCGATTCAGCATCGTGCGACAAGTTCGACACGATCCGCAACGTGAGCACAACTGATCTTGGCGAGAACGCCCAGGACCGTTTCGTTGTCTCCCAGGGAACAGAAAGCATCACAAGTTGAGGGTCAGGCTGCTGCTTGCTGAAACCGCGGATACCAATCACAGAACGCCGCATCTGAGCCACTATTCCAGACCAGGTTTGGATCTGAAGGAGCAAGTGCGCTCTCTCGGGCGTCTACTGCATCTGTTGTTTTTTCACGAACCGTCTACGAACGACTTGATTGACGGTCGATTCCACGAGCGGCGTGCTGATGGTGTTACCGTGCCTGTAGCCTTTGCCAAAGTTCGGAATAGGGAGCATAGGTAAAACCGGAGGCAATCCGACGGCACCAGTAAGAACATCGGGGTCGTATGGAAGGGTTCTATTTGTGCTTATCCCACAAGCAGAAAGAGAATATATCGGTGATCCGGCAGGATGGGCCCTTGTCCGAAGATGGGGTTTATGCAGAACGACGCACCCTGGTTAGCCGCCTGTGCTTAGGGTGCTGCAATTCGACGCGGACCGGCCTCCCAAGCGCCGCGGCCATATTCACTAGTGCATCCAATGAAAAGCGAGAGATCCGTCCGCGGAGAAGATCATTGATCCGTGGCTGCGTGACTCCACATTTGGCGCCTGCGTCTATTTGAGTCCACCCGTTCTCCTCAATGACCTCGGTGATCTGCCGCATAAGCCCAGATCGCGCACGCAAATTCGCCGCCTGTTCGGGTGTATCGGCCAAGGCATCCCAGACACTCTTGAAACTGTGGATCGTCTTACTCATGTCTCCCTCGCCTGAGTTCAGCGTATCGCGTTCTCGCCAGCTCGAGGTCGCGCTCGCTCGTGGCCCGGGTTTTCTTCTGAAACGCATGCAACACGTAGACGGCTTCAGCGAAGCGAGCGATGTAGACCACGCGATAGGTACCGGAGTCATCCCACACTCGGAGTTCCTCAACTCCTTTTCCAACCGACGACATCGATTTGAAATCGGTTGGCTGCTTGCCGTGCTGGACTTGTTCCAGTTGGTATCCCGCATCATACCGCGCGTCTTCCGGAAACTGTCGGAGACACTCCAGCGAGTTTCCGAGGAAGCGCAGCGGTTTCACGGCTCAATTATACCAATATGGATATATGACGACAAGCCCAAGAAGATGCGATCAAGCGATAGGCTCAAGGGTACCGAGTTCGGGGTCATGCAGCGAGCACCGTCCCTTGGATTGTGAAGGTGAGAGAGGGGTCAATAGAGGCCATCAACGATGGGTTGAGCGCTTCGTATCCTCCAGCACGCGATTCCATTGATCCCCAACACCCGACTCCCACGCTTCATGGGTATCCTGCTGCTCTACGAGGTTTCGAGGCCTAACAGGCTCCACCAATCCCGTGCCGCATGCAGCACACGCACGATGGTCACGCCGTCGGGGTGTGGGAGATAGAATATCAGGTGGTTCTCAAAGTCTGTGATGCGCCACTTGCGCATGGTGGCGAGATCGGGATGGCGTAGCGTCAGTGGTGCGCCGATCAGAGGCTGACGGGCCAGATCGTGGAAACTTGCTTCGGCGTTGGCCAGAAACCGCTCTGCCGTGTCCAGCCCAGCTGCTTCTGCCAGATACACAAATTGCTCGACCAGGTCACGTCTGGCCGCCGCATGCTGGTAAACCACCAGCATCAGCGCGGCTTCTTTCGGGCGGCCACCTTTGCCAAAGCCTCAGCGCGAATCTCCTTCCAATCTGCCGCCGTCAGTACGGTCTTCGGGCTCTTCAATCCGTCCAGTAACTTCGCTTCAAGCTCGTCTTCGGCTTTACGTTTTTCATCGGCCCGGATGAGTTCCCGCACATATTCACTGGCGCTGCTATAGCGGCCTTGGGCAATTTGCCCATCTACGAATTGCTTCAAAGGATCAGGCAACGAGATGTTCATGCTCTGCACGGGGCGCCTCCTTTTGTCAGATACCGCTTCGACTATGCCACGGATGGCAATAAATGGCAAGAACTGTCATTGCTTGACGTGGCAGAGGTCATGCCTGGTGTATCGCACACTCATGTGCCTCTGGTGTGACCAGGAGTGTGCTATCGAACACATGATCATCCTGATGGGTCAAACTTCTTGTGAATGTGGATGTACGTTCTCACTTGCCTTCATCTCTCCTGGCATCCTGACGGGAAGGAAAGGCACGAGCTCAGCGCGTCGGCTTCCGTGACAATCGCGCCCCTATCTCCAGAATCCGTCCGACGTGCTCCAGTACGTCGAGCGCGCGCTTCGGATCCAAGTGGACATGTATGGCGATAGGCCACACTTGTGGGTCAGGTGTCATGCGGCAAGCACTGTCCCTTGGATTGTAAAGGTGAGAGAGGGGCCAATAGAGGCGATCAACGATAGGTTGAGCGCCTCGCCTCCACCATATCAACCTTCGGTTGAACCGGCGCCTAGTTATGGATTTATCGTAATCAACGGCGCCGGATAAACCCCACTACGCTTCCTGCGTACCGCCCGCTCTTCATCGCCATATCGCGATGGGCGCGGGCGGATACACGCCTTCAGCGCAAATCTGGCAGTCATTAATGAGTCTATGTACGTATACTCCACGAGTATATTTAGACGATCATGCCGCCGTACACTAACCGCATTATATGAGACTATCACTCCGCTTCATCATCCCATTGGCCCTTGTCTTGGGGGTTATCGCCTACGGGGTCATCACCCTCGTCGATTCGCTTGAGCTGAAATGGTTCATTCGAGATCTCGACATGCGATCCAAGCTGATGATCGGCACGATGGAAGGGCCGCTTTCTGACCTCGTGAGCACGAATTCCGAGGATAAGATCTTGGCCTATTTCACGCGGATCAGTCAGGATAAACGGCTGTATGCGATTGGCTTCTGTGATCTTGATAACCATCTGTTGTATGTGACCCAGTCCTACCCAGAGGTCGTGACCTGCCAGGCGACGATGAATCTCTCGCCAAGTTCGTCCACCATGATGTCGCTCAGTCATGGGCCGGTATACATCACGTCGGCATCGATCGGATCAAACGGGCGTCAGCTCGGACGTCTCCTGCTCCTTCACGATATGAGTTTCATTGAACAACGCAGCAGCGACACAAGATGGTACATCTTCTATCTTTTTGTGGGGCTCGCAGCGGTGATCTCGCTGATCACCGTATCGGTTGCACACCTCAGTTGGCACGGGTGGGTTTCAAGTGTGCGAGCCATGCTGAAGGGAGAAGGGCTCCTGGCCTCGCTCAAGCACGAGGATCATGCGCCGGAACTTCAGCCACTGGCCAAAGATCTACGGTCGTTGGTGCAAGCGCTTGAAGCCGATCGCCGGATGCGCGATGAAAGTCAGGTTTCATGGAGTCCAGCCAGCCTCAAATCGATACTGCATGAGCAACTTGCCGGTGACCAAGTCCTGATTGTCTCCAATCGGCAGCCCTACGCCCATAATTGGCACGATCGGAACATTGCGGTGCAGCTGCCGGCGAGTGGGCTGGTATCGGCGCTTGAGCCGGTGATGCGGGCCTGTTCCGGCACGTGGGTCGCGCACGGGAACGGATCGGCGGATCGAGCCGTGGTGGATAAACGAAACCATGTCGGCGTCCCGCCTTCCCAGCCGACCTATCAGATTCGGCGGGTCTGGCTGACGGCAGAAGAAGAGCAGGGGTACTACTATGGATTTGCGAATGAGGGGTTATGGCCACTCTGCCACATTGCTCATGTCCGGCCCACGTTCCGTTCATCGGATTGGAAACACTATGTCGCTGTCAATGAGCGGTTCGCTCAGGCCGTGTATGAAGAGGCCACGACCGACAATCCGGTTGTGCTCGTTCAGGATTACCATTTCGCGCTGCTTCCGAGATTGATTCGAGATTGGTTGCCGAATGCGACGATCATCATGTTCTGGCATATCCCCTGGCCGAACGCAGAAAGTTTCGGGATCTGTCCCTGGCGCGAGGAAATTCTGCAAGGGTTGCTCGGAAGCAGTATCTTGGGATTTCACACACGCGTCCATTGCAACAATTTTATCGATAGCGTCGATCGCACTCTTGAGGCGCGTATCGATCGAAACAGTTCGACGATCTCTTACGGAAGCAAGATGACGGCGGTCAACCCCTATCCGATTTCCATCGAGTGGCCCATCCAATGGATCGGCGATCAGAAACCAGTTCCGGAATGCCACGTCAGCCTGCGAGAGGCCTATGGGATGCCGGCTGATCGCCTTATCGGCCTTGGGGTGGAGCGTCTTGACTACACCAAAGGAATCCTGGAACGGTTTATGGCTGTGGAACGATTGCTGGAGCTTCAACCGGAATGGATTGGCAGATTTACGTTTCTTCAGGTTGCGGCGCCCAGTCGAGGGGTCATCGAACAGTACAACCATTTTGCCAATCAAGTCTCCGCGTTGGCGGAGCAGATTAACCAGCGGTTTGGTTGGGACGGTTATCAGCCCATCTGCCTGCGGATCGAACATCACGAACCGGCTCAGGTCTACGAATGTTACCGTGGCGCGGACGTGTGTGTGGTGAGCAGTCTCCATGACGGAATGAATCTTGTCGCTAAGGAGTTTGTCGGCGCCCGTGACGATGAGCAAGGGGTGTTGATCTTGAGCCAATTTGCCGGTGCGGCTCGCGAGTTGACGGAAGCGCTGGTGATCAATCCATATGACATCGATCAATTTGCTGCGGCCCTTCACCTGGCGTTGACTATGCCGAAGGGGGAACAGCGGGCTCGGATGCAGAGCATGCGTGGACTGATTCAAGAATTCAATGTGTATCGTTGGGCTGGTCGCATGCTTATGGATGCGGCTCGTATGCGACAAAAGGCACGAGTAATGAAGCAGGTGGGGCGGGCGAGTGCGTTGAGTTGATCTGGCACTGAACGGGAGGAGCATGGATTATCTCTTGACGGACAAAGGAAGAGATAATCTTGAATCGCTCCTAAAGGGGCGTTCCCTTTATGCGTTCGATTTCGATGGGACCTTAGCCAAGATCGTTCCTGATCCGTCTGCCGCTCGACTGGGGCGCTCCGTCCGTTTCTGGCTCGAGGCGCT
Organism: Nitrospira sp.; assembly: GCA_029881435.1. GTDB lineage: Bacteria > Nitrospirota > Nitrospiria > Nitrospirales > Nitrospiraceae > Nitrospira_D. The sequence continues at coordinate 5,924 of JAOUMR010000003.1, forward strand.
CGCGAAGCGCGCTCCAACCGCCGTCATCTCAGGGCGTTCCTTGGAAGATTTGCGACCACGTATTGGGACAACCGTTCCTGATCTGATCGGGAACCATGGTTCAGAAGGCCCTCATGTTGTGCAAGAGGCCATGCAGCAGGTTCGAGAGACCTGCCATGGTTGGCTGCGACTGCTCACTGATCGATTTCAGGCTGAGTTGGCCCAGTCCGGGGTGCTCGTCGAGACGAAGTCCTATTCGTTCTCATTTCACTATCGAACGGTTGATCGGCGTGATGAGGCGCGAGCGTTGATCTCTCGCATTGTTGCGAGCTTGTCTCCTTCTCCCCGGATTGTTCTGGGAAAATCGGTCGTCAATGTCATGCCTCCATCGATGTGGCACAAGGGAACCGCGTTGCTGGAATGCATGCGGCGACTTGGCTGTACGACCGCCCTCTATGTGGGAGACGATGAAACCGACGAAGATGTGTTTGGATTGGGTGACCACCATATCCTGACCGTGAGGATCGGGAAGAAGAACGCCTCGTCCGCTCGGTTTTTCCTGAAACGTCAGACGGAAATTACACAGGTATTACGACTGTTGGTAGAAGGGTGCGGTTGACGCACTCATGACTGGAACGACTGGTGCGATACGGTCTTGTCATCAGAACGGACAGCAGGAGTTGGTATGGGTTATTCCACCAACTGCGATCGTTCTCGCCCAAGAAGGAGATCGTAGGGAGCAAAGTCGTCGCTCAATACGACGCCTGAAGGCCACGGCTCGGTTCGGCGGGTGCTCAGCAGCGCGATGGTTTCAATCGGTAATCGCTGACTCTGTGCCATTTCCGAGATTCTCGCCTCGATCTGGTTTACCGATTCTGTTTCGATGAGATGACCTCCAAAAAAGATCAAATTTTTGGCCGGGGTCATCCCGGTTTTCCATGGGCCTTCGACTGCGAACGTAAGAAGAGCTGGGAAGGCCTGTTTCATGGTTTGGACGACGGCTGCAGCTCGGGCAAGGTCTCCTTCTTTGCTGGACGATGCCAGGTTGACGGCAAGGACTCCGTCCGGGTTTAAACGTGTCCGTACTAAGGAGTAGAACTCTGCCGTGGTGAGATGAAAGGGAATCATGTCTCGTGCGAAGGCATCGATCCACATGAGATCGTAGGTACGGTCCGTGGCATTGAGAAACGCCCGCCCATCTTTCACGAAAACACGATGGTTAGCCGGCGGGTGATACTCGAAAAATTCTTCAGCCATGCGGACTACGACCGGATCGAACTCCACGATATCCACTTCCAGGGCAGGCCAATATTTTGCCAACCATTTGGCTATCGAGCCGCCGCCGTGACCAAGAATGAGGCTGCGTTGTGGCCGCGGGGCTAGTGCCAGCGAAGACACCATCATTTGGCTGTAGGGGAGAAACAGATATACGGGGTCGGCCGTCCACATGGTGGCATGAAACGTTCGATCTAACACCAGATATCGAAAGAGATCGTCTTCTCGAATACGAACTTGCTGATAAGGGCTTTCTTCTTGATGAATCGGGACCTTCAATCGTTGGAGTGGGAAGAGGGCGGTTGTCCCCAATACGGCGCAACAGCTCAGGACGATCAACAATACACTCCGGCTGGTCGAGGTTCCTTTCACGAGCCACCAGATTCCAAGTCCTACCTGTGTACCGCCTAGCCATGCGACCAACGATTGACTGCCGACCCAAGAGAGGAGGAAGAACGCCGTTCCCCAGGTTCCGGCCAAGCTTCCCACGGTCGAAAGGGCGATCATCCGCCCGGTTTGTCGACCGAGGTGATCCATGTCTGCCACCGCCAGTCGTAACATGGCTGGTAGGACACCGCTGAGCCCGAACGCTGGTGGTGCGAGCAGAACGGTTGCCGCAAGGCAGGGGCCCAAGCGCGGGTCTTGAACCAATTTTTCGATTTCGAAGAGGATGGGTTGGTTTGCCCACGCGATGAGAAAGGTCCACGCTCCAGAGAACAGCAGTAATGCCGCCAGCACTCGCCCATCGGTGTAGCGATCGGAGATCCACCCACCGAACGCATACCCGCTGCTCATGGCGGCCAGAATCACTCCTATCAAGGCACCCCACACGAACAACGAACTGCCGAATACCGGTGCCAATAGGCGACTGCCTAAGATTTCCAATGCCATGACCACTGCGCCGGTCACGAGAGCGGTCAAGAGTAAAAACCAACGGGGAATTTGTGACCTATGTGAGGGAGTCATGGGTTGAACTGAGGGGGTTGAACAGGCTCCTTGTCCGCTCTGAACAGCGTCGGATTGTACTCAAGGCATTTTCAGAGAGTCAATGAAACGTATCAGACTACTCGTTTCAGACCGATCTTGGAATTCATTGCTCGTAGTCATCCAGGTTGCTATACTCTCCACCGAATTACTTACTGCAAGGAGGGCGAGGCATGCACATTAGTGTGATCGGAACTGGGTACGTTGGACTCGTTACTGGAGCGTGCTTTGCTGAATTTGGTGTTCATGTCACCTGTATGGACAGTGATAGCCGAAGGATTGAAAAGCTTGAGAAGGGCGAGATTCCGTTTTATGAGCCGGGTATCGCAGAGCTTGTGGCCAAGGGAGTCAAAGAAGGCCGACTGAGTTTCACCACGAATATCGCCCAAGCGGTCGACAAGGCGCTGGTCATTTTCATCGCTGTGGGAACACCTCCCAGTGCTGATGGCAGCGCCGACCTCTCGTTTGTCAAAGAGGTGGGGAAAGGCATCGCCCACCATATGACCAGCTATAAAGTGATTGTGACCAAGTCGACTGTTCCGGTAGGGACGGGAGAAACCATACGTGAGGTCGTCAAGAAAACCCAAAAATCGCCTATTCGGTTCGATATTGTCTCTAATCCTGAGTTCTTGCGGGAAGGGTCGGCGATTGAGGACTTCATGCGGCCTAATCGCGTGGTGATCGGCGCTGATAGTGATCAGGCGATTGCTATTATGAAGGATCTGTATCGTCCGCTCTACCTGATTGAAACACCGATTGTGGTCACCGATGTTCCAACTGCCGAGCTCATCAAGTACGCGTCCAATGCATTTTTGGCTACAAAGATTTCCTTCATCAATGAAATCGCCAACCTCTGCGAACGAGTTGGAGCCAACGTCCAGCTGGTGGCGAAGGGCATGGGTCTTGACCATCGAATCGGGTCAAAGTTTCTACACGCCGGTCCTGGATTTGGTGGGTCCTGCTTCCCTAAGGATCTGGCGGCACTCATTCAGACCGGTGAGCGCAATGGTTATCCGATGCAGATAGCCTCAGCAGCTTCCCGAGTGAACGATATTCAGCGAGGGCGGATGGTCGATAAGATTCGTGAGTCAGTCGGAGGACTGAAAGGGAAGACATTGGCTATGCTCGGCCTTTCCTTCAAGCCGAACACCAATGATCTTCGAGAAGCCCCGGCCTTGGCGATCAGTCGAGAACTTTTGGCAGAAGGCGCGGCCATTCGCACGTATGACCCGGAGGCGATGGCAGAAGCATGCCAATTGATACCGGAGCTTCAAGCGTGCCGAGACACCTATCATGCGGCGGAGGGGGCTGATGCGTTGGTGATCATGACGGAGTGGAATGTGTTTCGAAGTCTGGACTTCGACAAGTTGAAGGCTGCGATGCGTACTCCGGTTTTGCTTGATCTGCGGAATATCTATGATCCTGAGCGCGCTGCCGTTGCTGGATTCAAATATGTCTCTGTGGGACGCGTCTCACAGAATCCATAAAGCAATTCCTAAGCTGATTTACGTCAGCCGTGGTAGCTCGGTCTTGACCTGCTCCTTGGTTTTTGGCTTATACCCCATCCGGTCCAGGACCTTCATGATTCGTGTTTTCAGCCGTTCATCGGCTTCGGTCAATGCAGTGGCCAGCGGTTCGACAGCCGGTTTACCGATCTTTCGAAGAATTTCGGTGGCCGATTGACGAATCTCATCTTCTTCGGAGACCAGTAACGGAATTAGCGACGGGACAGACGGGCCACCCAGTTTGATCAATGAATCGTACGCCCGTTGCCGGACATCGCCGACCTCGTCGTTCAGTGCCGACACTAACGGATCGACGGCGCGGGGGTCTTTCAACTCACCCAAGACCTCTGCCGCATACTTGCGGTTCAACCAGTGCGAATCCTTGAGGTCAAGCAGCATTGCGTCGGCCCTGGCGGTGTTCGGGTCTTTCGCCCGAATCCTGAAGCTGGTGGCAACGCGCTTCCCACCTTCTTCCACAACACGGATGGTTGCTCCATCACCGGCCTTGAGTTTCTTGAGATCTTCCAGGGCCTCCTCAGCTACGTCGAGGACGACGGTTTTGCCGTCGTAGGCCAGGAGCTCAACCTCAAGCTGTCTGCTCTCTGGGTTGACCATGACAACCCGTTCCGTCACGAGATTGAAGCCGTCTTTTTTCTCTCCACCTTTAGGAGCAATCTGAATCAACTTTGGAGCTTCGTCCGCCATGTGTAGCTATCCTCTTTTGAAATAAGTTATTGCGATTCAGGTTTCCAGCCGAGACTCACCAACACAGCGTCGACCGTTTCCTGCACCATTGTGTTCTCGTCTTCTCGCAGTGCCAACAAGGGTTGAATGGCGTCTCTGGCACCGAGTCGAGCGAGCGATTCCGCGGCATTCCGTCGGACCAGCCAGTCTTCATCCTGCAGGGAATCGATCAAGGGCGTGATGCCTCTCGGATCACCGATTTTTCCCAACGCCTCCGCCGCATGACGGCGAACCATCCAATTGGAGCCCAGAAGCCCATCGATTAATGCCTCCACGGCCCGCACATCGCCGATCTTTTTGAGAACTCGGGCTGCATCTTCGCGCAGGGTGCTGTCCATAAGCGCGTCGATGAGTCCAGGCACTGCTTGGGGATCGCCGATCCGTTCCAGAGCCCATACCGCCGCGGTGCGTACCGCACCGTCTTTGTCTTTGATGGCTCCGACCAGCGGTTCCACGGCTCGCCTATCACGTAATTTTCCGAGTGCCGAGGCCGCCTGTTCTCGAATCGCCCATGAATCGTCCAGCAACGCGTCGATCATCGGTTCCACGACGGACGGTCCCATGCGGACCACCGCGCTAGTCGCGGCTTCTCGAATGACCGCATCCTCATCGGCCATCAAGTCGATCAATCGAGGAAGTGCTTCCGGTCCGGTCTGACCAAGGCTTGCAATGGCGTGATCGCGCAGGGCTTCGTTCTCATCGTGTAACGCCTGGATCAGTTGCTCAATTCGACCGGATGCTTCCTGCTCAGTCATGCTCGGTGTCCTCTAAGTGGGTTGGAGTTTCCATAGCCGTGATCGACTCGAGTTTATCGGCGATCAGGCCGGCATTGTAGGCCACCAGGCCATCACGATCGGTCTTGAGCCGATCAAACAGGTCTTTGTGCGGACGCAAGCTCCCCACATCCTTGATCTTGGCCAAGGCTTCCATGGCATACACGCGCAACGGACGGATTGGAATGGCGTCAAGATAGAGATGAGTCGGACGTGCATCGCCGATCAAGCCAAGCGCCTTAATGGCCAACTCTTTGACGCCGGTGTCTTTGTCATGCTCCAACCGCTTCATCAATGGCTCGACTGCCCGGACATCTCCGATTTTCCCCAGTAAGTCTGCGGCTGCCTCACGTACAAGCCAGTCATCGTCTTCAAGGTACTCGATCAGGATTTCTACGCTCGGTCGTCCGATCCTGAGTAAATCAATGACCGTGGCCAGACGCGCTTCCTCACGTTCGCTGGCGCCTTCGACGTCTCGCAATGCATTAAACGTCGCATCCATCCGCTCGCGGATCGCGGTCAATTTTTTCAACGTGGCGACGGCGATGTCTTGGACAGCTGGTTGACCCATCGCATCGATAAAGGCATCGACTGAACGGGGGTCCAATAGTTGATCCAACATCAAAGCTGCGGCAATTTGGGCATCCTGTTCGGGATGTTTCAACATCTCGCATAATGGCAGGATGGCGGTTGGAATTGCTCCGATCAAATGCGTCAGCACCTGCCTTGCCGTCCCGTCCGAAGTTTTGGGAAGCAGGGCAACCAACGCGCGGGCAGTGTCCGTATCGAGTACTCCCGCCATCTGCTCGAGAGCCGTTGCGCCCGCACTTCGGACAACCTCCTCATCATGTTCAAGGAGGTCGACAAGGGCCACGCCGGCTTGCGGGTCTTTAATGCGGGCCAACATCGCTGCGGCTTCTTTCTTCAACTCAGGTGGTCCAGACCGTAGTGCCTCTATGAGCGCTTGGACAGAGCGAGGACCCCCTGCCACACAGGCCGCCGTCGCGCGCATGCGTCGCCAATCCTCTTCATGGATCAGTTCGGAGATCAGTGTCTCGATCGTCTCGTTCGACATGGTATTCAACGATGAATGGTCGACATTCGCCGCGGTCTCCATCCAGCCAGAGTCAATGTTTCACGGACATGGAAGCGGAAATTGTCGTCTTGTGAATGGTTCAACAGCGGAATCAGAAAAGGAATGACCTTTGAGCCAAATTTAGCCAACGCCGATGCTGCCTCTGCCCTTGTCGATGTCGGCTCTAACGCCGCAACAAGCGAGGGAATTGCCCGATCGTCCCCGATCTCGCCCAGGGCGCGCACCGCCGCACCTTGGGTGATGAGTGCTTCGGTCCATTGATCACCATAGCCACCCACCGTCTTCGTTATTTCAGGAAGACAGGCTCCAGTCACGAGCTCGATCAGCATTGGAACTGCCCGAGTATCACCGATTCTGCCGAGTGCTTGGACCGCCACAGTTTGCAAACCAGGCTCACGCATGGCTGTGAACAAATATTCAACGGACCGAGGATCTCCGATCTCCCCCAGGGCCCGTACCGCGTCTTCGCGAACTGCAGAATCCTGATCGTTGAACAACACCGACAGCAGTGGCTCCACCGCCTGTGGCGATTGAGTCTTGCCTAATGATTCCACTGCGTGGAGACGAACGAGCCATTCGTCATGCCGCAAGGCGTTCACTAACGACGGAATGGCTGCGTCGCCGATTGCAGCCAGTACCGCAGCGGCTTCCTCTCGCACGGCTTTCACCTTGTCTTGGAGCAGAGGAATGAGAGGCGCAATGGCATCGGTATGGCGAACCAAACCCAACGCCTTGGCTGCGTGCATCCTGACGATCCAATCATCACTACGGAGAGCCTTGATGAGTGGAGCAAGCACGCGTTCATCCGCGATCGTGGACAAAATTGCCGATGCTGCTTCCTGGACTGAAAGGTCAGACTGATCGAAGCAGGTACCCAAGGCTTCGACCGAAGGGGTGCCGATCGCACGTAAGGCTTCAATTGCCGCCTCACGAACGGAACGGTCCGGATCTCGAAGGAGGGTAATCAGGGGAGTCACCGCACGAGGATCCTTGAACGTGCCGAGCAGACGGGCAGCTTCTTCTCGGATAGCCCAGTCTTCATCCCTGAGCGCGGCAATCTGTTCCGACACCGCATCGGTCATGGTGATCTCGACCCTTGATGTGGCCAAATTATGCCGTGTCGCCGGACGGCCCAAATCGTCCGGTTTGCCCCAGCGGCCGATCGACGCGTAGATTGTCGGCTTGGCTCGAGCTGATTTCCACCGCTTCATCAGAGGGCATCCATCCAAGCTTTTCCAAGGTTTCTAGGGTTATCTGCTTCAAGGCATCTTTTGCCGTTAGCCGCACAGACGCGTAAGAAAGCACGCGCTCTTTTTCGGCCTCGACTTCGGAGGCTTTGGGATCGTAAAGGAACGCGATCAGAGGTTCGATGGCTGCATCGCCGATGATCGTCAGCGCGGAGGCCGCTTTTTCACGCAATACGCCATCCTTCAGTAACATGATCAAGTCCGGGATGACACGAGGGTCGCGAAATTGTCCGAGGGCAGTCGCCGCCGCTTCCTTGATGAACGCATCTTCACTGACGATGCACCCAGGTGTGGGCGAGCCTTCTTGCTTGATCCCTTTTCCCTTTAAGGCATTCAACACGGCCGACAGCGCGCGTGAATCGCCGATCATGCCGAGGGAGGCAATGGCATGTCGTTTCACGGCGCCGTCTTTCATCGCTTCTATAAGCGCATCAATGGCCCGAGCGTCGCCGATCATGCCGAGCGCGATGGTCGCGTCTTCGCGAACAGCCCGGTCCGAATCTTTGAGGGCGGCAATCAGTGCATCCACCACCTTTGCGTCTCGAACCCAGGTCCTGCCGATTTGATAGTCCGTCGTCATTCCGCCCAGCGCACGGGCAGCGTGACATCGGACCACGAAGTCCTTGTCCTTCAAACTTTCGATCAACGGATCGACCGAGGGATGTCCGATATAGACCAGCGCGGTTCCTGCTGTTTCACGCACAATCTTGGAAGAGTCTCGGAACAGTTTAATCAAGGCCGGAACGGCTTTTGGATCGGCGATTTTGCCCAGTGCTTCGGCAGCGGCACTCTTGACCGCTCCGTCCCGATCGCGACACGTGAGGATTAAGGCATCGACTGAACGTGGGTCCTTGAGCTTGCCGGCGGCTTTCGCAGCGTGCTCCCGTACGCGCCACCGCTCGTCCTTCAGCCCCGCGATCAGTCGGTCGAGCACGCTCGGGCCCATTCTTGCTGTTGCGTCGACCGCTTGATCCCGCACTTCCATAATGGAATCGTTGAACAGAGCAATCAGGGCTTCGAGAGATTTCGGCCCGCCGATTTTTGCAACACCACATCCAGCGTGAGCGCGGACGGACCAGAAGTCATCGCTGCAGGCGCCGATCAGCGCCTCCAAGGTCGCGGGGTCGCCCAGGTCCGCAAGAGTCTTCGCTGCCTCCTCACGGGTGGCATCGTCCACGTCTTCAAGCGCTTCTAAGAGATCGTCCAGTGCGTCAGCCATTGTTCGGTTGCTGCTCGTAATAGGGGTCGCGCTGTCCGCCGTGAGGGTACATCCGTTTGCACGACACGACCAGGGTCTGAGTCCCACGGCCACCCACGCACTGATCCAATGATGCTGAGAAATCGAGCATGCCGTTCAGATTGACGGTAAAAGGAAAGTCGAAGGTGAAGCTGATGAACTTGTACTTGCCTGGGCGCAACTGCAATTCGAGAAGCTCCGATGTCTTGGGGGCATCGAGCGACTCGGGGTCGGAATTCCAGATGGAAGGAGTGATGCCCGGTATCTGCCACCATGACGTGGGCACCAACTTCGTGGCATCGATGGTAATTGGGTGCTCTTTGAGGTGAGCCGGTGGTTCTCCGGCAAAGCTCCATTGGGCAGAAGCAATCGTCAGCAAGCCGGCCAGTACCCACCCCAATACGAGGAGTCGCCGTCGTATCACAATGTCGTTGTGCATGGGCCGTTAACGCTTCCTCGCGCCCGGTACAGGGCGCTTAGCTGTCGCGGTGGTTTGAAAAATTTCTTCCACGACCTTACTGTCCCATTCGGTGTGGGTCTCGAGCCTGAGGATTCGCATCACCGTAGCTCCGGTGTCGATAATGGACACCGGTTGATGGATGGTTTGGCCGCGCTTGATTCCGGCGCCTGAGACGATCCAGGGAACGATCGGTGCATCGACCATTGAGGTCTCAGCACCAGGGTCGATTCCCTTTCCGCTGAGAGCCGTGACGAGGACAGTGGTGCGGTCTAAGAGCTTGTGGTACTTGTATAGATCAAGAACGGATTGCAGCGAGCCGTCGACAGTTCGTAGGGCCTCTCGATACTCCTTTGAACCCCAGCCGTGCGTCACACCGGCTCTACCTGCTTCTGGAAGATGAACCACTAACAAATGGGGCAATGAGAGCACCGCGTGGCCGTAGCCATGCCCACTGGTGGCCTTCTGGAAGTACTGCTGGATGTAGGCGACAAGTTTTTGAGGACCACACTCGGGCCGCAACGCTCCGCAGAGTTGATAGTCGGTATAGGGAGTGGGCTTCGCCAGCTGATAGAGGGACTCTTCCATGAAAAAGATGGCACTATCACGGCCTCCGCTCAAATCCAGATAATCGAAGAGACTGGGTGGGCGTGGGTAGCCTCGGCTAAATTCAAATGAGTTCCAGGTGATTCCATGTTTCTCTACCGGCATGCCGGTAATCAGTGAGGCCATCGTAGGCAATCGTAGGGCCGGCTTGACCCCTCCTGCGGTCCAGGTGACTGACCCTTCCTTGATCAGCTTCTTCAGGGCCGGCATCGGGGCGCCCGTGAGCGAATCGCGGCTAAATCCCTCCAGAACGAAAAGGACGACATGTTCTACCTGAGGGACAGCAGAAGGAGGAGCCTTCTTGCCGGCTGCGGTGGCCGCGTGGAGGTGGGCAGGGATCCCGATTTCAAGCAATAGGGCCAGTAATCCGAGGACGATCAACGAAAAACACCGAGAAGGAGGTCGCATAACAAAAAATAATCCTCATGTTTCCAAGTAAGGGAATTGATACCCTAACATGCAAATTTTCTGGAAGGCAAGGTGGGGCAACGTCTTAGCAGAATGCTGGTCAGACTACGTTCTGGGTGTTAAGCTGAAAACATGGCGGTTTCCGCTACCTCTTGTGCCTGAGTTCTTCTGATAAAGAACTAAGGGTAGGTGATGTCCGGTCGAATATATCAACTGCCTCTCCCCCCGAACCGCCTGCCGAGAAATCTTTTTCACTCTCTTGCTTGTTGCCTCGCGCTCGCGGCGATGTCTTCAACCGTGACCCCGGCGCTGGCCGACATCCGGGTTGTCAATGCACAGGGGGAACATCGAATGGGGGACCGTGATACCCGAGAAGATGCGATCAGGATCGCGACCGAAGCCGCCAAACGGAACGCGCTCGAGCAGGTTGCAACGTACCTAGAAAGCATCACGGTCGTCAGTGATATGGATGTGACCAAAGATGAAATCCGTACCTACACAGCTGGATTAGTGATCGTGCTCAATCAGCAGGTCTCCACAGCCCTCGATGGCGATGTCGTGGTGATAAAAGCGGACCTCCTGGCGCAGATGGACACGGACGAAGTGGCGCAGGCGATCACGGCACTTCGTGAGAACGAAGATGCCAGTGCCCAGCTGGTTGCCATGAAGCAGGAGAATGAACAGCTTCAAGAAGAGCTGAACGCCGTCAATCAAGCCTTAGGCAGCGCGTCGACAGCGGATCAAGTCCAGCAGGCGGCGCATAAACGGAAGGAAATCCTCAACCGTGTACAATCGAACGCCATGGTGTCGCAAGCCTGGACGAATTGGATCTTAGTCTCGCCGGGTGGCATTCCGCAAGGCCTGCTGAATAGTGCCAGCGGTCTCTCTCCGGCCAACCCCCACGTCGCGATTGCGCAACAGATGATCATCGGCAGACACCCCCAGGCTCCGCCCCAGCCACCGAGGCCTGCGAGTCGGCCAGGGCGGATGCCAAGCTATGAGCTAGTGCCGCCTCCAGGTGTGCGGGGTGAGCCCCGTCCGCTCAATGAAATCATTCATAGTAGTCCTCGGTCACAGCAGCCACGTTCTCAGTACAGGTGAGGATCGTTCTTGGGGGTATCGAGTGATGTCGTCGAATTCGTGGAGACACGCAATGGCGAGTAGAGTTGAAACCGTCGCCGTTCTTGCCGTCCTCTGGATCATCGGGGGCATGGTTCTCGCCGCACAGGCAGCTGAAGTCGGTTACGGTGTGCATTCTTCAGATCAGTATTGGATCGGCAAGGGGCAGGGTGACTTGGCAAAAGGCAAGGTGGTGTGCCAGCGTGTGTCGGAGCTGTCGGCTCGCACTGATTTGGCCAAACAGATTCGTGTGTTGGTCAAGGAACATATGGTCGACCGAGTCCGCGAACGAGCGGGGCGCGAGAGCGAGCAGGATATCGAGCTGACTCGTGAGGAAATCGTTCAGGAATATTTACAAGATGTGAAGATCGTCGACCGCCGAATCGATGAAGAAAATAAGATTTGTACGGCGACCGCTATCATGCCGAAGAGCCGCGTTCAATCAAGGCCAACCACAGATCAAGAATCCAGCCCGATTCGCCTTCCATAGTCCTCTCAGTGGTGGTGTTGTTGCAGCCTCGAACTGATTTCAGATATGTAATCCCCTATGCCGGTCGAGAATAACTTCCAGCACGACGAGCTGTCACGAAAGAGTCCGGGTGAGCGGCTAGTTGTGACTGACCTCGCCGATATCATCCCGCCGGAATCGCCGGCCTGGGTCGAGGCCATGGCTACGTGTGGGGTGAGTCTCTCGCAGGCTGGTGTCGCAAGCGTTATCTTTCTCCATGGCTCAATTCACGGTACCGATGTCTTTGGTATACAGCGCTTGGATGAGGTGGGAGGGCTCAAACGAGGGTACTCGCGTGGTGTATCAGGGCTCGATGCCCTGCTGGCAGCGATGCGTGAGGAGAGCAATGGTATCCCGTTGCTGCCGGGTGGGCGCAAGCCGCCGCTTCAGGATGATGATGCGACGAAAAAACTTCTGGATGACCAGCTTGGGGATGCAGGGAACTTTACCGACGCGAATATTCAGTCGTTGAAACAGGCCATCAACAAGAGCCTGACTCAGCCGATTTCGTGTATCAGGCACCTGTGGTCATCTGAACACCATCATCTTGGCCGGGCGTTGGCCGCCGTGTCTCTGCTCGCTCAACTGCATAGGCTCTGCAAGGATCACAACCTCGGCAGGGGAAACCGCATTCTAATTCAGGCGCATGGGCAAGCCGGGTTGATCCTGGCACTTATGTCGAATCTTCTCTGTCCGACCCCGATCACCGGTCGAGCTAAGGTGTTCGATATTCTCAACGAGTATGCCGGCCAGACGACTCAGTCGGAACTTGCTTCCACGATCAAACTCATTGAGCCGTTGCTTGCAGCAGGGAGGTTACTCAACGGAACTGCCATCGACATCGTGACCTATGGGACCCCGGTTCGCTATGGGTGGGACCCCTCCGGTATCGGACACCTGCTCCATGTCGTGAATCACCGAAGCTTGCGGACAGATGGCAAGAGCTGGTTGGCCAAAATGGAGCTGCCTCAGATTACGATGGAGATGCCGATCGCTTGGGGCGGAGACTATGTTCAAGAACTGGCGGTGGCAAGCACTGATGCCGTCCCTCGGACGGAATCAGCCAAGGTGGCGAACAAAATGGTGTGGGAGATGGTCGAGCCGTACGATGGATTCGAACGTTGGCTGGAATGTGCCAGACGCGCCGTGCGTTTTCCTGGTGAAGGGCGCTGTCTCCTCGTTGATTACAAGGACAGTACCGGATCGACGAATCCTCGTGATCATTACTATGGGCATGCCGTCTATACGCGACGGCATGCCCTGTTGTTCAACACGCTGCAGATTGTCCGTGCCTTTTATGAATCTTAGGCATCATCCGTGTCGGTGCTAGAAGCCGTTACAGGTTCACTGCCACTACTGGATGACGGGTCGTGCGAATCCGGATTGAAAGCCGCCGGCAATACCTCTTCAACCCGCTCAGCGAGGATGAAGGTCAGTTCGTCGCGTACTTCTTGCGGGATATCCTTGAGATCTTTCTCATTGGCCTTCGGCAGGATGATCCGCTTGATTCCCGCTCGATGGGCTGCCAGCACTTTTTCTTTAATGCCGCCCACTGGCAACACGAGCCCGCTTAAACTGATTTCACCCGTCATGGCTGTGTCGCTCCGCACGGCTTTCCCTTCGTAGGCGGAGGCCAGAGCGGTGGCCATCGTGATTCCAGCCGATGGACCATCTTTCGGAATGGCTCCGGAGGGTACGTGGATATGGACTCCATTTCGTTTAAAACGCGAGATGTCCAAACCCATGCTCTCGGCATGCGACCAGAGATAGCTTCTCGCTGCCCGTGCAGACTCCTGCATGATATCGCCAAGTTGTCCCGTCAGCGTCAGTTCATGGCCGCCGGGGAGTAAGGTGGTTTCAATATAGAGCACATCTCCACCAGTCGGGGTCCAAGCAAGACCCGTGGCGACGCCGGGAGGCAGAGTCTTCCGGGCCTCCTCCGGCATAAACCGTTCGGAGCCCAACCACTCACCAAGTATATCGGCCTGAATGGTGACCGGCTGTCGTGCCTGGTCTTCCGGGAGGTCGGCGAAGGTCAAGGCTACTTTTCTGGTCAACCGTCCCAGCATCTGCTCGAGTTGGCGCACGCCGGCTTCACGGGTATAGCGCGAGATGACAAGATTCAGGACGTCGTCCGTGAGCACCACTTCACTATCCATGATGCCAGCCTCTTTGAGCCGTCTCGGCCACAAGTAGCGACGGGCAATTTCGGCCTTCTCTCGCTCGCTATAACCTTGGAGGCGGATGACTTCCATCCGATCCAACAGGGGTTGACTGATGGTGTCGAGAGTATTGGCCGTGGTGATAAAGAAGACCTTCGACAGATCGAACGGGAGATCCAGGTAATGGTCACGGAATGTGTGATTCTGTGCCGGGTCAAGAATCTCCAACAGCGCTGCTGCCGGATCCCCTCGGAAATCCCGCCCCATCTTGTCGACTTCGTCGAGCATCAAAACAGGGTTATTAACCTCAGCACGGCGGATCGCCTGAATGATGCGGCCTGGTAATGAGCCAACATAGGTGCGGCGATGGCCACGCAGCTCGGCTTCATCATGGACCCCGCCAAGGCTGAATCGTTCGAAGGTCCGGCCCATTGCCCTCGCAATCGACTGCCCTAGGCTCGTCTTGCCGACGCCGGGAGGACCCACGAGACAAAGAATCGGGGCCTTGGCTTTCGGGTTCAGCTTCAAGACGGCCAAGTGTTCGACGATCCGTTCCTTCACTTCTTTGATGCCGTAATGATCCTCTTCAAGCACCTGGCGCACGGTGGAGAGATCGAGATGTTCTTCAGACGCTTTCTTCCAAGGAAGTTCGAGGACCAGCTCCAGGTATGTCCGAAGAACCTGATGGTCCGGCGATGTCGGTGGCACCTTGCCTAACCTGGTAACTTCGCGCTCCACTTCCTTGCGAATATGATCAGGCAAGTCTGCCTCGTTGATTTGCTTCTTTAGGCGAGATACCTCGTTCTCGTCGTCCTCGCCTTCGCCCAACTCTTGCTGGATGGCCTTCAGCTGTTCGCGCAGAATGTACTCTCGTTGGCTCTTGCCGATCTTTGTCTGTGCGTCTTTCGCGATCTTCTCCCGTAGTTGAAGTATTTGGAGTTCTTTCGAAAGCGCGGCGTAGAGACTGCGCAATAGCTCGAGGGTTGTGGTGCATTCAAGTAGGCGCTGTTCCTCCACGACGTTGAAGTTGACCAAGGAAGCAATGCGATAGGCGAGCGAGAGCGAGTCGTCCTCATTGCTCAGCACTGCGCTGACTTCTTGGACACCCGGTGCTTCAATGAGTCGGGGAAGGTCGGACAGAAGTTCCTGGATGGCCCGATGCAGTGCCTGGACTTCAGGTCCGCTGTCGGAAGGACGCTCCAGTGTACGAACTCGAACCGTGGCATAGGGAGTAGACTGTTCTTCTTTCAGGAGCACGACGCGGTCCAATCCTTGAACGAGGGCGTGAATCCTTCCTTCCGAAGATTGCCCCAGTTGTTTAACGGTCGCTTTTGTGCCAATTGGATAGAGATCCGTCAATCCGGGTTCTTCGGTTTGAGGATCTCGTTGAGCCACGACCACGATCATCTTTTCTTCGGTCTTCATCGCCGCGTTGACGGCCGCAATAGACCGTTCCCGCCCGATCGTTAACGGCATCATCACTCCGGGAAACAGGACTGTCCGTTTGACGGGAAGGATCGGCAACGTCGATAAGAGATTATTATTTTCCATGGAGACCTATCTCCTTGCCTTGCTGAGAGTTCACAACATTATACCAACCTGATAGGTTTCCCTGCACGGAAGTCAAGGTGAAGGGCTCCGGGGGAGCATTGCTATAATCCTTGCGCCGCGTCACTCGCCTGTCAATGCAAGACTCTGTCCGACAGACGGCTGCCGGGACAGGGGCGTTGAAACAGTAGTCCCCGTTACGACGTTGCTTCGATGTCGGCGCTGAGGTACGCGATTATGACTCTGGCGTCGCCGATCGGATCATCGGATCAGTGGTGAACGGGGCCGCATCTCGCTGGGTGATGGGCGTGCTCAATCGCTCCGCCGCCTGGCGAATGGGAAGCGGGAAGGACGATTCCTGCTGAATCTGACGGAGGTGGGCCATCGCATCCCCGCGCCAGGGTGGGATAGCGCGACGCACCAGCCCCGCTTCGGTGGCCAGGGCCACAGCTCGGCGGGCACATACGCGCGCCTTGCCGTTGTTGCCGTTCTTCCACGCTGCTTCGGCAGCGACAAGTTCTTGTTCAATCAGCGACGCCTGGGCTATATGCTTTCCGATGGATGAGGCTAACTGCGCTTTCTTGGACGAGCACAGGCGATGACTGAGCCACCTCAGGCTGACGTGATATCGAAACCCATGGCACGTGGAGGAGTTAAGTCTGCACAGGTGGAACGAGACGTCGTCTTGCGCCACCTTGGACAATCACGAACTCATACAGCCGGCATTCCAACGCCCCGTTGAACAGTGGAATACGTTTTGACGGCGTCAATCCAATCAGCTTCGGCACGCGGGCATCGCCCGTTAGGACATAGGCCCGCCAGCCGGCGAACCGCTGTTTCAGCCAATGGCCAAGCTTTGGGTAAAACGACTCCAATTCGTCCGCATTGCTAAGGCGGACGCCATAGGGTGGATTGATGACCATCACGCCCTGCTCGGATGGCGCTTCGAGTTCAAGAATGTTGCTCTGCTTCAACCGGATGTCGTTGACGACTCCGGCGCTTTGAAACGTCCGCTGCGTGATCTTTACCATCGCAGGATCACGATCGGAGGCATAGATGGCGGCTGGCACCTGAGCTACTTGTTTGGCCCGTGCCGCTTCGCGTTGCTGGTCCCATCGTGTCGCGTCGTAGACGAGTAGCTGTTCAAAGCTAAAGCTGCGTGAAGCACCCGGCGCGATCTGGCGAGCCATCAAGGCGGCTTCGAGGGGAATGGTCCCGCTCCCGCACATGGGATCGAGCAGGATGTCTGTCGGTGTCCAACCGGCAAGGCGTAGCATGCCCGCCGCTAGATTTTCTCTCAATGGCGCTTCGATGGGGCCCGTTCGATGGCCACGCTTGAACAATGGTTCGCCCGAGGTATCGAGATAGAACGTGATGGTGCTCTGATCGAGAAAGGCATCGACCTTGATGCTCGGGCGCTGGGTATCGACGCTGGGTCGTTTGTGGCGCGCGGTGACGAACTTGTCGCAGATGGCGTCTTTGATCCGGAGAGTCAGAAAGTCCAAGCTGGGGAGGGGACAGCGGCGCGCGCTGACCTTCACCTTGATCGTTTGAACGGGTGTGAACCAATCGGGCCAGGCGAGCGCATAAGCGGCTTGATAGATATCCTGTTCTGTCTTATAGCCACGCTGGCCAACTTCCCAGAGGACGCGGCTGGCGATGTGCGATTTGAGATTGACCCAGGACATGGTCGACCAGGGGGCGCTGAAGCCGACGCCGCCTTCTGTCTTGGTCGTCGCCGGCACGCCGAGCTGATGGAGTTCCTCTTCGAGGACGCGTTCGAGCCCGCGCGGGCAGGATGCAAAGAAGCGAGGTTTTGTGCTATCCATCCTTACCTATTTCTTTGTGAGACCCCGTCGTGAAATTCTGTAGTGCCTGTGGAGCCTCGGTCAGTCAGAAGATCCCGCCTGGCGACAATGTGCTGCGCTACGTCTGTGAGCACTGCCAGGCTATTCATTACCATAATCCCAAGATCGTCGCAGGTTGTATTGCCGAATGGGAGGACCGGGTTCTTCTCTGCCGGCGCGCGATTGATCCGCGACTAGGGCTCTGGACCTTTCCCGCCGGATTCATGGAAATCGGCGAGACGACGGAAGAAGCCGCGGCTCGGGAGACGAAGGAAGAGGCGCTGGCCGAGGTGGCGACTCTCTCGCTCTACGCCGTGTTGAGCATGCCGAATATCGGTCAGGTCTACATGGTGTTTCGTGGCCGGATGCTCGCGCCGACGTTCGGTGCCGGGGCTGAAAGCCTGGAAGTGGATTTGTTCAAGCGGGAAGACATTCCCTGGGACCAGATGGCCTTCCCGGTCGTGGCTGAGGCGCTCCGCTGCTACGTGCGCGATGCCGAGACGGGCCAGTTCCCGCTTCAGTTAGGCACGGTGCTCGAACGGTATCCCAGCTAACGCTGTAGTCGTTATTTAGCGGCTATTTCAATCCTGATCGTGGAATGATCGCGTGGATGTCGACGAGCTGTTCCGTGCGGTCGATCGCATAGAAAATCCGCCAGTCCCCCACGGCGTACTTACTGAGCCCCGGCAGGTCGTCCGCAATCGGTTCATGTCGCAGGTTGTTGACATTGGAGGCCAGCCACTTGCACTTGTCGAGGAGCCGTTGGGCCATGGGCTGGTCGATCGAGGCGAGGTCTTGCGCGGTGTCGGGTTGAAACGCGAGACGGTACCAAGGCATGAGAGTCCTACCACCGAAGACCGAGCCGCTCGGCCACTTCTTCGCCGGAGAGCCGGTCTCGGCTTGCCAACGACTGTTTGAGGCGGGCTCTGAGTGAATCGCCCAGCTGGAGGCCGAGATCGGGATCTCCGATCAACTCGCGAATCCGGTCGTCCACGAGGCCCTGTACCAGTTCCTTCAACTGTTCTGTCGACAACGACGAGAGATCCATGGAAGGAGAATACGAGGCAGGATGTATGGAATGCAACGGGTCGGATAGCCGGACGTAGTCGATATGATGACCAGCAGGACATTTGGGCAGTAGTTGGTTCAATCGCCAGGTTCTGCGGACAAAGGGCTCCAGCTTAAAAACAGATCACGCCCTCGACCGCTTGCCGTTGGGAAGACTAAGACCTCCATGAGGTTATGAGGCAGGTAAGGAGCTTCTCAGGCAGCAACCTTATTCCGAAAGATACTCTAACCATTCCGGGTCTTTCTTTCGATCAGCTCGCAACTCAACGCCGAACCGTCGTCCGTCGACCCAGGAGACGATGGCTTGGGGAATACAGAGCGGAGACTCCAAATCCGGCAATTCAAGGAACAGGCCCAACTCCATCCCTTGCCTGACACGTTTGTTCCCTTGAATCCCGAATCCGTATCGACTGAGATCGGTGATAGTCCCATTGCCGATGATGATGGTATCGCCGTCAGACCCGGAGTACCGGACTTTAAACTTTCCTCCGATACGGGGCTCTCGTCGTCGATCAGCGCCAGGATTCGCTGCTTCCTGCTTGGCCTTCGCTGATGACTTCCACCACCGCACCGGTCCCTCCGTACAAGAAACGTAATATTGAAGCGGCAATCTGTTGCTAAAACTTGAAGCAAGGCAGAGCGAGCGCCACACATAGGGAGCTGGCCTAGGTCTTGGGAAGCTCTTCTTTTGGAAGTATGACGGCCTGGCCTGCCGTCACGGAGAGCTGTTCGACCGCTCGTTTCAACCGTTCTTGCTCGGCCGGCGCCATCGACGAAAACTCGACGCCGATGCCGTGAGCACCCGTCCATCGGACGGTCGCCTTGGTGATGTGAATCGGTGTAGCTTCGCCGGGCAAGTCAACCAGAAGTTCCAGCTGCATGCCGGTGAACGGTCGTATGACACTCTCCAACCGACAGCCCTTCAGAGATAGATCCTTTACTGAGCCGTTGTATCGAAGTTTGTCTCGTTGAACCAATGTGCTTGATATGGTAACCGGATAGCGAGGGAATTTCCGAACAACCATGCCATGTCCTCATCTCTTGTCGCTGGCCGTTCGCCGGCTCGCGAACATAGTGGAATTCAGTCCGCCTGAATCGATGTTGTTACTATAGAGCAGTAGAGCATTCTACTGAGCAGACTATTTGTCTGAACTCATCTTGTCAACGAAAAGCCGGATCCCAACAGTCTATTGGTAGGGAGGCAAGAAAGGCGGGGGCGCTCGTCTAGCCTGCTTGACCAGTTGTCACCAACGGTAACCCCAATATCCGTAATGTCGGTGACCCCAAGGCGGACGGTAGTAGGGTGACGCATAAAGCCCGGAGCTCCCAAAGTGGAGACCGAACCCGAGTCCGAGGCCGAACGGATAGCCGTAGCCGTAGGAATAGGGGACAGGGATCACGCTGGTGGTCGGCCGTTCTGTCAGTTGTCGTTGTAAATCAGCCGTCGCGGTTGATTGGTGATCGAGCTGACTTTTCAGTTGACTGACGGCTCCCTCTTGGGCTTGGAGCTCTCCTTCAAGCTCGGCGATCTTTTTCTGCTGTGCCTCTATCAGAGCGTTGACACAGCGTGTCTGCGCATCTCCAGTGTAGTTGGAACACTCCCATGGCACTTGGAGGGTCTCCGCCTTGGATAGAAGCGGAACGCCTATGAAGGCCAAACTTCCAACAAAAATCGAGACTCGCACTAACCGATATCCGAAGGTTTCCAGTTTCATGGCTCCCTCCCAGCTAGGCTCCTTATGAGCCTACCACGAGTGTGTAGCTTTGAACAGATTGCCTGGGGCTTGTATGAATGCTCATTCAACACGATGGAAATGCGGGCGGCGTTTGATTTTTGGTGAACCGGACTCCTACAATGCCCTGATTCAACAACAGTAGTGAGACGGCATCGGCACATGCCTGCGCGACCTCCATCCAACAAGAAAAAATCTCGTAAGGCTATTCTGCCGGACCATTCTACGAGGCGTCGATTTCAGCGGCGACTTTTGAAGTGGTATGGAGAGCATGGTCGGGATCTGCCCTGGCGCAAAACTGTAGATCCCTATCATATCCTTGTGTCGGAAGTGATGCTTCAACAGACCCAAGTCGACCGGGTCATCCCCAAGTATCACGAATTTTTAGAGCGGTATCCGAGTTTCGAAGATCTGGCGGAGGCTCCGGTCGCTGACGTGAAAAAGACGTGGTATCCACTTGGCTACAACATTCGCCCGGAACGATTGCACGGGATCGCCTGTGAAACGGTGGAGCGGTATGGAGGGAAATTGCCCAATGACGGCCACGAGTTGCTCTCGTTCAAAGGGATTGGGCGGTATACGGCCGGGGCAATTCGATCATTTGCGTTCAATGAAGATGCGCCGATCTTGGACACCAACGTGATCCGGGTCTTACACCGGGTGTTTGTCGACGAGGGCGATCCTAAAGCCCAGAAGGCGGTGTTATGGGAATTGTCGGAAGCCTTGATTCCTTCTGGAAAGGGGTATGACTTTAATCAGGCCATCATGGACTTTGGGGCGATGGTGTGCACAGCTCGTGATCCCTATTGTCTTCTGTGTCCAATGAAGTCTTTTTGCAAGACATACCCATTTTGTCGGACATCGACTGAGCGGTAGCAGGCCAAGTATGCGGGTTATTGAAGTAGCTGCAGGGCTCATTCATGGGAACGGACGCTATCTGATCGCCCGTCGGAAGCCCGGCGTTCATTTGGCTGGGTTCTGGGAGTTCCCCGGTGGGAAACGAGAAGCCGGCGAATCTCTCGCTGAGTGTTTGCAGCGTGAATTACTCGAAGAGCTCAATATTCACATCGATCTTCCCATTCCCTATCAGATCGTCCGGCACGGCTATGCGGACAAGATCGTGGAGTTGCATTTCTTTCGCTGTGCCATCGAACAAGGAGAGCCTGTTCCTCTCGGCTGCGAGGAAATCCGATGGGTGTCCCCAGAAGAGCTGACTCAGTTTAGATTTCCACCGGCTGATCACGCCATCATTCAGGCGTTGCAGCGCGATGCGTTGGAGGCTTCCCGATGAAGATTGTGCTCGACATCGAGACCATTCAAGCTCCCCGAACGGAATGGGCACGTCTCCTTGGGAAGTCGTCGGTAAGCGATCAGCCTTCTGAAGGTGGAGGAGCCTACGATCTTTTTGCGGCAGGCGCGGCTGAAGAACAGCGTCGTGTGGACGACGAGTCGTACGCGAAATCGGCGTTCGACGGGACATTCAGCCGCATTGTCTGCATCGGCCTACTGGAATTTTCCGATCAGATGGAGGCGCGCAGCGCCGTTGCCTGGTACGGGGCGGACGAGCGTGAGCTCCTTCGCCAATTTTGGGCGCGTCTGGCTCAGGACCGCCCCACGTTGTACATTACGCATAACGGGCTTGGTTTTGATCTGCCTTTCATCAAGAAACGGTCCATCATCAATCAGGTAAAACCCAGCTTTGAGATCAGCCTTGCCAAATTTCGTAGTGAACCGGTCTACGACACGATGGCGATCTGGAGCAATTGGGATATGCGGGGTTGGGTCAAGCTCGATGTCCTAGCCCGAGCACTGCAGGTTGAAACGAAGTCAGGCAGTGGGGAACAGGTTGCCGAGATGTGGGAGAAACGCCAGGGGCATGAGCTGGCGCAGTATTGTCTGCAAGATACCTATGTGACCTATGCCTGCTACTGCCGCATGAATTTTCGCCAACCTCTATCCAAGGAAGTCGTCCTGTTACAGCCTGAACTGTACAACATCGGCTGAATCGATAGACAATCAGCGGACCCGGTGTGCCTCCGCGGATTTCTTCTTGGGGGCCTGGCGGGTCGATGCCTTGCTGGCCTTCAGGGCTTTCACTTCTTCTGCTCGCTGACGGAGTTCTTTCTTCATCCAGGCCGCTTCCTTCTTGAGGGTCGCGATTTCGGAATCTTTCAGCTTGTTGGCCTTGCGTGCATCACGGAGCTCGTCGAGTTTCTTGTTCAACAGTTCATCGTTGTTCAAGGCGAGAGATTCCGAATCAAGAGAACCATTCGCCTGGAAGTCCTGAGTGGCTGCCCCAGCGCCCTGTACCGGTACTGTCTTCATGGTGGCAGCGGCTTGTGACTCAGATGCAGGCATCGACTTAGGTGCCCCTGCTACCGGGAGTGAGCCTGGCATCGGTGCCTTGGCAAGCGCCTGGTGATCGATCACTAGCGTCATCGCGGCGCTGCCCATGGCGACAAAGGAAGGAGCTTTATCAAGGCGAGCGGAAGAAGTAGGGACGAACCCTAAGGCCCCATTGTCCTTAGAAGGAGCGATGGTCAGATAGATTGAGTCCTTATGAATATAGAGGGTGCCCGCCGTGGGTTCAGCGCCTGACCCTGCCGATGGAGACACCTTGAAACCGACAATCTGCTCCGGTTTCGCTTGCGATAAGCCTTGGGCTAGCAGGGGAGCAAGAAACTCGGCGTCTTCATCGCTGAACATTCTCATCGGCTTGCTGCCACTGGCGGGCATTTTTGAGGTACTGTCGGTCACCACGCCTTTGATGACCTTTAGCATCGTCATTTGGTCGATCATGGCCGGATGATTGGCTTCAAATGACCAGTCCGCGATTTCCTTGAGATGGACGGATCCCTTCGCATTCTTATGGACTTTAGATTCTCCGGAGAACATCGAACATCCAGCCACGAGCAGACTGAGGGACAACAACATTCCGAGACATTGAGCGCTGCGGGGGCTAGTGGGTGCGTGCATATAGGTTTCTCCTCATCCTTCGATGTGGGCGTGAGCCTGAGAAATGGCCACTGTCAGTAATCAACAGTTGATCTCGATTTTCAGAATAATGTGCTTTCGTTGAATTACCAGATTCCAAAACCCATGAGCACCATACCTATCGCCAACCATCCGAGTACTCCGACGGAAATGATCGCTTCGAGTGTGATGCGGGAATCGGAAGGGTCGGGATTCGGCTTTGAATCAGAATCAGGGGGCTTCATGACGAGCGGCGAAATCCAAGGTTGCCAAAATGATAGACGCTCAAGACAAAGCAAGGTCCGTGCCTTTATAGACGCGGAACGGAATCATTAATTAGTTGTCCGACCGTAAAGAGATTCTTGGCACGAGTTACAAGGTTGTGAGTCTATAAGGGTGGAATGATTTGGACTGATGACACGACGCAATTTGTAGAATTATTGACCTGTTAGAACAAAATCATGCCTTAGTCCGGGGTAAAAGCGATTTGGGAGTATCGGTGAGCAAGTCAATGAGCATCGAGATCCGAGAGGAGTGGGTATCGCTGTGATCAGTTAAGGGACCGTCAGAAGGTAGAAGGTAGACGGTGGAGGTGTCAGAAAATGTTCAAATCCAATGTCGGATGTACAGGATTGTTCTCCAAAGTGAGACAGTTGTCTCATACGGAAAACAGCATGAGACAGTGACGGTCATTCACCATACAGAGTTGCGGCTGAGGCATTGACGATACGTTTCGTTGAGAGTGTGCCCCGACAACAATCCCCGGTGCTCTTGTCCCAGACCACCGTGATGTTTCCATCCGTTTTCCCCATTCCTTGAGTTGGTGAGCGGGTCGCGTCTCCCTCGACGAGAATCTCAAGGGCCTGACCGATATACCGGCGGTTGCGTTCCAACGTGATGCGGCGCTGAATTTCGACGAGCTGTGCGACGCGCGTCCCCTTGACCCGATCGGGAACATCATCGGTGTATTTCCTGGCCGCGATCGTATGCTTCCGTTCAGAGTATTTGAAGATATAGGCTGAGTCGAATCGCACCTGTTCCACCATCCGCCGAGTGGCTTGGAAGTCGTCATTCGATTCTGAGCAGAAACCGCAGATGATATCCGTCGTCAGGACGACATCAGGAATGGTCCGCCGAACGTGATCGACCAACGCCAGGTAATCGACTCCCGTATAAGTCCTCCCCATCAGTTCGAGAACGCGATCGCTTCCTGCTTGAAGCGGAAGATGAACGTGCTTGCAGACCTTGGGGTGTGTGGCGATGACTTCGATCAATCTGGTGGGAAAGTCTTTGGGGTGTGGAGAGGTAAACCGTACTCGTTCGATCCCAGGCGTGTCTGCGACCGCACGGATGAGATCGGCGAAGGCCCAGTCTCCGTAGCGGTACGAGTTGACGTTTTGGCCGAGCAATGTCACTTGCTTAAAGCCACGGGCCGATGCGTCGCGAGCTTCGAGCAGAATGGACTCTGGATCACGCGACCGTTCACGTCCCCTGGTGTAGGGAACGACACAGAAAGAACAAAAATTATCGCAGCCTCGCATCACTGTGATCCAGGCGTTCACACCGCTGTTGCGGTCCGGCATGATCCCTTCATAGGTCTCATACTCAGACAGGTCGAGAGCAAACCCCTTCTGAGCGAGTCCCTGTTCTTGTGCTTCAAGCGCGGTCGTCAACAACGAGGGAAGTTGACGGTACGCATCCGGGCCAGCTAACACATCGACCAATGGTTCCTTTTCCGCAAGCGCGCTTTTCAGATTTTGGGCCATGCAGCCGAGTACCCCGACGACGAGCGGGCGCTGTTTCTTCAGGGTCTTTAATTCAGAGAGATGGGCATAGATCTTGTTGTAAGCGTTTTCTCTAATGGCACAGGTGTTGACCAGCATGACGTCGGCCAATTCGCGGTCCTCCGTAAAGACAAACCCCTCCCGCTTCAGCATTGAACGAACGAGCTCGCTGTCGGACTCGTTCATCTGACAGCCGAATGTTTCGATGTGAACGTGAGGAAGGGCTTTCAGGCTCATCGTACCGCCCTTGCAAAATTCATCGGTTGGGCGGAGGCGATATGGCCGAACGCGCAGTGATCGGTTGCGGCGGTGATCGTCACCGGCATGATCTGATTCTGAAGATCCCCGGAACCCATCACCGCCACTTTCGTGAAGTTTGGAGTCGTCCCGATGCGATGGGAGTCTCGTGTCCCAGATTCAAAGAGGACCGAGACGGTCTTCCCGATTTGCCTGTTGTGAAAGGCGAGTCGTTTGGTGCGATTAAGGTTCAAGAGAATATCGGTGCGTTTTTTCATTGTTGCGGAGAGTACCTGCTGCTTTAGGCGCACAGCGGCTGTCCCCGGTCTCGGAGAGTAGGGAAACACATGCAGATATGAAAAGGGGAGATCGGTGGCGACAGCCAACGAATTCTGGAATGCCGCGTCGGTCTCACCTGGGAAGCCCACCATGAGATCGGTTCCAAGCCCCAGGTCCGGTATCTTTTTGTATGCCTGTTCGATCAGCTTGCTATAGGCCTCCACCGTATGGCGTCGATTCATAGCCTGCAAAACCTGGTCGTCTCCGCTTTGCAACGGGATATGGAGATAGGGGCAGAATGTTTTCGAGGATGCAAGGAGATCAAGCAATTCGTCACTGACGGTCGTGGGCTCGATAGAGGAGATGCGGATGCGCTCGAGGTCGGTGATTCGATGGAGTCGCCGAAGCAAGGCGCAAAAGTCCAGGTCTTGATGAGCATACTGACCGATATTCACACCGGTGAGCACAATCTCCTTGTATCCTCCGGCCGTTAGGCTCTCAACTTCGAACACTAGATCATCGAGGTTTCTGCTACGCTCATGTCCCCTGGCAAACGGAATAATACAGAAGCTACACATCGCGCTACAGCCATCCTGTATCTTGAGCAATGCACGGGTGGAATCAGGCTCTGCAAAATGCGGAAGGTCGAAGTCGTCGCGCGAAACTGTTTTCGTGTGGCGAATCTCGGCCACAGCCCGTTTGCGAAGTTCGTGAGCGGCAGGAATGTAGGCCGGTAGGTCGAGTTTGAATTGGTGACCCACGATGAGATCGATCCCTCTTTGTTGCGAGAGGGCTTCCACTCCTGTTTGGGCGTAGCAGCCTGTCACCGCAATAAAGGCATGGGGAGAATGTTTCAGCGTCTTACGAATGAGGTAGCGCGACGTTCGCTCGGCATCCTCTGTCACAGCACAGGTATTGAGCACGAGGAGATCCGTCGGTTGACCAAACTCGACCAGTTCGAACCCCTTCCGTCTGAGTCCCTCTCCGAGGATCGAGGTTTCGGCTTGATTCAGTCGGCAGCCAAGCGTATGTAGAGATGCACGGGTCTGTACCATAGAGATCGCATTATAGGGAGTACATGCGTGGTCCGGCAAGGTGCCCTATTGATGCCCATGCTGGTGTGGAATGGCCAAAACCATGTGTGAACGCGACCAATTCACGTCGTCAGGGTGAGTGTGAAGATCGTCCGGCTGCATGGTCTCAGTTTCGCGCTCGCCTGTTTGCTGTGGAGCCATCCCTTGCCAGGATGGAGCACGGATTCCCTCCCCGCTGAACCCGATCTCAATACACGCGTCGATGAACTGTATGACCACGAGGCCCGTCTCTTCATCATGCTCTATTCCCTTCGTGGAAACGGTCAGATCGACTACGTCACGGCCAGACTGGTTCAAGACTACTCCCGCAGCAGCTATGGCAATCCCATCTACCAGACTGAGGATCAACCGCTCTTCTACTGGTGGAACCACACCATGTGGAACGATCCGGAGCAGGACGGGGTCAATGGCAACGAGAAAGTCTATCAGGAACATACCGACTTCGATCTTTCCAGGTATAAACCCTGTCTGTTCAATGGACAGCCCTGCTAGTTTCTGTCCAAACTGGTAATGTGTCTCCGCACGTTTTGTCATTCTGCTGAGCCGCAGCGGAAGGCGATGATATTCTGCACTGCGGTCAAGAATTATTGGTGCCGACTGCGATTTTTTCGGATCCAGTCCACGTTTGTACGAGCATGCTTCCATGAAACAAGGTTCCTTTGATGTCGGTAGTCTCGTGAACCGGCGCATCCTTGTGATGCTGCCGCTGGGATTTGCGTCAGGCCTTCCGCTGGCGCTCACGTCAGGGACGTTACAGGCTTGGCTGACGGTCGAAGGTGTTGATCTCAAAACGATCGGTATCTTCACACTGGTCGGACTTCCTTACGCACTCAAGTTCTTATGGGCTCCCGTCATGGATCGCGTGGTTCCGCCTTGGCTGGGGAGGCGTCGTGGATGGATGGTCCTGACACAACTTTGTGTGGCTGCCAGCCTAGTGCTCATGGCCATAACCGATCCAAAGATCCACCCTGGGTGGCTTGCGGCCTATGCCGTGCTCGTCGCGTTTCTTGCCGCGTCACTGGACATTGTCTTCGACGCCTATCGAACGGACACGCTGTATCCGCACGAACGCGGATTGGGTGCAGCCGTGTGGGTCAATGGCTACCGAATCGCGCTCTTGGCCTCTGGCGCCGGTGCACTGGCGCTCGCCGATTACGTTGGCTGGCAGATGACCTATCTGGCGATGGCGGCCGTTATGATTGCCGGGGTGGGCATCGTCTTGCTCAGTCCTGACCCGACGGTCGTCGCCAATGCTCCAAGGAGTCTCAAGGAAGCCGTCGGGGCACCGTTGGCGGAGTTTTTTTTCAGGCCCACCGCGCTGGGCTTCTTGGCCGTGATCATCCTCTACAAGCTTGGAGATGCTTTTGCATCGGCGCTCCAAACTGCCTTTCTGATCGGAGGGTTGGGCTTTTCCGCCACGGAAGTTGGTGCCGTGAAGGGACTCGGAATTCTTGCCACATTGGTGGGGGCCTTTTGCGGCGGGCTCTTGATGACCAAGACTGGACTTGTTCGGTCTCTGCTGCTCTTTGGCGTCTTGCAAGCGGTCTCGAATCTTGGATTCGTCGTGCTGGCATTAGCGGGAAAGAATTCGGCCGTATTGACGGCGGCAGTCGTGATCGAGAATGTGACGGGAGGCATGGGCACGGCGGCGTTCGTGGCGTTGGTCATGTCGCTCTGTGATCCGCGCTATACGGCGACGCAGTTCGCGCTGCTGTCTTCGTTAGAAGCGTTAGGACGGGTGTTTGCCGGTCGTCCATCCGCGGATCTTGTTGCGATGGTCGGATGGACGCAATTTTATGTCTTCACCGTCGCAGTGGCGCTGCCCGGTCTCTGGGCGGTCTGGCGGGTCCGCCATTCCATCGAGCCGGAGCAGAAGCCTGTCGCACACACCTCCGTCGTGGAGCCGGCGACTTCGCCGATTTCAGACCGACTATGAGGACAATCTCCGTTGGAGAAAGAGTACAAAGAGCATCAGGGTGGGAAGTGGAGCGAGTATGAACGGGACAAGCCAGAGCCAGACATTCTTTCCGCGGACGCGCGCTTGGTCGATCATCCAGACGAACAGCCAGACTAGAAGACCGATATAATTGAGTGTGATCCATTGAATCGTATGGATCTTGAGGCCGCTCGTGCTGTCGGGAGAGCCTTGTAGAAGGAATATCCCCAGCAGCAAGACAAACGCGCTGAGTAGAACCGTGATGAGTTTTTTACTCCAGACGAACATATCCGCCTCCTGGCTGAAAGAATGTAGGCACAAAGCCCGGGGTAAGCTAATTCTCCGACCATCGTTTGTCAAATCAGAGGCTGGTTTCGTCAATGATCCAATTCACGTATAGAATAGAAACTGCTGGCAGTCCCTTATGAGTCTCGTTCGCCTAAGCCTGGTCGTTGGCGCTCTGGTTGTCGCGGTCGGCCTGGCGTTATCGAATCCGACCATGGATGACTATGTCCGCTTTGTTGAGCAGGAATTGAGCAAAGCAATGGACCGAATGGATCAGGCTACATCGACCCACGAACAACAATTTATTCGCCAGGTGTTTCGGTCGCAAAGTAAGAAAATTCTCGAAGCAATCGTTCGGCCGAATACGGCGCGACGCAACTGGGGCATCTTGAGCTACTTTGAAACGCACGTGGCCGATACCACCGTCGTCGTGCTTGGTCTTGGGGGGCGATTTATTCCCCTTCAGGGTGTCGAGGAAGCGACACTGAAAATCGGCCGGATGGCCTTTTGAAAAGAAAAATGGCCAGGGTCATCTGATGAGGCAACTTTCGTCGACGTATTTTTGTGGATAACCTCGTTGAGAAGTGCCCAAAATAGGCTGTGAGATTCGCATTTCGACTATTCACAGTCTGTCCTCATATTTCCCAAAATGCCACAACATTTGGTGTTGACAAAAAAACATGCTAGCTATATGTAGTCAACACCTGTGATATACACACTCCACGTGCTTCTCGTGCTTCTAATGACACCTGGCCAAAGCATAAATCTAAAACCTTATCCTCTCTTAGGAGGGCTGCCGTGAAAATTGATCGGAGATTTACCCGTCGCGGAGTGAGCCCGTACGAGGGGCTGGCGTTCGTCAAACGGTCGTCGGAGATTCGTAATCCCGACGGGTCCACCGTATTCAAGCTCGAGAACATCGATGTTCCAGAGCCATGGACTCAGTTGGCTGTCGATATCTTGGCGCAAAAATACTTCAGGAAGGCGGGAATTCCGCAGTACGATCAGAACGGTCAGCCGCTTGTAGGCTCGGACGGCAAGCCGGTGCTCGGTGGTGAGCGGGATGCTCGTCAGGTCTTTGAGCGCATGGCCGGATGCTGGACCCATTGGGGTAAGTCCCATGCGTATTTTAAGACAGCGGACGATGCCGAGTCCTTTCACGATGAGATGTGCTACATGCTGGCGCACCAAATGGCTGCGCCAAACTCTCCCCAATGGTTCAATACCGGCCTGCACTATGCCTATGGGCTGTCGGGGCCGGCACAGGGACACTATTACGTCGATCCCCAAACGCGTGAGGTCGTGAAAGCCACCAATGCGTTCGAACATCCTCAGCCGCATGCCTGTTTCATTCAATCGATCGAGGATGATCTCGTGAACGAGAGTGGGATCATGGATCTCTGGGTGCGGGAGGCTCGGCTGTTCAAGTATGGCTCCGGAACCGGGACGAACTTCTCAAAATTGCGGGGCGATGGCGAAGGACTTTCCGGTGGCGGCAGGTCTTCAGGCCTTATGTCCTTTCTCAAGATCGGGGATCGAGCGGCAGGCGCGATCAAATCAGGGGGGACCACGCGTCGTGCCGCTAAGATGGTCTGTTTAGACCTCGATCATCCGGATATCGAGGAATTCATCGATTGGAAGGTCGTCGAGGAACAAAAAGTCGCGGCGATGGTGACGGGCTCAAAGATCTGTGCTCAGCGCCTCAACACCATACTGAAGGCCTGTCACACGGTCAATGGTGAAGGGGCTCTCGGACTGGATCTCGATTCCAAGACGAATTCGGTCCTGCGCGAAGCGCTGACGTCGGCCCGTCGCGATATGGTTCCTGAGGCGTATATCCAGCGGATGTTCTCCTATGCGCAGCAGGGGTTCACACATTTCGTGTTTCATGAGTACGACACCAATTGGGACGGCAAAGCCTATCAGACGGTCTCCGGTCAAAATTCGAACAACAGCGTCAGGATTCCCAATGAGTTTTTTGCCGCACTTGAAACCGACGGCGACTGGCACCTCAAACGCCGAACGAACGGCAAAGTGTGCAAGACCATCAAGGCCAGAGACTTGTGGGACCGGATTGCGTGGGCTGCATGGATTTGTGCCGATCCCGGGACACAGTACGATACCACCATCAACGAATGGCATACCTGTCCGGAGGACGGCCGTATCAATGCGTCAAACCCGTGCTCCGAATACATGTTTTTGGACGATACCGCCTGTAACCTGGCCTCACTCAATCTCACCAAGTTCTATAGTGCGGATGGACAGTTCGAATTGGAGCATTTCCGCCATGCCGTGCGGTTGTGGACGATCGCGTTGGAAATCAGTGTATTGATGGCGTCCTTCCCAAGCCGCTCGATTGCCGAAAAGAGCTATCAATTCAGGACGCTTGGGTTGGGTTATGCGAATCTCGGCACCGTCCTCATGCGGTTGGGGATTCCTTATGATTCGCCCAAAGCCCTGGCGATTTGTGGAGCCATCACGTCCATCATGACTGGTGAGGCATACCGCGCATCGGCTGAAATGGCGGCCGAGCTGTCACCCTTCCCAGGCTACGCGAACAATCGAGAGTCCATGCTACGAGTGATCCGCAACCACCGACGGGCTGCGTATCAGGTGCCTCATACAGAATATGAAGGACTGACAATTGCTCCGGTGGGGATCCTCCCTGAGCATTGTCCTCCGGACATGCTCCTTGCCGCTCGAAGGGCTTGGGACCATGCGCTTGAGCTTGGGGCAGCCTATGGGTACCGCAATGCACAGGTGACGGTGATCGCTCCGACCGGCACGATTGGATTGGTCATGGATTGCGATACCACAGGAATTGAGCCGGATTTTGCACTGGTGAAATTCAAGAAGCTGGCGGGTGGAGGCTACTTCAAGATTATTAATCAAAGCTTACCGCCCGCCTTGGCCAACCTCGGATATACGGACCAACAGGTGCAGGATATCGTCCGCTACTGTGTCGGTGCTCAGACGCTCAAAGGCGCGCCCTTTATCAATCACGACACGTTGCGTCAGAAGGGATTCGACGATGCGGCCTTAGAACGACTGGAGTGTGGTTTGGGGCAAGCGTTCGAAATTCAGTTCGCCTTCAACAAGTTTATTTTGGGGGAAGCCTTTTGTGTGGAACAGCTTGGCCTCACCGAGGGGCAACTCACTGAGGCGAATTTCAACATGCTGAAGGTGCTCGGCTTTACACAAGAAGAGATCGCCACCGCGAACGATTTTTGCTGTGGAACGATGACAGTGGAAGGAGCGCCGCATTTGAGGGCCGAACACCTTGCAGTATTCGATTGCGCCAATCGATGTGGGCGGATCGGACAACGTTCCATAGCCGTCGACGCCCATATCCACATGATGGCTGCGGCGCAGCCGTTCATCAGTGGCGCGATCAGCAAGACCATCAATATGTCGGCCGATGCCAGCGTGGATGACGTTAAGGCGGCGTATCTCCTTGCCTGGAAAAGCATGGTGAAAGCGGTCGCGTTGTATCGTGACGGGTCCAAGCTCAGTCAACCATTGAGTGCGTCGACCGACAGCGGAAAGGCCATCGAAACCACTGCCGGCATCATGGAGATAGCTGAAAAAGTGACCGAGCGGGTGCTCGTTCGGTATCTTGCCAAACGACGCCCGTTGCCGGGTCGACGCAATGGCTACACGCAAAAGGCTATTGTCGGAGGGCACAAGCTGTACCTGCGTACCGGTGAATATGAAGATGGGACCATCGGGGAAATCTTTTTGGACATGCACAAGGAGGGCGCGGCATTCAGGAGTCTTATGAACTGCTTTGCGATCGCCATCTCTCTTGGGCTTCAGCACGGGGTTCCTCTGGAAGAATTCGTTGAAGCCTTCGTCTTTACCCGGTTTGAGCCGAACGGCCCCGTCAAATTGAATGATCGGATCAAAATGTCGACGTCGATTATTGATTATATCTTCCGTGAGCTTGCCGTCACCTATCTCGATCGGTATGATCTTGCGCAGGTGAAAGAAGAAGACCTGCGCATGGATTCGATGAAAAAAGACGACATGGATCCTGAATGTTTCGAGGAAGAAGCCGACCTCGATGCACTGGCCAAGTCTTCCGTCGTGACGGAACACTTACCGATCCGCCGAAACGGGGGAAGAGGAAATGGCCATGGAAATGGGCATAGTGTTGCTCGACAGGTGGAACTCATGCGTGAGACTCTGACTCTGACAGAGATACAAAGCGCCAAAGATGCCAGGATCAAGGGCTACGAGGGCGATCCCTGCCCCGAATGCAAACAGTTCACCATGGTCCGAAACGGCACCTGTCTCAAATGTGTCAGTTGCGGTGCGACGAGTGGATGCTCATAAGGGAGTATAAAGATGCAGAGCAAGTCTCCATCATCGTGCGTCTGCTGTAGAAAACGACGGTTTCGGCACAGGCGATCCGGCACCCCAATCCTTTCTTGGTTACGCGTACAAGCTCGAAAATCTTCTTCGAGTTCGATAGGGTCTCTATTGAAGTGTGGGCATCGAGGGGCTTGGTCTCCGTTGCGAATGCCTCGTTTGGCGAGGCGACGACGATTCTAATGGCGAAGAGTTCAAAGGAGTTCGGATATGCCGACAACGACCCAGTTGGTCATCGGTGGTCAGAGTAAGCCAGGCGCCCTTGCAAGAGTGACGGCGGTTCTCGGCGAAGCTGGAGTTAATATCAAGGCATTTTCCGCCCCAGAAGTAACGGGTCCGGGGAAGTTGCGTCTGCTTGTGGCTGATCTGGACGGCGCTCGCGCGGCTCTTCGGTCGGCGAAAATCAAGTTTGGTGAAGAAACGGCTCTTCTCTTAAGCCTTGAGAATAAACCTGGCGCACTGAGAAAAGTGGCCGATCTCTTGGTAAAGAGCCGGATCAATATCAAGTGCGGCTACTGTACGCCTTCACGGGAAGGGAAACGGGCGATTGTCGTCCTTACCGTTTCCAACACCGACAAAGCCTTGGCCACCCTACGCAATCAATCCCTCGACGAGTTTTGATCTATGCGGCTGGGGCCGCTCACGAAAATCATATCTGGGCGTATCGTTATCATCGGCCTTTTGGTTGGGCTTCTCGTACAAGGCTGCACGGCACCTTCCCGTCACATCAGCCGATTTCCCGGGTACCCGGTGGGATTCGTGGAGCGAGGGGAGGCTTCGTGGTATGGCCCCGGCTTTCATGGAAACAAGACAGCCAATGGGGAATGGTATGACATGCATAAGTTGACGGCTGCGCATCGGACGCTGCCACTAGGGTCCGTGGCTGTGATCCATTCGTTGACCTCGGGTCGCCAGGTCACAGTCAGGATTAATGATCGCGGGCCGTTCGCGAAGGGGCGGATCTTGGATCTTTCATTGGCTGGAGCTCAGGCTCTCGATATGGTCGGTAATGGAACCGACCGGGTAGAACTTCGAGTCATTGACTATGTTGCCCAACCCGAAGGAATGGGTCCGTTACGAGTTCAAGTCGGAGCCTTCGCGGACCTTCAGAATGCACGGGCGTTGTATGCGCAAATCCAACGAGATTTTCCCGATGGACGGATCATTCAGGTCGATCTACCGGAGGGGCGCCGTTACCGTGTTCAGTTTGGTCGGTTTCTGAACGAATCGGAAGCACAGATGTTTGCAGATCGTTTCGATCGTGCGTTTCGCCTCCGATCATTAGTATTCCGGGATGATGAATAGACCGAGGCCAAGATGCCGAGGAGACATGCTGGAGACCGTTCTCGTATGAGTGACGTTTTGGAACTGATTGATTTTTCAATAACATTTTTTGAATTGCTTGCCTGCTTTTGATCCCTATGGTAGATGTAACGACTGTGACTCCTATTTTAGGTTGCTCGGTCATTCTAATCTTACGATCCTCTGAAGGGCGGGCTAAGAGGTATCAGCTAGGAGACACCCGCCTTCTCATCAAGTCAACCATCCTGGTTCAGTGTCCCTAATATAAGACGGCGATGGACATCCTCATCCTTTTAGGGTTGATAGGGTTATCCGCCATTATTTCTACAGCCGAGATTGGCTTTTTCTCGGTCAACGAAACACGGCTGAGGGCGTTGGCTCAAAACGGCAGCAAGCGCGCTGAAAAAGCCCTACAACTCAGGAGTGACCCCCAAAGGCTCTTTTCCACCATCCTTGTTGGCGATCGTCTCGTCAGCACGGCCATTCCGATGTTCGCCACCTTCATTACCTTGAATGCCTTTGGGGAGAAGAGCATTTTTGAAGAAGCCATCGCAGTCATGGTCGGTATTTTGACCTTCGTTCTCTTAGTATCCGTTGACGTGATCCCCAAGACGCTGGCGGCAAAATTTTCCGTCCCCGTTACGTTGACGCTGGCTTACCCTATCTCCTGGGTTCAGGTGATGTTGCAACCGATTCTCTTCTTGATGGTGCCGCTGATCTATAAGTTAACGGGCGGAAAGGGATTGACTCATCCTTTGGTCACGGAAGAAGAGTTGAAAATTATGCTCGACCAGGGCGGAAAGGCCGGAGAGCTGGAATCCGAAGAAGTCAAGATGATCAAGAATGTGTTTCAGTTGAAGGACATTACGGCGGAAGACGCGATGACGCCGCGCATCTATGTTTTTTCGCTCGATGGGAATCTTCGACTCAAGGAAGCGCAGGAGCTGCTCTATAGCTCAAAGTATTCAAGGATTCCGCTCTACGATGGCACGCTCGATAATATTACGGGAATCCTCCACAAGACCAAAGCATTGATCGAACTGGCAAAGGGGCGAACGGAATTGCGGCTAAGGGATATCGCGCATCCACCGTTGTTCGTGCCGGCCGGGAAAACGGCGGACGATCTCATGAAGCAGTTTCAGCAGGAAAAACGGCATATGGGTGTCGTGGTGAACGAGTTTGGCGGTGTGATGGGTCTTGTGACCCTCGAAGATCTTCTCGAAGAGGTGGTCGGTGAAATCGTCGACGAGACGGACATCACGGAAGAGCTCATCAAGCGCATTGGTAAGAACCAGATCCTCGTTCATGGGCGGACCGAGGTGCGGAAGGTGAATGATTTCTTCAAGGTTGAACTTGGGGGAGATGAAGCGCTGACCATCGGTGGGCTTATTCAGGAGAATCTCGGACGAATCCCATCGGCTGGAGAGGAGATTCGAATCGAGAATTGCCGCTTGGTCGTTCACGAAGCCGATCCTCGGTCGATCCGAAGCGTGCATATTTTTAAAGAGGAGAAGGTGGCTGTGCCAGTTGAAGCTCCCGTATGACCCTATGGTTCCTCAGGCTGATTCAGCAACCGTTCAAATTCGTCTTCGCTGAGAACTCGCGCTCCAAATTTCAGCGCCTGATCGAGTTTGGATCCAGGTTCCGCGCCCGCCACCACGTAAGTCGTTTTTTTGCTGACACTGGATGACACGGTGCCGCCAAGCCGCTCGACCAGTGCTACAGCCTCTTCCCTCGTCATCCGTGTCAACCCTCCAGTGAAGACGAAACTCCTTCCCGAGAAAGGGAGATCTGTTGCGCTCTGAAGCGCGGGGGGAGGCGCGATGGAAAGGCCTAGGTGCTTCAATTGGTCGATGACTCGTCGATTCGAGCGTTCTTGGAAATAGGAGTGCAAGCTCTCTGAGATTTCTGGTCCGATCTCCCTGATCGTCTGGAATCGATCTCGGTCGGCCGACATGATCGCATCGAGCGAGCCAAACTCACGCGCGAGCACCTTGGCGATATGTTGCCCAACTTGACGAATTCCAAGCCCCATCAAAAAACGGTCGAGAGGCATCGTCTTGCTCTGCGCGATGGCGTCCAGCAGCAAGGTTGTGGATCGTTCGGCAAATCCTTCGAGTCGTAAGAGTTGCTCCCGATCGAGTCGATAGAGATCGGACAGATCCTTCACGAGTCCCCGATCCACCAATTGTGCGACGGTTTTTTTGCCGAGGCCTTCGATGTTGAGCGCAGCCTTCGAGGCGAAATGTTCAATCGCACCCTTGAGTTGAGCTGGGCAGGAGGCCTGGCCCGTACAGTAATAGTAGGCGCCTTCTCGTGCGACGGCAGAATCGCATATCGGACAGGAACTCGGCATCCGAAAGGGGTCGGACCTGGTTTGATTAGGGAGCGGTATCCGTTCGGCGATCGCCGGGATCACGTCCCCAGCGCGTTCGACCCGCACGGTGTCGCCGACCCGGATATCCTTTCTGGCCACTTCATCGGCGTTGTGGAGCGTCGCGCGGCTAATGGTTACGCCACCGACTTCCACCGGCTTCAAGAGAGCGAGGGGGGTCAAGGTCCCGGTTCGACCCACGGATATGGCGATGTCCTGCACCTCGGTGATTTCTTTCCGCGGGGGAAACTTGAACGCAAGGGCCCAGCGGGGACTTCGAGATTTCATTCCCAACCGGGCCTGCCAGTCCCTACGGTTGACCTTCACCACTACGCCGTCAATTTCGTAGGCAAGGTTCTCGCGCTGCCGTTCCGTCTCTCGGTGAAACTCCAAGACCTGTTCAATGCTGTCGCATCGCTGTCGGAGAGTGGGCACAGGAAGGCCCCACTGAGCCAGGGCCTCGAGTTCAGCCCAGTGTGATTCCGGATGGGGTCCTGCCATCGCCATCACTTCATAACACGTGACGACGAGTGGCCGAGAGGCGGTAATCTGCGAGTCGAGTTGCCGAAGGGAGCCGGCGGCGGCATTGCGCGGATTTGCGAACGCGTCGAGTCCCCGTTCCGTCATGCGTCGATTCAGTGCGTGAAAGTCGCCAAGACGCATATAGACTTCGCCACGCACGGCCAGATGATCAGGTCGAATCTCATTCTGCAACTGGAGAGGCAATGAGCGGATCGTCCTGAGATTGATGGTAATATCCTCACCGAGACTGCCATCACCACGGGTCGAACCACGGACAAAACTGCCGTGATCATAGACTAATTCAACCGAGAGCCCGTCGAATTTTGGTTCGACCGTGTACTCGATTACGTCCGTTTCAAGTTCCCGTTTCATACGCTGATCGAATAGCAGAACCTCACTGGGATCGACGAGGGAATCGAGGCTCAACATGGGCTGTTCATGCCGAACCTTCCCGAGTTCGTCCAAGGGAGGCGCGCCGACTCGTTGAGTGGGTGAATCGAGTGAGATCAGATCGGGGTGGGTCCGTTCGAATTCCAGTAGTTCTCGGAACAACCGGTCGTATTCGCCATCGGAGATTTCCGGTTGGTCCTTGACGTAGTACAGGTAGTCATGCTGCCTGATTTGGGCCTTGAGTCGAGCGAGTCGCTCACGGTCGGCCGTCGAGACCTCTGCATGAGACGGTGAGTCGGGGTAAAGTGAATCCTGTCGCATCGCCGCTCTTAACGATGTGTCACTCGGGTAATCATCCTTCGGATACAGTGGCAGCCAGCGTTTGGCATGAGTTGGGAGAGAGGCTTTAACGTGCGAGACAGTAGCATAGGGGGAAGAAACGGTCAAACTGGACGAGCCCAGACGACTTTGACTTTCACAGCAGTGACCACTATTCTACGCTCCTCATTGTCCGTTGAAAATCGACGAAGATCGGGCAAAGGGCAAACGCGATGAAGGAGGATGTATGTTGAAGGATGAACACCCAATGCGTGAGCGAGTACGTGGGATGGCTCTCTTAGCGCTACTGCTGTGCAGCGGGTCGCTGATCAGTGGATGTGTGGTGTTGGAAGAGAAATACAATGCGGAAAAGGCCCGAAGTTTGAATTTTCAGCGCCTTCTGGCGCAAGAAGAAAAGCGCACGGCCGAATTGGACAGCGAGGTCAGGCGTGCGAAGGCCGAACTGGCTGAATTCGAGGCAAGGAATCGGGAACTCTCGTCTCAAGTACAGATGGCACGTGAACACATGGGGCGCCTTCAGGAAGAGACTGAAGCGATTCGGGAAGCCACCGTGCTCGAACGAAAAGCGTTGGAGGATATGCAGCGGAAGGGTCATTCCCCTGCTGCCAAGCAGAAAAAAACCGGGGCCCGCAAACCTGGTCCGAGCGATGTCGATCGGAAGGATCACGACGAAGATCTGCCAATCAGCGCCGACATGAAGGCTGATGCAAAATTGCATGTGGTAAAGCCTGGAGAAACTCTTTTTAGCATCAGTCGACGGTATAGAATTGGGATGGGTAAGTTGAAGCAGATGAATAATCTTCCAGATGACATCATTGAAGTCGGTCAAAAACTCGTCTTAATAGCAGAGTAAGCGGAACGACATGCGGTCTGAAACCTATTCTCTCAATCTGGACGAGTTTCGCTCCTACGCAAAACAGGGGAATCTGATACCGCTTTTCCGCGAAATCTTGGCGGATCATGACACACCGGTCTCGGCCTTTGCGAAGATCGATCATGGCCCCGCCGCCTACCTGCTGGAAAGTATTCAGGGCGGGGAAAAGTGGGCGCGGTACTCTTTTCTCGGAAGCGGATCTCCGCTCGTCATCTACGAAGATCGTGGTGACCTGTGTGTGAAGAAGGGATCACATCGCCGACGCATTCCTAGCCGAGGCGCACCACTGGACCGTCTACGCGAGCTCATGGAGGCGTATCGGCCGGTGACGGTTCCGGATCTGCCGCGCTTCGTCGGTGGAGCGGTCGGCTATCTTGGTTACGACATCGTGAAGACATTCGAGGATCTCCCTTCCCGGCGAAAAGAGCACCTCAATCTACCGGACTTCGCATTTCTCTTGACCGAGACCCTGCTCATCTTCGACAACGTGTCGCAGAAGATCAAAGTCGTAGCCAATGCTCATGTCAAGTCCACCTCGGAGCGAGACATTCGCGCGGCCTATCGCCAGGCGACGGGACGCATCGAAGCCATGATCGGTAGAATCCGTCGGCCTCTGAAGCGCGGGAAGCCGAAACGCCGGCGATCTCCGATTCGGTTCACGGCCAATATGAACAAGGCGGACTTTGAGAAAATGGTGTCTCGTGCTCAGGAATACATCAAAGCGGGAGATATCTTTCAGTGCGTGCTCTCGCAGCGATGGGAAACGAATCTTCAGGCTCCACCGTTTCAGCTCTATCGAGCCCTGCGCGTCGTGAATCCCTCGCCGTACATGTACTACTTGCGCATTGCGGGAGTGGAACTCGTCGGGTCGTCTCCGGAAATTCTTGTGCGATGCGAAGACGGGCTGGTGTCGGTACGCCCCATTGCGGGGACCAGGCGTCGCGGGACGACGATGGAAGAGGACGCGGAGCTGGAACGTCGACTGCTCGCCGATTCCAAGGAACGGGCCGAACACATTATGCTGGTAGACCTTGGGCGCAACGATATCGGCCGCGTCGCTGAACAAGGATCGGTTCAGGTCGAGTCCTTGATGAATGTTGAACGGTACTCCCACGTGATGCATATTGTGTCGAACGTGACGGGAAAGTTGGGCGCGACCAAGACCGTCTATGATGTGTTGAAGGCATCTTTCCCTGCTGGCACGGTGTCCGGGGCTCCCAAGATCAGAGCGATGGAAATCATCGAGGAGCTGGAGCCGACCAAGCGCGGACCGTATGCCGGCGCGGTGGGGTACATCAGCTTTTCAGGCAATATGGATATGTGTATCAATATCCGGACAGTTGTCGTCTCTCGACATCGGGCGTTCATCCAGGCTGGCGCCGGGATCGTTGCCGACTCAAATCCGGAACACGAGTACGAAGAAACGTGCAATAAATCCCGTGCGATGATGAAGGCGATCGAACTGGCTGAACAGGGATTAGAATGAGGGCCGTAGGCCTCAGATAGAAGTGGATCGAATGACTTTGGACCCGGGCAAGTATTGTAGGCAGTCGGTATAGCCATGCTACTCGTCATCGATAACTACGATTCCTTCACCTACAATCTGGTCCAGTATCTTGGGGAATTAGGTGAAGATGTGCAGGTCTACCGTAACGACAAGATTACGATGGAGCAGATTGAGGAGTTGCGTCCAAGTCGGATGGTAATCTCTCCCGGACCTTGCACTCCCAAGGAAGCCGGTGTGTCAGTCGAGGCGATTCGTCGATTCGGAGGAGCGATGCCTATTCTTGGCGTCTGCTTGGGTCATCAATCGATGGCCGTGGCGTGTGGAGGAGAGGTGATTCGTGCGCAGCGTCTGATGCATGGGAAGACATCGCAGATCAAACACGACGGTAAGACGATTTTTCAGTCCTTGCCCAATCCATTTGAGGCGACACGCTATCATTCCTTAATTGTGAATCGAAACAATCTTCCCGATTGTTGTGAGATCTCCGCAGAAACCGTCGAAGGCGAAATCATGGGGCTTCGTCATAAGACGCTCTGTGTCGAGGGGGTTCAATTCCATCCGGAATCGATCCTGACGACCGTCGGGAAAGATCTGCTTCGCAATTTCTTGAAACTCTAATCACCCCATCTCTGTGTGACCATGATCAAAAACGCACTCGCCAAGTTGGCCGATAGAACCGATCTTACCGCACAAGAGGCCGAAACCGTCATGCTGGAGATTATGGACGGCGCTGTGACCTCGGCTCAGATCGCCGCCTACCTCATGGGACTCAGGCAGAAGGAAGAAACGGTTGCAGAGATCGTCGGTTCAGTCAACGCGATGCGATCACGAGCGACCAAAATTAGGGTCGGCTCGTCGGTCGTTGTGGATACCTGCGGAACCGGTGGAGATGGGGCCAACACATTTAATATTTCCACGGCTGCGGCGTTTGTTGTCGCCGGAGCGGGCATTACAGTGGCGAAACACGGCAATCGTTCCGTGTCCTCCAGATCCGGCAGTGCCGATGTGCTGAGCGCCCTCAGGGTCAAGATCGACCTGGAACCGGGGCGTGTGGCCGATTGTATCGACGAAGTCGGCATTGGTTTCTTATTTGCGCCGCTCTACCACGGTGCCATGAAGCAATGTGCCGGAGTGCGGCAAGAGATGGGGATCCGGACGATTCTGAATGTGTTAGGGCCCTTGGCGAATCCGGCCGGCGCCACCCACCAGGTACTCGGAGTTTACGATGCGAGGTGGACGGACATCCTTGGGCGGGTCCTGTTGGAGTTGGGATCACAGCATTGTTTCGTCATTCATGGCATGGATGGGCTGGATGAAATCACCCTGTCGGATCGAACCAGGCTGTCTGAAGGTAAGAGCGGAGTGGTGTCGAGCTATTTTATTGCCCCTGAAGAGTTTGATCTGGCCCGTGTCCCGAACAAAGAGGTTGCCGGTGGCACACCGGAGGACAACGCGCAGATCCTACAGGACATTTTGCAGGGTCGAAAAGGTCCGAAACGTGACATAGTGTGTTTGAATGCCGCTCCTGCCATGGTCGTGGGCCAAAAGGCGAGAACGCTCAAAGAAGGGTTCCGTCTCGCCCAACAGATGTTAGACACGGGGGCTGCGGCAGAGAAGTTGGAACGACTCATTGCATTTACGACACAACGCGGTTGACTCATGATCCTCGATCGTATCCTTGAGCATAAGAAAGCCGAGCTGAGACATAAGCAGAGCCGGTCCTATCTTGCTGACCTCAAGGCGGCAATTCGAGATGCACCGCCGACACTTGGCTTTGCCGTGACGCTGGATGCGACCAAGCCTTCCTCCAGCCCTGCCTTGATTGCGGAAGTGAAGAAGGCCTCGCCAAGCTTAGGACTTTTGCGGCCGGAGTTTTCCGAGAAGTTCGACTATCTGACACTTGCGCATACCTATCATGAACATGGCGCGTCCGCTGTTTCCGTCTTGACGGACAAGGAGTTTTTTCAAGGCGACCTCCAGTATCTTGAAGCGATCAAGCGTGCGCTCCCGATCCCTGCGCTCAATAAAGAGTTTATGGTCGGCGAGGTGCAATTTTATGAAGCACGGGCGCACGGCGCTGATGCGGTGTTGCTGATCGTGGCGGCGTTGGAACGGCGCCAACTGACGGATTTCTATGCCCTAGCCACCGAACTTGGGATGGATTGTCTCTTCGAAACTCATCACGAGAAAGAGTTGGATACAGTCTTGGAATGGATTCCCACCGCGAGGATGATCGGGATCAACAACAGAGATCTGAAAACCTTCACGACCGACCTCAACGTCACCTTTCGGCTGGCACAGCGAATTCCATCCGACAAGCTGATCGTGAGTGAAAGCGGGATTCACAGTCGCGATGACGTGACGAAACTGATCGAAGCAGGCGTTCACGCCATGCTGATCGGAGAGTCGCTCATTCGCGCCGAGCACACGGCAGACAAAGTCCGAGAGTTGCTCGGGCTCGGATCCAGCAGTGCGCCGTCCGCCTAGATCGTTCGCTATGAAAATCAAGATTTGCGGAATTACAAATGTAGACGATGCGGA
This sequence comes from Nitrospira sp., assembly GCA_029881435.1. GTDB lineage: Bacteria > Nitrospirota > Nitrospiria > Nitrospirales > Nitrospiraceae > Nitrospira_D. The sequence continues at coordinate 49,028 of JAOUMR010000003.1, forward strand.
GGTTGCGGTACGGGCCGGCTCTGATGCGCTGGGATTTGTCATGTACCGCAAGAGCCCGCGATTCGTGGAACCGGCGGCGGTGAGGGCTATTGTCGCAGGGCTTCCCCCGTTTGTGCTGCCGGTTGGGGTGTTCGTCAATGAGGAAGCCGAGAAGGTTCGAGCGCTCATGGATGAATGTGGCCTCACGTTGGCCCAATTGCATGGCGATGAATCCGCTCAATATTGCCAGAACCTCGGCCGCCCGGCTCTCAAGGCTATCCGCCTGAAAGACCGAGGTGCCTTTCGCGTATTGGCTGAACTTCATGGACGGGCAAACGTGCGAGGGTTTCTCCTCGACGCCTTTTCAGACCAAGCCTATGGCGGTACGGGTCAGACGGTCGATTGGACGCTAGCTCAGGAGGCGGCTCGCTCGACCCCAATCATTCTGGCTGGCGGGTTAAATCCGGCAAACGTCGCAGACGGGATCAGAGTGGTCCGTCCCTATGGAGTCGATGTCAGCAGCGGTGTGGAGAGGAGCCCTGGCAAGAAGGATCCAGATAAGGTGAAAGCTTTTGTTGAGGCGGCGAGACTTGTGCCCGTCTGATCGCCATAGCTATACTCGCGGAAATCCATTGAGGAGGGGTTGATTCCATGCCGATGCTTCCAGACAGCCATGGCCGGTTCGGGTCCTATGGTGGCCGGTATGTGCCCGAAACCCTTATGCCGGCGCTTTTGGAGCTGGAAGCAGAGTATGCGAAAGCGAAGAAAGACCGCCGCTTCCAGACCGACCTCGCCTACTATCTGAAACAGTACGTCGGGCGTCCGACCAGTCTCTATCGTGCGGATCGGCTGACCAAGAAATTTGGCGGCGCCAAGATCTATCTGAAACGAGAAGACCTGTGCCACACCGGTGCGCATAAGATTAACAATGCCATCGGCCAAGTGTTGCTGGCCATGCGCATGAAAAAACGACGCATCATTGCCGAAACTGGGGCCGGTCAGCATGGGGTTGCCACGGCAACGGCGGCTGCGATGTTTGGGCTGGAATGTGAAGTCTACATGGGCACGGAAGATATGCAGCGCCAAGCCCTGAATGTCTTCCGTATGCGTTTATTGGGAGCCACCGTGACCGGCGTCGATGCCGGGAGCCGGACGCTCAAGGATGCCATCAGCGAAGCGATGCGCGATTGGACGACGAATGTTCGAACGACCCATTACATTCTCGGGTCAGTGCTAGGGGCGCATCCCTATCCCATGATGATCCGCGATTTTCAGGCGATTATTGGGAAAGAAGCACGGAAGCAAATTCTCGCTGCGGAGGGGCGGTTGCCGGATTATCTCGTGGCCTGTGTCGGCGGTGGAAGCAATTCAATCGGACTGTTCCATGCGTTCCTCCGCGATCCCAAGGTCAAGATGATCGGGGTTGAGGCAGGGGGACTCGGGATCGAGAGTGGAAAACATGCCGCGCGGTTTTCAGGCGGTAAGACTGGTGTCTTGCAAGGCACCATGACCTATCTACTTCAGGATGAAAACGGACAGATCAATTTGACCCATTCGGTCTCAGCCGGTTTGGATTACGCGGCGGTGGGGCCGGAGCACAGTCTCTACCATGATCAGGGTCGTATCGAGTACACCTCTGCGACTGACGCCGAGGCGTTGTCGGCCTTTGATCTCCTCGCCCGTGAAGAAGGCATCGTTCCCGCACTCGAAAGTGCGCATGCGATCGCAGAGGTCGTCAAGTTAGCTCCGAAGCTCAGGAAGTCGCAGCTCATCATCGCTAACCTATCTGGTCGTGGAGACAAAGACGTGCAGCAGGTTGCGAAGATGCGAGGGGTTGAGCTATGAGCGGACGGCTAGAAACCACGTTTGAGACCCTTCGGAAGAAGAAGCAAAAAGCACTCATTGCCTATTTAATGGCGGGGGATCCTGGACTTGCTGAAACCGAGCAGCTGGTATTGGCGTTGGAAGAAGCAGGCGCCGATATCATTGAGCTGGGCGTGCCGTTCTCGGATCCGATCGCGGACGGGCCGGTGATTCAGCAGGCTGCGGAGCGGGCATTGAAGAGCGGCACGTCGCTGCGAAAGATCCTGGCCTCCGTGAAGTCACTCAGGCAGCGTACGGAGATCCCAATTGTCCTCATGTTGTATTACAACTCGATCCACGCCATGGGTTGTGAAGAGTTTTGTAAGACTGCGAGCACCGCCGGCGTGGATGGTTTGATCGTGCCCGATATGCCGCCGGACGAAGCGGGACCGCTCAAGAAGCCGGCAGACGCAGCTGGATTACCGCTCATTTTCTTGCTTGCTCCGACCAGCACGACCGATCGGCGTAAACTTGTCGCCAAGGAGTCGCATGGATTCGTCTACTATGTCTCGTTGACGGGGATTACAGGATCGAAACTCAGCAACGTCGGGGACATCCAAGATAACATCAAGAAGCTGAGGAAAGTCTCCGGATCTCCTGTCGCCGTCGGCTTTGGCGTAGCCACGCCGGAGGATGCCGCGCGCGTGTCGAAGATAGCGGATGGAGTGATTGTCGGCAGCGCCATAGTGAAACGTATCGCTTCTCACCAACAAGATTCGGCCATGATTAGCCACGTCGCCGAGTTCGTCCGATCGTTGAAGTTGGCCATGGCCACCAATCATCTAGCCCCATAACCAAAGAACCAGACGATTCTCGCTTTCTATCAGCGACTCTGTCAGGTAGGCAAGGCCAAGAAGTTGGGGTTGCTGGCATGTGCGCGTAAACTGCTCATTATTTTCGATGCGATGATCAAACACGGCACCTCACACCTGAAATCAGGTACCCACAACACCGGCAAAGTAATCAACGCTTCGACGAAGCTCAGCGCAGGCGGCACGACGATCTGAATCCGGTGCAAGAGAAGAACGGCGCCACCGTCACGGCCAATCGCGCAATCGGCTCGGCATTTGTGCATCTCGGGTGAGCTGGACTCCACCCATGACCCGGGGCCACTCCGCATCGAATTCCACGGGGCGCTCTATCACGTTACCGCCAGGGGGAATGCGAAACAAGATATTTCCCTTGGTGCTAAACGGTCAACATCTCGCTTAGGGCTTGGGAAAACAGCGGTTCAATTTATAGCAGACATCGGAGAGGTGCAGTGCGATGGGCAGTATCAGGGCTTGGCTTGGGGAGGCATGTATTTGATCATCTCGTCGGCGAGCTCTTTCGCGAGGACCTTGAGGCTCGGCTTGATGAACATGTAGCTGCTGGACCGTTCATGGCGTGCTTTCCAGATTGTCGTTCCGGTTGCGGCATCGATCAGGCGCAGGCTCAATCCGACTCGCCCGACGTTATCGCCTTCTTTCCGCACGTATTCCCATGAATTGACCCTGACGACAAGAAAGGAATCGACGTTGAGCGACTTTCCGAGCGTGACGGCGGAATCCTTGTCGGATTGACCGGTCATCTCGAGACGGGAGAAATAGAACACGAGAGAGTCAAACGCCTCTTTTGAGGTCTGAAAAATATCGGTGACGTTTTCCGGGGTGACGACCCGTTCAATGCGTCCCTGCCGGTTGAGTGCGACGGCCAAGACCTCTTGAATGTCTTCGCGGGCGCTGTCGTATTGACTCGACATCGGTGGCAACACGGCAATACTCTGCGGTTTGAATACTCTGGCGCCAGGGCCTTCCCACACCTCCTGCAAGCCTCCACAGCCGCTGAGGAATAGAACGAAGCCCAGGACGGATACGAATTGCGTGTATGATCGATTCGACATAAGCCTAGTATACCATCAGAAAGTGAAAGAAATGGAAGCAGAAACTAAGGCACCTTTTTCGCGGAAGTCATATCCTCCCCCGGCATCGGCGCGAAACATAAACCACCGTACGCCTAACCCTGCAGTTGGGACGAAGGGGGTGGATGCGTCCTGCATATTCTTGAACGTTCCGATTCTGAACGACAGAAATTCTGCCAAGATCGTTTGCTCGAGTCCCAAGCTCAAGAGCTGACTCTTCACTCCGGGCACAAAGGTTTTGTTCGACGTGACATCTACATCGGCTGTGAGTGTCAAGGAGGAGTAGGGGTTAATCGCGATACCTGCCCGAACCTGCGGATCGAGTTTGAGCTCCCCTCCAACAGCTGCATCGAATGTCGGGGTATTGATATCCTTCGCGACGATCCCAAACCTGATCAACGACGAGGGGCGATAGATGGCTCCAATATCGATGCCGTAGGTTGTGGAGATGGTCGGCTTGCCGAAGTGATCGGTGGTGCTGACACCGCTTCCGCTTTGCAGGTCGGTCAAACCATTGTAAGACGCGCCTTGAATAACCTTCGCGGTAATTCCGATGGCAAACGTTTTATCAGAAAAGGCATAAGCATAGGAAAATGCCAATTGCCTGGCCTCGAGACCACGCAGCGCCATCTGGCCCGCGACGCTGATAGGCGTACCGAGTCCGCCCGGTTGGGTTGCCTGCACAGGCGTTGAGACAAATCCCCCTCCGGTGGCGATATCTGAGACATTGAATCCGAATGCATGTTCGCCGAAGTGCCCTTTTACATACAGCCCGGCGGATCCATTAACCGAGACAGCTGCTCCCGGGTGATTGATGCGATCGGCGATGTCTTGAGCCTTCGTGAGATTGATCGGAGAGGTGTCGCTGGTGTTGAACTTCTCTAGATCGTTGAGCGCATCACCAAGGCCAAGGCGATCAAATGCCAGGCCTCCTCCCTGGACGCGGATATCCACGGTCTGGGTCATGGCCAATCCAGCAGGATTCCAATAGGTCGCAAGGGCATTGGTTGTGACGGCGACGCCGGCTCCGCCCATGCCCATGGCACGAGGACCGGAGATGACAAACTCGGCAGCTGATACCTGAAACGGTAGCGCTGAGGTAGCCAGCAAAACGGCTATGCGAATCGATGGCGACCAGCGCATGTCAAATCCTTGGCCAGAGCTAACGTAGCGAGTCTAGAGAAGGAACGGTTGTTCGTCAAGGATTGCAGCCGTTCAGAATCATTCCACGACGATCCGGTGTGCGAGTACAAGACCGCAAGCAGTCTCAATACATGGGGAACAGATGAGTTTAAGGGGTACGTGATAAAGAGGTCCGATCAACTCAGGCGATCTGCCCATCCTGCATGTGAATGATGCGGTCGGATTGGGCGGAGAGTTTATCGTTATGCGTCACGATCACGAACGTCGTTCCGCGTGTTTTGTTCAAGGTGCGCATCAGCCCGAACAACCCCTCCCCGCTATGGCTATCGAGATTGCCGGTTGGTTCGTCGGCCAAGACGAGGTCCGGGTTCTGTATCAATGCACGGGCCATGGCGACCCGTTGTTGTTCGCCCCCGGAGAGTTCGCCGGGCTTGTGATGGAGGCGATGCCCTAATCCAACTTCCGTGAGAAGTGCGGTGGCGTCGGCGTTAACCGAGGTTGGCTCTCGACGTTGGACGAGCGCCGGCATGCAGGCATTTTCCAGTGCAGTAAACTCGGCGAGCAAGTGATGAAACTGAAATACGAACCCGATCCGTCGATTGCGGAACTCAGCCTGTTGAGTGTCCGTCATGCGAAATAGGTCTTGTCCATCGAACGTCACGGTCCCGCTGGTGGGTTGATCAAGGGTCCCAATAATATGGAGCAGGGTGCTCTTGCCGGCTCCGGAGGCCCCCACAATGGCCACCAACTCGCCGCGCTGAATCTCAAGATTGATTCCCTTGAGAACGGGCAGCTCAGAGGATCCCATCAAAAATGATTTGTGGAGATTGATCGCTTTAATCATATTCAGTGATGAGCGATGAGGCCTGAGGACTGAGGCTTGGAATATTGGGATGGGAATTGCAAATCAGTCCTCGGCCCTTAAGTCTCAGTCCTGCAAGCCTACTCATAACGTAACGCCGCGACCGGCTCAAGCTTTGCCGCCTGATTGGCTGGATACACCGTGGCCACAAAACTGATCAGAATGGCGGAGCCTGCCACGAGTATGACGTCTTCAGCCAGCACATGCACCGGAATGGTTGAGATGTAATACACGGACGGATCAAACGTCCAAAACGTTTGAATCAGCCAGAGAAAGGTATAGCCCAAAGGGATGCCAATACCGGTGCCGGCAAATCCGATGATCAACCCGTTCAGCATAAAGATGCGGCGGATGCTCCGTTTAGTCGCACCCATGGCTTTGAGGATCGCAATTTCCTTCTGCTTCTCCGTGACGATCATGGTCAGGGTACTGACGATGTTGAACGAGGCTACGATCGTAATCAGGACGAGCAGCAGAAACATCATCGTCTTCTCCAGCTTCAGGGCCGAGAAGAGATTGCGGTTCATCTGCATCCAATCCCTGGCTCCGTGGCTGAATCCCAGCTCCTGTTCGATGCGACGAGCGGTCTCTGCGGCTTGGAAGACATCGGTCACCTTGACCTCGATCCCGGATACGCTTCCAGTCATGTTGAAAAATTTTTGGGCCTCGCCGAGCTCGATATAGGCTAACGAGGAGTCGTATTCGTACATGCCGGAATGGAAGAGCGCGATGACTGCGAAGGTTCTGATTTTGGGCACCATTCCCATTGCGCTGACCGGACCGACAGGTGAGACCACGTTGACTGTGTCGCCGACAAACGCGCCCAGCCTCAGCGCCAGCTCTTTGCCGAGAATAATCCCGGGTTTCTCGACGACACGGGGACGGCCTTCAGGGTCGTCGTCCGATGCTTGGGTGACCTTCACCGGGGTGAGCAGATCGAGCAATTGGCCGGACGTAATATTTTTTGGGAGCTCGGTGACGTTGGCTTCGCGTTTCGGGTCGATTCCACGGAGGACGATCCCCTGCACGCCCGATTGAGTGGTCAGGAGTACTTGGCGGAGCACAAAGGGCGTAGCAGCCACGACATCAGGTACCGTCTGAATCTTGTCGGCCAGACCGTCGTAGTCGGTCATATTCTCTTTCATGCGTTCTTGGACGATGATATGGGCTGTCGTGCCGAGAATCTTGCTCTGAATATCTTCCCGGAAGCCGGTCATAATCCCAACGGTGCCGATGAGCGCTGCTACGCCCAGCGTGATGCCGGCGATCGACACGAAGGTGTTCAGCGAAATTGTCCGGTTGCGACGCTTAGCGCGCAGGTAGCGAAGCCCGACGAAGATTTCATACGGGAGGGTCACGCTTATGGTTTCTCCGGCCTCAATTGAGGGAAGAGGACCACGTCACGGATAGAGGCCTGATCGGTGAACAACATGATCAATCGGTCGATGCCGATCCCTTCTCCGGCGGTCGGCGGCATCCCGTACTCCAGGGCGCGCAGAAAGTCCTCATCAACGAGATGCGCTTCATCGTCTCCCGCCTCACGCTGAACGGCCTGACCTTCAAACCGTTCACGTTGGTCCAACGGATCGTTCAACTCGGAAAAGGCGTTAGCAATCTCCCTGCCGGCGATGAAAAGCTCGAATCGGTCGGTCAGGGTGGCGTCTGAATCTTTTCGTCTGGCGAGCGGAGAAATATCGATCGGGTAATCGGTAATAAACGTAGGCTGCTGCAAATTCGGCTCGACGGTTTCCTCGAAGATCTCATTGATGATTGTGAACAACGACGCCTTGGGGTCCACCGGCACGTGCAGCCGCTGAGCGGCCGCCAACGCCTTCTCGCGGTCCTGCAGCACCGACGGATCAAGGGCATTCACCTCGAGAATAGCTTGATGATAGGACCATCGTCGCCATGGAGGCGTAAGCACAATATCTTTCCCTTGGTAGGGAATGACCGTCTTGCCGAGTAGTTGTTGGGCGAGGCTCGAGACCAGCTCCTCAGTGAGCGCAATCAGGTCTTGATAATCCGCGTATGACACGTAGAACTCCAGCATCGTGAACTCGGGATTGTGGATCGTCGAGATGCCTTCATTCCGAAAGTTCCGATTGATCTCAAACACTCGCGGAAATCCACCCACGATCAGACGTTTCAGATAGAGTTCCGGGGCGATGCGCAGATAGAGATCGACGCCGAGCGCATTATGGTGCGTGACGAACGGTTTGGCGGCGGCGCCTCCGGGAATTGGATGCATCATAGGGGTCTCGACTTCAAGAAAGCCGCGTTCGATCAGAAACGCGCGGATGCCGGCGATGATGCGGCTCCTGGTGGAAAAGATCTGGTGGACTTGAGGATTGGCGATCAGATCGACATAGCGTTGTCGATACCGGGTTTCAACGTCTGTCAGGCCATGCCACTTCTCCGGGAGCGGGCGGAGGGCTTTGCTGAGAAACGTCAGCTGATGAACTTCGACCGTGAATTCATTCGTTTTTGTGCGGAACAACGTCCCTGTGACGCCGATCCAATCGCCGAGATCGAGCTGCTCCACCACGGTATAGGCCTGCTCCGACAAGTGATCTTTCTTGAGGTACACCTGGAGGCGGTCGGCTCCGTCTTGCAGAACCGCAAACCCGGCCTTCCCAAATCGACGCAGCGCAACGACTCGTCCGGCAATGGTGCAGGAGATCTTTTCCTGCTCCAATGTGTCCTTGGGTTTTTCGCCGTGCTGTTTCAGCAGTTGCCCGGCCCGGTCCTTGACCTCGAAGCGGCTGCCGTAGGGAGCGATGCCGGCTTCTCGAAGAAGGTCGAGTTTCTTGATCCGTTGTTGCCGCTGTTCGTTCAGTTCGTCCATGGTTTAGGTACGTGATGACTACAAATCGTCTTCGGGTCCGCCGACCGGCGCGAGTTGGTCACTGCCCTTTCCGAGCTTCTTTTTTAAAAACGCTTCGATGAATCCATCGAGATCCCCGTCCATGACGGATGACACATTGCTGATCTGATGGGCGGTTCGGTGATCTTTAACCATCTGGTAGGGTTGGAACACGTAGGAGCGAATCTGGCTGCCCCACGCGATGTCCTTTTTCTCGCCGACGATTGCGTTAAATTCCGCTTCCTTCTTTTTCTGTTCCAATTCAAAGATGCGCGCTTTCAAGATCTTCATGGCGCCGTTTCGGTTTTGAAGCTGGGAGCGTTCGTTCTGGCATTGCACGACAATGCCGCTCGGCAAGTGTGTAATGCGAATGGCGGTTTCGACCTTGTTGACATTCTGGCCTCCGGCGCCGCCGGCTCGGAAGGTATCGATCCGGAGGTCCTTGTCGTCGATCGCGACGTCGATATCTTCGCTCAGCTCCGGATACACGAAGACGGACGCGAATGACGTATGCCGCCGCTTGTTGGAGTCGAACGGAGAGATGCGCACCAAGCGATGGACCCCGGCTTCCGCCTTTAAATAGCCGTAGGCGTAGGCCCCTGTGATGGAGAGCGTCACGCTCTTGATGCCGGCCTCGTCGCCGGGTAACAAGTCCAGTGTTTCGACCTTGAACTTCTTCTGTTCTGCCCACCGCACGTACATCCGGAGGAGCATCTGCGCCCAATCCTGTGATTCCGTGCCTCCGGCGCCTGGATGAATCGCGATGATGGCATTATTAGGGTCCAGTTCCCCAGAGAGGAGGAGCTCAACACGCAGGGTCGCCAGGCGTGGTTCCAGCTGATTCAGTTCACCGACCAGCTCGGTCTCAAGCGTTGAATCGCCGCTCTCGTGTGCGAGTTCCAACAGAGCTCCCAAATCGTCCATTTTCGCTTCTATTTCACGCCACTGCTGAAGGTCTCGTTCAATCGTTGCCTTTTTCCGGCTGACCACCGCGGCGTTGCGGGTGTCGTTCCAGAAATGCGGCTGGCCCATCTGCGCTTCAAGTTCTTCCAAGTCGGCAGTCATCTGAGCGAAGTCAAAGATGCCCCCGTAATTCTGAGACTTGCTCACCAAGGGTGCGAACACGAACGTCTACGTCTTCTAACATTGAACGATCCTCCTTCGGTCATGCCGGTGTGATAGTCGTCAGGGCTGGTTCCTTCGTGCGGAAATACGCGAACAGAAACAAAAGTCCGCAGATTATAACACAGGCGTGGGCAAACACATCGCCATAGTAGCTGTAAAACGTGCGGGTGTGCTTGGTCGGGATCGTTGCGTGTAATACCAGCTCGGTAAATAGGGGCGTCGCCTGAACGATCTGCCCAAAGGGATCGACGAACCCGGAAATTCCGGTATTGGCGGCACGCGCGAAGGCGAGGTGATTTTCGACCGAGCGAAAGACGACCATGGCAAAGTGCTGCGCCGGCGCCGAGGAAGGTCCAAACCATCCATCATTCGTGATGGTCACCAGAAACTCCGCACCGTTCGCGGCGAACTGACGGACCAAATCCGGGAAGATCACTTCATAGCAGATAGCCACACCAAACTTAACGGGCCTGGTGTCGGTCGAACTGGCTCTGCTCCACGATTTAGGGTTGAACGAAAGAGTCGTCGGTCCTGGACCTGGTTCAAAGTCGCCGATGCCTTCGACAAGTTTGTCGAGGAAGAACAGCAACGACGATTTGAGGGGGATGTATTCTCCGAACGGGACGAGATGGTGCTTGTCGTAGCGGCCGAGGATTGTGCCGTCCATTCCCAACAGGTAGGCACTGTTCAGGAGGTACGGTCGGCGGTCTGGGTAAAACCGCAGTGCCGGACTGCCGAGCAGGAGCGGCGCCTGAGCACGTTCTGCCCACGCGATCAATTGTAACTGATACTCCTGCTCTCGCTCCAAGATGAACGGCGTTGCGGCTTCTGGCCACACGATCAAGTCCGTACCATCGCCAAGTTGGGCGGTCAGGCGGTCAAGGCGTCGCATCGTTTCATCGCGAAAGGACTGCTCCCATTTCACGGCTTGATCGATATTCGGTTGGACGACACCCACGGTGATGGAGGGTTGCGTCTGTTTCACGTCCCTGTCGCTCAAGACCGCCGAACTATAGAACCATGAGAGCACCATGCACGCGGCCGCAGTCGTCAGTAACTCCCAGGGAAGCTTAACCGGGTGAAAACCTCGGAAAAACGGCATGATCCACAAAATCAACTCGGCTAAGGCCACATTTACCAGCACGACCAAGAAGGACACTCCGTAGACACCTGTATGGTCTGCCACCTGGATCAAGTCCAGTTCGCGGTATTGTGAATAGCCCAGGAGACACCATGGAAAGCCTGAGAGGAGATAGGTACGAAGTAGCTCGAGCGCGACCCAGAAACACGGGGCAAAGAAAATTCCATAGCGTGGGATGAGCTCGCGGAGCCAGACAAACGCGAGGCTATAGAGCGCGACGTACAGTCCGAGGTATGCGGTAAGGAGCAGCAGAATCGCGTAACTGATGGGCTCTGGTACCTTGCCGTAGGTCGTCATGGCTGTGACGACCCAGGCCATGATACCGGTGAATCCAATGACTCCGCTCAGCCAGCCGATCCAAAATGCTCGTTTCCTGGAACATTGATCGAGCGCGAGATGGAGGGGAACAAGGACGACCCAGGCCAGCAATCCCCAGTCGAACTTCGGAAAGCAAAGAGGCAACAACAGCCCGCTCGCGCAGGCAAACATGATTTGGCGCGAACGAACTCCATTCATCGTGCCGTACCTTAGCGAAAAGATTCGCCGACTTGCAAGAGAACACGCGAACAATCAGCGACTTGGGACGTTTGCCACGTGCTTTTCCACGGCGAGGTAGGGTATTCTTAATTTGTATGGAACGGCGTCAGCATCGTCGTGTTTCGGGACAGGTTAAGACTCTGCTTCGGGCAAACTCGCATGAGGTGGAAGGGGAGACGGTCGATCTTTCACTCGGCGGCGCCAGGATCGAGAGCTCACTGGATGTCCAACCGGGAAAACCAATCGTGGTCAAACTCCTGATTCCGGGTGACGACGTTCCGATCGTGATCAAGCAAGCGCAGGTTCAATGGAACATCGATCGGACCTTTGGTGTGAGGTTTTTCGACGTGCCGAAGCAAGAGCTGGACGAATTAGAAGCGTTGATCGAAGAATGTATTGCGCTGGATGAAGGAAGAGAGGCATGAAACCGGTGAGTACTCAGAACGAAACTCAGAATGATGACCCGCGCAGTTGGATGGGTGGAGAAGCGACCGTCGGCTCCCAAGCCCGTCGATATATCCGCCGCCAAGCAGGGCCACCGGCTTCTCTGCTCGGCGTCATCCTCGGACTCACCTTCCTCGGCGGCCTGGCCCTGGGCAGCTCTGTTGGGTTGCTCTGTCGATCCAAAGGCAAGTAGCTTTACCGCGATAGATTTGAGCCCCGTCCCCTCCTGATCAGCTATCAGAACGCGGTCTCTATAGCCACCACTTAGGTCATCTCGAGAGCCTATGAAGGGCGCTCGCCGAGTTGCAATTTTCGAGGCTCAAGTTCCACTGCTGGTGCTGAGCGCCGCAGATTGACCAGAACCAGACATCTCCGCAGAAACACCGCCCTGATCTGCTGCTACTCCACTTCGATAGAGTGTAGAATGAAGCATGCCGCACTCTAGGAGATCATCAGCCAAGGGGATTCGTCTGCCGGTGAGATTGATTCTGTTAATGGCATCTTTCCTTGCGGGGCTCTTCCTAATCGCACTGCCGATATCCACTGAATCAGCGCAGCCTGAATCAGATCGAGGGACTTGGCACACGGCTGCGCCCGCGCCGACGAAGCGGACGGAGGTGGCTGCTGCGGCAATGGACGGAAAAATTTTCGTCGTTGGCGGGTTCGAAAAGCCCAGCTTGGGCAATGTGGTGAATTTCGCGATTACGCCGTCCGTCGAAATGTATGATTCAACGACGGACCGATGGGCTTCCAAAGCGTCCATGCCGGTCGGCCTGCATCATGTCGGCATCGGTGTGGTAGGTGGACGCTTGTATGTCATCGGTGGGTACTCTCAGTCGACATTTAGTGTTTGGAATCCAGTGGCGACGGTGTATGCCTACGATCCTGCCACGGACAGCTGGACTGAGCGCGCTCCTATGCCGACTGCGCGTGGTGCCTTGTCTGTGAGCGAGCATGAGGGAAAGCTCTATGCCATCGGCGGCTACGATCGGAAGGCCAACAATGCGCAGGTCGAAGTGTATGATCCCGTGAGAAACGTCTGGACAACCGTAGCGCCTCTGCCGACTCCTCGTGATCACCTCGCCACCGCGACTATTGGTGGGAAGATTTATGCGTTCGGTGGGCGCTTGAATGGCGACTATTCTCGCAATCTCGCTGTGACGGAACGGTACGATCCTGCTACCGATCGTTGGACGCGCGTCTCGGATCTTCCAACTGCACGGAGCGGTATCACTGCTGCTGTGGTCGCGGGCAAGATCGACGTGTTCGGCGGCGAAGGGGTAGCCGGGACGTTCAATGAGAACGAAGCTTACGATCCGGTGCGTGATACCTGGCAGCGTCTGGCCCCGATGCCGACGGCACGTCACGGTCTTGGATCAGCAGTCGTTCAAGGGCGTATTTATGTTATCAGCGGCGGGCCGACGCCCGGCGGTTCTTTCAGCGATCTGAACGAAGTATTTGACACAGCCTTAGGAAGCAATCAGAAAGCTGACTGATTCAATTCTCTTGCATCTTCGACGGTACGGCAGGATCCACACTCCAATCGACTGCGCATTTTGACATTCTGTTCTACATGTGGAACCGGCTTGTCGAAAGCCCGATCAACCTCGCTATGCCGCAGCGCGTATTCCCACGAATGTGTACTATCGTGGGCTCAAATCGAGAGGATTCCAACGAGGCCAGAGGCTTGGCGTTGCTGCATCTCAAACGGCTCCACGACAGGCTTCAGTTGTCTGAAAGCCGAACGATCCTCCGCTATATGCATCGCACAGTCGAACGATGAGGTATCTTAGCCGCAATTTAGTTAGCCGGCGTTGAGACTGGTGGCGTTACTGATGAGAAGGAAGTAACCAGAATTATAGAAGGTATGCAGACTGATCGAAGGATACACAGATCCGAAGCGATCTTGTACGAAACCGAAACAAAGAGAGGGGATGAGCACGAGTAAGGACCAAGAAATGGAATGGTTGGCCAGATGGGCCAAAGAGAATAAGCATGAGGTCAGCAGATTGGAGATGGATAGACCAAACCATGTCTTCTGCATCGACCTGGATTGCAGCAGATGCCCCTGGACGATGCCACGGAATAGCAACTCTTCGAACAAGGGTTGCCATAGGGCAACGGAGAGGAAACCCATTGACCATATGGCATACCAAGGCAGTGGTTGAAACGCCAAGAACTCTATTAGTGAAAACCAGACTATCGGACCAAGAGCGACCAAGAAGAGAAAGATAAAATCCCGATGAAAGGGGCGGGCAAGTCGAAGTCCGAGTAGGGCCACTACTTGAGCTGAGTGGTTTGGTAGAGAGAGTAAACCGGAAGAGACGCCCTGCATCTCTATCATGCACGCGGAGTGCAGCTTTTTCTGTAACGATATTCCTCTCGTCCCGAAACTTAATCTCATCGGCGTCTTGCCCTCCACAATATGACGGTCAGAGATAAGAAGAGCATGGCGGGCAGCAGTATGTCTCCAGTTGTGCCAGGGGCGAGAGTGCAGCCTCCTCCGCCGCTATCGCTGGGGGCCAGCGGAGGTGGCGCGATGTTGAAGGTCGCAGTTACAGTCGCATCTTGGGTGAGCGTGCAGGGATCAGTTCCACTACAATCTCCACTCCATCCTGCAAAGACGGATCCAGGATCGGGTGATGCGGTGAGGTCTACGGTGCTACCTTGCAGGAACTTTCCATTGCATGTCGTTCCGCAGTCAATTCCAGTGGAGTCAGATGTCACTCTGCCGGTGCCCGCACCTGCCTTGTTTACGGTAACGGTGAAGTTTGTCACCACGCTGGCCAACGCGGCTCGGGCATTGATACGCCCACCGGTCGAGACCTTTCCGCTCAAAGAAGCCTTCCGATCCACGGTGTTGAGGATTGTGCTTCTGAGTTGGGATACGGTGAGATTGGGATCGACGGAGAGCAACAATCCGGCGAGTCCCGCTACATGCGGTGTCGCCATCGAAGTGCCCTGAAGAAACTGGTAGTCCGTCGTTCCCGATGGGGGCCCGGCAAGGCAGGCGATACGGACATCGTCTAGATATACGCCGTCGAAGATCAGGCTCTCATCCGATACGAATCGAAAGCGGAACCGTGAACCGGCCACACCGTCCGCGATATCCCCCCAGGTGAACGAAAGAAATTGGGCATCGCTATCTCCCGTGAGCAGGCGAAGGGGCTCCCAAGTCGTTCCGCTGTTTCTTGAGGTTTCCAGAACAACGCCGTCTATGTCCTGCTCGGTTTGGAGGCGAACACGACTGTCAAGTCGGCATCCTCTTTGTCCCTCGGTCGTGAACACCGGTCCGACGGCGAATGAATCGGTGTTGTTTTGATAGTTTCCATTCGGACTGTCCGTCAGGCTGTTCGGCTGGCTGGACGAGGCAGACTTGGTGATTCCCCAGGTAGGGTTGACTCCTCCAAAGACATACCCGAGTCCGGTTGGGTTGGAATCGAAGTTATGGAGGAGCACATTCGTGATGTTCGATGTTGGCTTGGCGTTGATGATTCTAACCCCCGGCGCGGCGACCTGGACGGTAGTGGGCCCGAAATTAGAGAAGCTCGCCAATTGATCATTCTCGTCCGTGGCCGCTACCGCGATCACGTTTGCCAGCGCAGCCTTCTGTTGCTCGCTACATACTGAAGGAGCGCTGAAACTTGCGGGGAAGCCCGGTACGTTGTCGTTATCTGATCCCCCGTTTCCCGCAGCTGCAACAAAAAGCACGCCCGCTTCATTCACGGTGCTCACCGCATCATAGAGAGCCAGGCTACAATCAGGTCCGGAAAAGCTGGCGTTGATCACACGGGCGTGATTGGCGACGGCATAGTGGATCGCACTGACAATGGCGGTGGTGGAGAGGGATCGATTCACCCCTCCGGCTTTCAGGGCCATCAGCTTCGCGGTCCACATAACCCCTGTGGCCCCAGTTCCATTGTTCCCAGCTCCAGCGATGATTCCCGCCACATGCGTGCCATGCCCCGGGTTGCCTCCTGGATTGAGATCCAAGGGGTCCATTGGGTCACTGTCATTTACGCCAAAATCCCACCCATGCACATCGTCCACCAATCCATTTCCATCGTCATCAATGCCATTTCCAGCAATTTCTCCTGGATTAGCCCAGATATTCGGAGCGAGATCAGGATGGTCATAGGCTATGCCTGAATCAATAACAGCGACAATTACATTAGGGCTTCCTGTGCTGATATCCCAGGCTTCAGGAGCATCGATGTCAGCATCTGTCCTTCCTGCTGTTCCATCCACGGTTTGACCGATGTTATGGAGTCCCCATAACGAGCCAAACTGCGTATCGTTAGGGATGATTTGGAGCCAATAGAGGTAGTTCGGTTCGGCATACTCGACAGCGGGATTCCTTCGATACTTCAAGACTGCTTCGTTGACTGACAAGGTACCATCCAATTTGTACTGGTGAATCACCGTAGCATCCAGAGACAGCGTTTTGACTTCTTTGGCACCCAGATCTAGACTGAGAGATGAGATTCCTGAACGGGATACCTCATCCTTGAATTTGACCAGCACTTCTCCTGGGACATAGTGGGCTGGGTGGATCGTCTCCTGTGACAGCGCTGTCATTCCACGGTGGGCTTGTTTTTGTTCCGCATGAACCAGGGGATCTCCCAGTGTGAGTCCCGACAATGCGACCGCGATGGTTGCTATCTCCCAAATGCTCCCGCCCAAACGGCAAGCAATTCTCAGAACACTACTTCTGCGTCTCATATCGATGATTGGGCTCTGCATACTCGACCTCTTGATATGATGTGAGTCGGGTGATCGCCGATTCAACCGACTGATCGTCCAAGATTCTGACGTGATAGAGGCGTCCACGTTGGATTTCAGCGATGATATCAATTCGGCTATCCTTCAGGATGAATTCAATTCTCTCTCGTGAAATCCCGTTTTTGAATTTGACTAACAGTTCATACGGGATGAATCGTGGCGAGTGGGATTTCCCAGGTTGTTCAAAAGTGGATGTCGGAGTCGCAGTTTGGTTCCTTGCGTCACAGGATGCGGAGAACCATAGAACCGACGCACACATCATGATTGGGGCAAGTCCGATCTCTCGATCAGGCAAAGGGAGCAAAGATGTCATTGCGTCTCTCCCTAAACCAGGGTTCATCACTCTACAGATTGTTGATAAAGCCCAATGCATGGTATGCCAAGCAGCTCTTCTGAAGGTCACTCTTTCTTCGTCGAGGGCCGTTCCACTTTTTGATGCACCCATCTGGCTGGGGTGGTGGCGGTGGAGACGAAGGCCTGACCGAAGCCAATCACGAAGTGGGCTTCGGCAAGCCGCAATTCCCAGAGGGCAAAATCGCCAAAGCCGAACATCATTTCAGACTGAGGGAACCGAGCCAGATATTGCTCCTTGATAGTGTCGTACGAGGGCGCATCAGGCGACAGTGTTGCTGCCTCACCCTGTAGATTCAGGCGTCGCAGCGCGAGGGGATTTTTCTCCGGTCCATCCGGTTCGGCGATGAACAACGAGACACGGGGATCAATCAGCAGATGTTGCGTATGGAGTGCCAGTCGGCTGAGGTGCAGATAAGTTCGCGTCCAATCCGATCCGAATACATAGGGCACGTGGGAGCCAAACGGCCGCCCGTTTCGGAGTGTCAATAAAACCGCCGTCCGCACGTTTTCTATCAACGCCGACCACGCATGTTGGACATCCTGGCTCGTCAATGCTGACGTCATCGTCGCTCTCTCCTGAATGGTTTAAAAAGCCATTGGACTCTTCGTCAGATGCGTCAATACCATACCATCCGTTTCAGGCAATCGCCACATGAGGAAAGTCGACGAGTCGAATTGTCCGTACCTCTTGACTCACCTCTGTCTGAAGCCTATCGTACGCGGGTGGGAGGAGTTAACGCCCCGAGGGAATATGGTTCAAAAGGGGATCGAGCGTGAGGATGGTGTGCAGGACCAGCTTGTACTGGGAAGCCTAAAGTCCTCCCAAGATCACCGCCGTACCTAATCGTCCTCGGTTAGGTGCGTGCTCCTCCCACCCTAACGTCCATTTTATCTCTCATCCCCAGTTCCCCTACCTCCTTCTAGGTTGTGACCAAGCGGTCGCTGCGCGTTGTGTCGCCAGGCACGAATACGACCGCCTGCTATACTTTGGTCAAAAGACGCATCACCTAGCATCAAGGCGAATCGGCAATATCAATATGAAGCTCTTCACACTAAGCGTCATCGCTGGCCTCCTGCTCTGGCCGATGATTGGATCGGCGGAGCTGTATAAGTGGACCGATGAACAAGGGAATCTCCATATTACGGATGCTCCACCCCTTGAGCGGCAAAAGAGGTCGAGTCCGACGGTAAGGCCCTCTCCGCGATCCACGTTGCCGAAGAAGGCGACCGTAAAGCCGGCGATGCCGGAGCTGTTTCAAGCGGAGGTGCGTTCTGTACCCGATCCGTCAGTCATGCCTTCTTCGTCGAAGGATGCGGCGGCTCAACCCAGCATGAAAGGTCTCAGCCCGAACCAAGCGACATTGACGAGTGCATGGCAAACGTTCGATGGTCCCCAAGTGATTGCCAGAGTTCCTGTACAGCGCTGGAAAGATGAACGAGGTGTGGAACATTTCGGTGATGTCTTGCCGACTGTAAAAGATTTAACCGGTGTTGAGGCCACGCCGAACAAGCACCGACCCAACGCACAGTAGCAGCTGGAAGAATCGAGAGAGTGAACGTGCTCTCGCGTTCGTCATCAGTGAGCTGAGCGAAGAGCAGGTTCAGGGAGTAAGACCGCATATGAACTGGTGAGACAGCATATGAGCCGGCTGAAAATATTGTCAGTAGCGGTCATCCTTCTTGTCACGTCATCGATCCGGCAGGCAGACGCGTCTCTCTCGCAGATTCCCACGGCGTTTTCAGAAGACGGGCGTTTCCTGCTGATCCAGATGGACGAGCTTGTCCTCTGGGATCTCGAAACCAAGGCCCTCGTCGCCAAGGTTCCGCTTACCTCCTGCCACCAGGTCGCCTTGCTGAAACAAGATGGCTGGGTCCTGTGTGTGAAACATGATGTCGTCATTTACGATTGGAAGAATCACGCGTCCGTGGCGACCGTTCCACAGGAATCGCGCCAGCCCTATAGCTTGCTCGCCTATTCGGGTCAGACTGATCGGATGGTGCTCCGACACGGCAACGACGCGGTGTCGGTCTGGCAAATCGGGAAGAAGTTGGTACCGCTCAAGCATATTGGGTTAGATGCCAAGGCAGAGACCCATTCGGTGGTCGCGTCGTCTGATACGAAGTTGCTGGCGATCGCGCAAGGTCGTGCGATTCGTCTGCACGACCTTACCGGAACGACCATTCGTGATGTGAGCATCAAAGATGGAAAGCCACTCGACCTCCTCTTCGCGCCGGACGGCTCAACGGTGGCCGCTACCATCGGAAATACGATTCTCTTCATCGACACGGTGGAGGCATCGATACGTGGACGAGCTAGGCTGACAATCGCGGAAGGAGCTCGTGGACACCTCACACCTCGTCTGTTTTCTCGTGACAGCCACCGACTGGTGGCAAGTGATGGAGAAAGGAGGTATGGGCTGTTCGACACCGATACAGGCACGGTCGTGTCTGTGACCGAGTTTTCTCATGTCGATCAAGAGCGAGAGGTGTCGGCCGCTACGGATCTCGTTGCCGTCGATATTTCAGACGACGCGGGGTACTTGGTTGGGCAACCGGAACATCCTGCGACGTTGCAGATCTGGGATCTGCGCACCGGCGCTATGCTGCCGGATCTCTGCGGCAACGATTGTCGGAACATGGGGCTGCGCGTCTCACTACTTCAATGGGCACCCACCGGATCGAAGATTGTGGTGGGAATGGAAGGAGGCCTCAATCCGGACGTAGACGGCAAGATCTCGGTCTGGGATGTGCCGACCCGCTCCCCGGAGTTGGTGCTGGATCCCAGTCAGCCTCAGGCGAAGGTGTTGGCCAAGCGAACTGCACCGCCGGTCACTGCTGTTGAATTGTCTGCGAAGCCTGTCGCGCCCTCTCCTGCCGAAGCTGGTCCGGCCTTTGTGCATGCGCGGGCGATGCGTGCACTCGCGACGTCCCCCAGCGCGAATCTGCTTGTTACGAGTGGCGATGACGGGTTGCTAAAAATTTGGGAACCGGGGCAGGGAACCCTCCTACGCCAATTGGCCTTGTCTGTTCCTGTAAGCGCGCTGGCGTTCAGCGCCGATGGCTCAATCTTGGCGGCTGGTACAACGAAAGGAGAGGTGCGTTTGTGGGAAACGCAGAGCTGGCGGGAGTTTCGATCCTATGCAAGCCGACAGGGACAGATCACCGCGCTACAGTTTCTCCCCGGCAATCGATCTCTTGTGATTGCGGGCAAACAACCGAAAGTCCTCGTGGTGGATGTGGTGACCAGAGCGATTGTCAAAGAGCTGGTGCACACCAGCGTCTCTCTCGCCTGCGAGCCCAAGGGTTGTATCAGAACGCGAGGGACACAGGGAGATGTGGTGGAGACACTGAGTTTGTTGGATGGAAGCCCATTTTTGCTCACGACGTCACGAACCGGACGTGTCGTGTGGAATACGGTGACATGGAAAGAGGTGGAAAGACCAGCCGGGCTCCCAGACGTCTGGTCCGGACTTGGATGGAAACGTCCCTTTGTTGCCACGACGACGCGCACTCGTGATCCAAACGCGTTCACTCTTGCCGTCTGGGACACCAAGCGCAACACCGTCTTGGCGAGTTTGGATACCTTCACCAAGTGGGATACCGAAGTCATCGAGAAGGGACCGACCGTAGCATTGGGGGCATCGATGGCCGTCGATCCACTGCATCGATGGGTTGCCACTCGAGTTGGAGAACATCTCGCTGTGTGGGATCTCCTGTCTCACGCTAAGCAGAAAACCTTCCACGTGAGCACTCCCTATCATCTCCACTGGACGAGCGACGGAAAATATTTAATCGTCGGCACACTTGACCGGAAAGTGCTTGTCTGGTCTGTTGATACGATGGAGCCTGCGCACTACCTGCGAGACCCCGCAGTAACCCGCTAGGGCGATTCGTTGCGTACCTAGGTCTGTCTTCGTTTTGCGCATTCACCATCTGGTCCCATTGTTTCCTGGAAAGTTTTGTGATACCAAACAATCAATGATTGTTTACTGAGAGGGTGAATGGGAAAAAAGAAAGACTCCGCATCAGATACCGAAGATACCGAATCGAAATCTTCCGCTCCTCGAGCTACTCCTGAACCAGTCGCAAAGAGACCAGCCGCCGTCAAACCGGCAGAGCGGGTCACTGCGGTCGAGATGGGGGCACGCCAGCGGGAAATTTCCGTCTCGGAATTTTTCACAAAGAACCGGCATCTGCTCGGATTCGACAATCCGCGCAAGGCGTTGCTGACCTGCGTCAAAGAGGCGGTCGATAACGCGCTCGATGCCTGTGAAGAAGCCGGAATTCTTCCGGATGTGACGGTCAAGTTGGAGGTTGTCTCAAACGGAGGGCCGGTGGCGCCCAGCCAGGCCAACCGGTTTCGCGTCACAGTCACCGACAATGGACCGGGCATCGTGCGCCAGCAGATCCCCCGAATTTTTGCCAAGCTGCTCTACGGGTCCAAATTCCATCGGCTGCGGATGAGCCGCGGTCAACAAGGGATCGGTATCTCAGCTGCCGGAATGTACGGACAACTGACGACCGGAAAACCGGTGAGAATTATTTCGCGTATCGGCCCCAAAGCTGCCGCGCATTTCTTCGAAGTTCAAATTGATACGAAGAAAAACGAGCCGCTGGTTCACGAGAACAAACAGATCGACTGGGAACAGCCGCGAGGCACTCAGGTCACGCTGGAAGTCGAAGGGAAGTATCAAAAGGGTCGTGCGTCAGTCGATGAATGGTTGGAGCAAACCTCCATCGCCAATCCGCATGTCAAATTGATCTACGGGACTCCTGAAGGCGAGACGAAAGAATACCCTCGGACCTACCACGAGCTGCCGCCTCAACCACGCGAGATCAAGCCGCACCCCTACGGGATCGAGTTCGGCATGCTCCTCAAGATGTTGCAGGATACAAAGAGCCATACCCTTTCCGGGTTTCTTGCCGCTGATTTTTGTCGTGTGTCTCCCCAGCTAGCCGATGAGATCTGCAAAGCGGCAAAGGTTTCGCCTGAGGCCAAGCCTCGCGAGTTGAAGGGGCCGGTCGCAGAGACGCTTTATAAGACATTGCAAGAGACGAAGATCATGGCGCCGCCGACTAACTGTATTTCTCCGATCGGCGAGAAGGCGATTCTCGCAGGGCTCTATAAGCAGATCAAAGGTGAATTCTACACGGCGGTCAGTCGGCCACCGGCGGTCTATCGAGGCAACCCATTCATCATCGAGGCTGGCCTCGCATACGGGAACAGACCACAGGACCAAAATAAACCGCAGCAGCCGGCTATGCCGAAAGCTGAAGGGGAGCACGAGGAGGAAGACTCTGAGCTCGCCCGTGTGATCCGCTACGCGAATCGAGTGCCGCTGCTGTACCAACAGTCGGCCTGCTCCACGTTCAAGGCCGTTCTGAGCACGAGCTGGAGAAACTATGGCTTGACGCAGTCGCGTGGGGCCATTCCGGGTGGCCCGATGGTGATCTTCGTCCACATGGCGTCGGTCTGGGTGCCGTTTACCAGTGAATCCAAGGAAGCGATCGCCGATTATGATGAGATTCAAAAGGAAATCACCCTGGCGCTACGTGAGTGTGGCAGGCGGTTAGGGCTCTTTATTCGTCGGCGCGAACGGGCGGCCAGCGAATTTCGACGACGGAATATCTTTGAATTGTACATCGAAGAGGTTGTCGAGGCCTGCAACCGACTCAAGGGGGGCACGCTTCCGAAGCAAAAGCTCAAAGAGCAGCTCCAGAAGATCGCGACTTCTCGCACAGGTGGCCAAAAAACAGACGAGGCGCTTGGCAAGACTGGTACCGGACCCGAGGGGTTGCCTCATTCGATCATTGTGACGGCGGATGGAGTGGAGGGTGAGACCGCGCTAGCCACTCAGGTTGAGTCTAGTCAGGGAGTAGTGGCATCGCCAGTGGAGCCGGACCTTCTCGGTAAACCATCGCCGTCGGATAAACCTGCTTCGAAAGGGAAAACCACCAAGTCGAGTCGAGCCAAACATCCACCGAAGAAGACAACCGCACAATCAGATCAGGCCAGGCTCTTTTCCGGCGACTCTAAGACAACGAAGAAATCAAGCGGCAAGCCTGCCAGGTCAGCGAAGACGGCGGTTTCGAGGAAATCCAAATAGGACACTATGACGACGACCAAAACAAAGAAAACCACGCCGGTCGAGAAAAAGTTGATCGGTCTGGCTGATATCGTGATCCAGTCGGCCGAACGATCAAAAGACCCCACATTTCAGATTCCAATCCGCGCCCTTTCTAACGTGTCTTTCAATGAACGGAAGGGCCTGATCGAGATGGGTAGTAAGAAACAGGAGCGATCGTTTTTCAACGTCGGGATGGCGAAGAGATTCATGCAGACGGTGCTGGTAGCCGATGCTCTCTCTGAATTGCAACGGGCCGATCTGACCACCTCGCTTCGAGAAATTTACTACCGCACAAAACACACGATCAAAGACTCGCACGAGAACACCTTCGATGCGCAGGACGAATCCGATCCGGTCATTGAAGATCTTGAAGTCTCCCTCGCTACGCTTCGAGAAGAGCTCCATGTCAGTGCAGAAAACAGAGGCAGTATCGTGGGGCCGGTGATCTTCGGCGATGACGGCGATCGCGTCGATTGTTCCAAGCTGGGGAAGGGCGGATATTCGGTCCCATCAATCGTGGAGCCGGAATATCTGGAGATCCGTCGATGCACCGCCGATTTTCTGCTGCTCGTCGAGAAGGGAACCCAGTGGAATCGGCTCTCGGAGGACAAGTTCTGGCGGCGCTATAACTGTATTCTCCTGACTGGAAACGGTCAGCCTCCTCGGGGTGTACGGCGCTTGGCCTGCCGGCTGCACGAGGAACATCGGCTCCCGGTCTATGTGCTGGTCGATAACGATCCCTGGGGGTACTACATCTATTCCGTCGTCAAACAGGGCTCGATCAATCTGGCCTTTGAGAGCCAACGGATGGCGATCCCAAAGGCCAAGTTCGTGGGGCTGTCGAGTGCCGATCCGGAGCGCTACGAACTGCCGCGCAATGTTGGAATCAAACTGAATGAGAAGGACATCGCGCGCGCCAAGGAACTGTTGAACTACCAGTGGTTCCAAAAGCCAGCGTGGCAGGCGGAGATCAAGCGCATGCTCGCGAGTGGGTTGAAGTACGAACTTGATGCGCTGGCCAATAAGGATTTTCAGTACCTGACGAAGAAGTATCTGCCGAGGAAGCTCAAAGAAAAAGACTGGCTGGACTAATCGGCCTCCTATCTGTGCCATCATTGAGCCACCAAGCTCTCGCTCACGAATTAGCTATGAACACATTGCCTGCCTGGACGGCGCCCCTTCGTGACTGGCAGCAACGAGCCCTGTCGGCGGTCTGTACCCATCAATCTAAAGATTTTCTGGCGATGGCGACTCCTGCTGCGGGGAAGACACGCTTTGCGTTGCGCGTCGCGCATAAATTCATGATGAATCGGGCTGCAGTGAGAGTGCTGGTCGTCTGCCCGACGAATCACCTCCGTACGCAATGGTCGGATGCGGCAGGGAAGATGGGATTACAGCTTGATCCGTCTCTCACCAACGAACAGGCCTCTGAAGCGGCTGACTATCATGGCGCCGTGGTCACCTATCAGCAAGTGTGTCTGGCCCCTGCAATTTTTCAGCGGGTCTGCAAGAGTAAGAAAACCCTGCTCATCTTCGACGAGCTGCACCATGCCGGTGACGGCAAAAACTGGGGGAAAGCGCTGCGCACGGCGTTTGACCCGGCGGTATTTCGATTGATCTTGTCCGGGACACCGTTTCGTTCAGACAACAATCCGATCCCCTTTATTCGATATGAGAATGGAGAAAGCCGGGCGGATTTCGCCTACGGGTATACCGATGCGATTCGCGACAATGTCTGCCGACCCATTGTCTTCCCGAGCTACGAAGGCGAACTAAGTTGGCTGTCTGAGGGTCGCGAGCATCAGGCGACATTCGAAGACGGGTTGACGTTCAATCGGCAGCGGGAACGGTTGAAGACGGCGCTCCTTCAAGAAACCTGGCTTGGGCCGGTGATTACCGATGCCCATACGCAACTGACACGTCTTCGCCAGCAGGAACAGCCGGATGCTGGGGGGCTGATCGTATGTATGGATCAGGAACACGCTCGTTGGGTGGCGGACCTCGTCGGGCGTATTGTTGGTACGAAAGCCGCCGTGGCGGTGTCGGATGATCCCACCGCCTCGCGCACGATCGAGGAGTTCGCCGGTCACAAAAAGCAGCAATGGCTGGTGGCGGTGAATATGGTGAGCGAAGGCGTGGATATTCCTCGACTTCGTGTCGGTGTCTACGGGACGAACGTGATCACGGAAATGTATTTCCGGCAGGTGGTCGGCCGGTTCGTCCGGATGCAGGATGGGTTACCCAAGCCGCAGCGCGCGTGGCTTTATCTACCGAAAGATCCGATCCTGGTGCACTATGCCAAGCAGATCAAGGCGGAGCGCGATCATGTCTTGGAAGACATCATGCCAGCCGGACAGCGAGACTTGTTTGGACGTGTCACGGTCTCGACCAATGAATACATGCCCTTGATGGCCGTGGCCAGGATGGATAGCCTCATCGGGGAAGACGAAGCGAGAGGGGAGGGTGATGCGGCTGCTGTTGCTGAACCGGCAGTCTCACTCCACGAGCAGAAACTAGAGCTGCGAGATCTCCACCGGCTGCTCGTCAGCACAGTCGCCAGAAACAGCGGAATCGATCATCGAAAACTTAACGCAGAATTGATCGCGCGCACTGGGAGCCGTGTCGATCAAGCAACGGTTGAACAGCTGCGAAAGCGCATTCAATTGCTGGAGCGGTGGAAAGAGCGTGGGTATGACGGAAAGCGGTGAGAGGTTCTTGTGGTAGCTGATCAGGTCGTGGCGACTTCCTTCTCCCGCAGGTGTTTGTCCAGTACGAATGTGCCAAACGGAAGAATGGATGCGAGAAAGGCATAGCATGAAAATCTGAATTCCCACTGTTGTTTGGTATGAAGCCTGGCCAACTGGCCGACAAAGAGCAGAAACAAGATTCCGTGAATAGTCCCCACGCCTCGTACGACTTCCGGCATGCCCATGAAGTACTTCATCGGCATCGCCACGAACAGCAAGAGTAGAAAAGAACTGCCTTCGGCCAAGGCGGTTATTCTAAATCTTCGGATCTGGTTCATATGTCTCGATCTTTCTCCCTCCTAAATGCACCTGTTGTGATGTGACATGACAGTGTCCTCTGCGGTGTCTAGACCAAAGACATTGTTATGAACTTTATGAACAGGTGTCAATGAGGCTTGGCGAGGAAGGATTGCCGGGCTGGCCAAGATCCCTTATGAGCGTGGCTGTAATTGCTGATCGGTTATTGGGGCCGACAGGCGCGGCCCCAATAGTATGAACGAGGTAACGTTCTTGCTCTTCCAGGGAGAGGTGATTTATTGCGCCTTGCAGTTTAATTCGGAGGCAACATCCAATACGACCAGGCGAGAATAATCGGGGTTGCCACATACATGGCATTTTTCCCGAAGGCATCGTTGACCCCATAAATCAAGATTCCAGCGATGAAGGTAAAGTAGATATATCCAATTCCTCGATAGCTGGCACTGTGGTCTGCCGCCAAGGCGAGAGCCGGTGATCCTAGGATTAGTCCGGCTGAGAGTGTGGCTAAACGTTTCATCGTGGTCTCCTTCCAAGACAGGTAAAAGGACGGGGCATGTGGACGATACAAGCTGCGGTTGCGGACACAAGAACGCCCTCGTGGCGATGGGAACCAGGAGGGCGTGGGATTGTTCTGGAGCGGGATTCTATAATAGTGGTGTCAGTAAGATCTAGCAAGGAGTCACAGAACACCTCTTTGTCTAAATAGGATGGCCTATGCTGCGCCTTCCTATCCAGGAAGTCAAACCAGCTGCTGTCCGCTGAATGTGCGAGACGTGCGAAGGGGAGATCCGAACGCGAATCGCGACGGCTTGGGACAGCATCCAATGGATCCGGTGTTGGCTTGCGGCCGGTTTCTATAGGGTGAGGGAATGGTCACTGCGGGCTCCGGCTGCAAATAAGTCAATACGCAGGCCAGAACATCCCGCTGGAAATTGCAATGTATATTTTTAGGCGTGTGCGAGTTTTTCTGCCCGCCGTATTGGCCGTACAGGCAACGATCTCGCAGTCGCCTGACCCGTGGTGTCCCCTTTCCCAGCACGAATCTCGTAGGGTCGCTCGGTTTTGAGCAGGGTATACATGATCCGGCACAGGTGTCGGCCCAGAGCTCGAATGGCCTGGTTATGGGATTTTCCTGCCTGGCGTTTCTTCACATAGTAGCGTTGGGACTCCGGGACAGATTTGCGATGTCGATCAACGGCCGTCATCATGGCGGCCTTGGCGCGGACGTTGACCTGCTTCGGCGGCTTGGAGCCGTGGCGTGTGCCGGAACTGTTGTCCAAGGTGGCCATGCCGAGATACAACGCCAGACTGCTTTCCTGCTGAAAGCGTGTTGCCGTCCCGATCTCTCCCGCAAGCTCTGCGGTACAGATCGGGCCAAATCCAGGGATCGAGGCGACCGTCGTGGCGATCGTGGACTCCCGCGCGACCTGGTGCATCGTCGTCTCCAAGGCCGCGATCTGCGCGTCGAGGGCCAGCACCCGCTGGGCATCTTTCTGAATCATCGCTCCGACCCACTCCACCTCTGGGCTCCACTGGGCTCGCGGCTGCCAGTCCTGGATGACGCGCGCATACGTGCGGCCGACGCAGGGGATGTTCAGAATCGTCGCTTTGCGGAGCCGCGCCAGTTGCGGGAGCGTGTCCGCACTCACCAGCAAGTGCAGAAACCACTGGTTGCCGACCTCCCGCGTGAGATCGAGCAAGCCGGGACAGACCGCTTGGAGATCGGCTTGGAGCGTATTCAATACCCGGACCCGCTCGTTCACCAGTCGCCGTCGCCGCCGCGTCAGCCGCTTCAAGCGCTCATTGGCCGCCGGTACCGCGCCGACTTCCTGCAAGACGGCTTTCGCGAGCGGGAGATGCGCACGGAGCTGAAAGAGCTCGAGCCCCTTACGCGCATCCAGCCGATCGGTCTTGGCGGCGCCTGGAAAGATCTCTTTGAACCGTGCCAACTTGAGGTTGTTGATATTGTAGAGCCGATACCCACGCGCCAGGATCAGCCGATCCAGCGGTCGCGCATACCCATTGTACCCCTCCATCGCGACGGCGACCGGCCCAGGGTAGTGCTGGTGGTGCGTCTCAAGGCGGGCGAAGAAGTGCGCAAACCAGTCGGGCTGGTGCGCGATGGCAAACTCCTCCAGCACCTCGCCACTCGAAAGCCCGATGGCGACATGGTGTCGTCGAGCCCCCACATCGATACTGACTCGCAGTTCAACGGTTGGTGTGACGACCACGTGGCCCCCCCTCCTGTAGAAGATCGTTGAGGCATCATCCCTCGGTCTCGTCTACAGTCAGAGCCACGTCTTCTGAGCAGAAGATGGCACCATCCCGGTCGACCCCTCGGATGATGCAGGTGACGGAGGCGGCATTTCAGGCAGAGTGTGCCTGACGACACAGGCCACGGACCCCACGAGCCACACCTCCGTCAGGAGCGCGTATACCCGATCCGCGCTGCCCTGTCACCTACAAATTCCCATGGTAGACCCCACTTCGTTCATTTATCGGAACCTGTGATAAACGGTCCAGCAATCACAACTCATTGAAACGGCAACGGCTATGGCTGGAGGACCACAGCACCATTGCATGGAGAAATGCCCACCTCCTTACGCCGCCGGCGAATCTGAGTCTTGCCCGTCCAGATCTGCCGGACAGCTTAATCCAGGGCATTACTCTCATGCTTCAGAGGGATTCCGCACGTCGGCCCTCATCCTGGAAAGTGGTGATTGACCGCGTGCAGAAAGGGGTGGGCAAGAGAATGTGGGTTTAGAACC
>JAOUMR010000004.1 GCA_029881435.1 Nitrospira sp.
GAACCAATGAGTGGTCGCGAAAACTCGACGCCCACAATTGTCCCAGGACGGGCGATTGCCGACCATCGCGATCCAGCGGTCGGGTCGAATACAGCTATAACAGTGTCCAAGAAATCGGGAGCGGTACAGAACATGCAAAACAATCGCAAGAGAAGCAAGCAGGAGCGCCAGAGCCAGAAGTGACGCTGCCGCTTCTCACTTCAACTCGTGCGGAAACCGATGCTCCGCCTTCACCGCATGCATCGATAACCACGGGTGGAACGGATGTCGTTCAAAATATCGGCAGGGCCGTTGGCTAAATTTGGTAGTCCCGTCGAATCTGATATTAGGTTGGGAACAGCGTAGCGGATCAAAACCTGAGTTCTTTTTCCAGGTCGGCTTTCTTCTTATCGAACTGCTTCTGGTCGGCCTCGCTCTTCTGGGTAATCGCATCCTTCATACCCACACCAGCTTTTTCCATGGCCCGCTGCGACGCCTCGCCCTTCTTCTTGATCTGGGCAGCCACATCCTTCGCCTTTGGCGACCCGGAGAATTCGTAATACATCATCGCGTGACTCTGCGTGAAGGTCGGATCGGGGCGCTTCATAATGGTGTCGCCTCGCAATTCAGCACGATCCTTGGCGGGTTTGTCTCCGTTCGGGAGGTATTTCATCCAAAGAGACGCGATCCTGAGCTTCTCGATCGACTGCATCGTGGTCTTGCCCAGCTCGCCAATATTGCCGGTTAAACCCTAAGCGTCTTTTTCCTCTGCCTTCATCCATCGGTCAGCGTTGGCTGACGCCACCTTTCGTAACTCTTGCCGGAACATAGGCGAGGAGGAATGGGGGGCTCTCGATCCGGTATTGGGATCGACCGAACTGTATCGGTTGTTATCGATGTTCCAGGCCGTCTCAAAAAGACGGAGATCGTCCGGCTTAGCCTGAACCGCCTTCAGGAGTACCCGATTGGCTTCTTGCCGGTCGCCGATGGTTTCGAAATAGCGAAACGCCGAGGTCTGGCCATCAGCCCGTACCGGTTCACCGGAATACAGAACCCCTTTAGACTCAGCGGCCTTGGCCAAATCCCGCCCTAGTTTTGGCATGTTGGCCCTGGCCTTCCCTGCTGCATTCTTGTCGTAGCGGTCGATGCAGTCGCTGGCCGCCACCCTCATGTACGCGGCGAAGAGAGCAGTAGGTTGTCCAGCCTGTTCCGCCTGCTGCAGCGCAGCCGACTGCGCCAAGGCAGCGTTCTTTTCATCGTCGCCCAAACATGGATCATCCGCATGGACGACCGGAGCGGTGAGGACGACTCCGATCAGGGCGTAGCCAGCTAATCCCATCAGACGCATGGGTGATCACCTCCGCTTACTTGCCGAATAGGCCTTTCATCATCTTATTCACGTCGACCGAAAGATCACGGTCACCGCTCTTTCCACTGTCTTTGTTTTCACTAGCCTGTTTTCTCCCTGCCCGACGCTGCTCCGCATTTTTCCGAAGTTCCTCAAGATTGGGCATACCAGCCTCTCCCATCATCGCACCCATATCGTTCTTGGTGTAGCCGTCTGGAATCTCGAAGAGGGCGGGGTTTTGCTTTTCGATCTTCAGATTGGTCAGCTGGCTGGTCATGCGCATCTTCTTGTCACCTTCTTTAGACAGCATGTCCATCTTGACGGTGATCCCTTCTTTGGTCGTCCAGAAGAAGCCCCCGAATTTTCCCGAGCCATCTTTCTTAATGGCGACGACCTTGGATTTGGTAGTCTTCATGCCGTTGACCGTTTCCTGGCCGACCTCGGATTGCTCGACGATCTCAAATGCGTCAGTCCCGCTGATAGTCGAGTCATTCATCGGCATTTCCATGTACATGTCTCCCATCAACTGCCACATCACCTTCTTATCCTTCCGGATGATCGTGGTCATGCCGTCCGATCCACCCATCTCCATCCGGTCCTTGTTGGCGGTATGATAGATGCGCGACTTCATCGTCATGCCGCCTTCTGTTTCCATTGTGCTATCGGCCGAGTAGTCGACCTGTACGTCCGGTAGAGGGGCCGCACTCACCGTGAGAGGAGCGAGCATGACGCAACTCCACATCATGGCATGGCGCAAGAGTTTCATGGATTCGGTCCTCCTGGAAAGGGATGTTGTGGGGTAGGGAGAATATCGAGCTCTGGTAGGGAGAGTCAATAAGCAGAACTCTTGAGGATGATGCTCATGGAATCTCTAAACCGATCGGAAAATTCGCGGCATACCCGTCGTTCGTGGCAGTCGGTTCCAGCATTAACGCATCTCCGCCTTGCCGGAAAATGAAATCCTGCCGATTTCTCACTCTCCGTGGACCCATCGCAGCATAGGGATGACCGGTGTGCACGTGATCGGTCAATTCATCGGGAAAGTATACTTGCGACGTGAACTCAAAACTCCGGCGAGCCATCGGCGTTGTGCGAATCTTAAAGTGGATATGCACGGTTCGAATAGGATACCAGCCCGGATAGATCGTCATGAACCGGGCTTCGCCTCGAGCGTTAGTCATCTGATGGCCTCGCAAGAACTTCTGGCCGACCGTGCTGAATCCATGGTCCTGGACATCTGAATATATTCCTCTCGCATCGCAGTGCCAGATATCCACCTGGGCATCAGGCAGGGGATGGCACTCGCCAGCACGAAGGCGAGACACCTGAAAGGTGAGGGTAAAAGGCGTCCCAGGAGTGCTCCGCCCATTGGTCGGATCTGCGCGAATATCGGATCGGTGCAATCGTTCATCGACGAAGTACGGGCCCTCGGTTTGCTCAGGACGGACGATGCAGAGTGGCCGAGGCGTGGCAACGATCGTTTGAGCGACTGCTTGTCTTCCGCCGATCAGGTAGGTAGCTCCAGCCCCTAGAAGGGCCATGACTTCGCGACGAGAAAGCAAGCATCCGATAGGCGTATGTTCCTCTATCACGGCCCTGCAACCATTCCCTTCTTAAACCAAAAGATGAAGGTACAACCCACTACCTTCTCCTGAGTCGTGGGTGAACGGCTCGCGGAGGTGGCGGAGGGGGTGAAAAACCACGAGAAGGCCCATAGAATCCACGCCCAAAGTAGTAGCCACCATAGCCACCAAATGGCCCCCACAAACTGCCGTATCGGCCATAGGGATAGAACCCGCTATACCCATAGGGCGGGTAGTAGGCCCCGTAGTAAGGACTTCGATCCCTTCGTCTGTTCGCTGCGATGCTGTTCCAATCGATGATATGTTTCACGTCAAGAATTGGGTAGGTGTAGTCACTTTCGTCCAGTTGTCTCGTCGTCTCACCAGTGACGGTCCCGATCACAGTAATGGGTGTCCCTTCCGGCAGACTGGCTGGATCGAGGAATGCTTCGCGAACAGCCAGGAATCGTCCTTCTGACCGAAGACGCTCCTCCGTCAAGGGGCCATCTTTCTCGTTCGGCAGTTGCAAGATTTCCAACTCGGTTCCTGCGCCTGTCCGTTTAGCCCGAATCACGTTGCCGCCGATCATGACGGTTCGCCCGATGTACTCACTAGGAGCTCGCTTGAGCTCCGCAAAACTGACGGTCGTATCGATTTCTTGTTCTAACCCAAGAGGAATACCGAGAAGTTCCGTATCACGCTGGACCTGATGGATCGATTCTGCACAGGCTGAACACATGAGCGCTGCGCCGACTAGGGGAGCGAGCACCGTCATACGAGCCATGGGTATTCTCCTCTCCTAGAAGTGATAGGACAGCCCACCAAGGAGATGTTGTGCCCGGTAATTGCCGCTGAACCCGCCCAAATCACCGAAGGCTTGGTCGAACTTGAGCGTCGCACCAGTGTACTTATACTCTCCAAAGATCGCGATCTTGGGTGTGATGAACGCGCGCAGACCGGCCAGTACGTTCCATGCTACCGCCACATCCGTGTCGCTTCGTACAGTCGGTGTATCGCCAATGTGGGCAATGGCGGCTCCTACCCCGGCGCCAATGTACGGCTGAAGCGTTCGCCCTGGGTACCGAGCAATGAAGTTGGCGCCTACTGTGGTCACTCTCATATGGATACCCGGGTCGGTATCCAGCTGCTTAATATGCGGCGTGGTGTTCAAGACTTCTCCCTCGATGCCATACCAACTATGCCCAGGGAAATATCCGATCTTAGCGCCGTAGGTGATTGAGTTCTGCAAGTCAAAGTCAGCAAAAGGACCCGGTACTCCCGCCTGAGGTCCCGTTCCTGCAATACTGTTGATGCGATCCGCAAAGTTCACTCCCGCCGTTCCGGCGACATACATTTCCGCAGATGCAGGAGGGGAGCAATCGAACATCATGAATGAAAATCCTGCTAGGACTACACCAACGATTGACCAGTTTTTTCGTGGCATGCTCATGACTCCTTCGAGACATCATACCAAAAGTTTTGATGATGAGTAGCCCCCATCCGCAACGGCGAGACGTTCCTCCTCGCCAGATTCTAAACCCATTCGTATGCCTTCATAACTATTCCAATTCCCCTCAAGACGCGAATCTTCCTGACACCCGTGCCGGACAGCGTGCGTGAGTTCGGACGCTCGCTCACCGAAGTTTGCCTTGATATTGTGGTTGACAGTTGGACTGACCATGGGACATATGGTAGATGCCTTAAGGGAATACAGGACGCCAACGAAGGTCCAACATAACTTCACGTCCGCAAGGAGGAGCTGATCATGGGATTGATGGATCAATTGGGGCAAGCAGCGGGTGGGATGATGGGAGGCCAAGGCGGTCAGAATCCTATTCTGCAAGCCCTGACTAGTCTCCTCGGAAAGGACAGTGGGATTGGCGGGCTGGCCGGACTCGTCCAGGCATTCCAGAAGAATGGGCTCGGCGAAATCGTCAACTCATGGGTGGGCACAGGGCAAAACCTGCCGGCAACGCCAAGCCAGATTGAACAGGGCCTAGGAGGTGATCTCCTCAACCAACTTGCCGGGAAAGCAGGACTATCCTCTGGCGCAGCGAGCTCACAACTCGCCGGCCTTCTTCCGGATCTTATCGACAAGCTGACACCCAGCGGGAAGGTCGAAGCGGGGGGGCTTGATCAACTCATGAAATTAGTTCAAGGGAAGATGGGTGCCTGAAACAGAGCGTACGCCGTACGCTGTATCCTTCGCCCAACACCTCAGAGTATGCGCACACGGGACCAGCTCGTTGTCTGGATGGCCATCGGGCTGGTCGCGTTATCGGCTGTTTGGGCACTTCGTACGCCTCCAGCCTCCAGACCAACACCCAGCCACTCAGCGCCTCCCACTCTCCCAGCGGGAACGATTCCGTTGGTCACGGGTGATGAGCCTATCGCCGACGTGTTTACTCGGGCTGGTTGTTCAGTCTGCCACATTATTCCTGGAATCCCTGGTGCCAACGGTCGAGTGGGGCCTCCCTTAGTACTTGGCACCACCGGCCTGGAGCGACTCACCGATCCCGGATATCACGGGAACGCTCAAACCGTGCATGATTACATTGTCGAATCTGTGCTGGAGCCGCAACAATTTGTGGTGCACGGGTATCCAGAACATACGATGCCGAATTGGTATGGATCGAAACTGAGTGCGCTGGCACTTGAAAAGATCGCACTGTATCTTACACGTCAAACCGAGGCTGATCTGTCTCCTTGACAATGCGGCGGGCGAGGACTATCGCTTGCGTATGGGGGTGACGTTCCCAGAACCACCACCCTGAATCTTAAAGGCGTCTGTCTCGTGTGCGCCCATCTGTTTATCGAGCAACGCGTTCACCGCGTCGTCGCCTTTGAGCCCTTCGAGTTTGATTTTGAGGCGAAGATTGTTCGCGCTGTCCGCATTGATGAGGGCCTGCTCGAGCGTAATCTTGTTGGCCTTATACAATTGAAACAACACGTGATCGAAGGTCTGACAGCCCTCGTCCACCCCCTGTTCCATGGCCTCCTTCAAGATATCGACTTCAGCTTTTTTGATGAGATCCTTGACACGTGGCGTATCCAACATGATCTCCAACGCAGGAACCCGCCTACCGTCGACTGACGGGATAAGTCGTTGGGAAATGATGGCGCGCAAATTCAGTGAAAGTTGCAAGTAGATCTGGGCATGACGCTCGACCGGGAAAAAGTTCATGATCCGCTCGATCGCTTGGTTCGCGTTATTCGAGTGGAGCGTCCCGATGCAGAGGTGACCGGTTTCAGCAAAGGTAATCGCGGCTTCCATCGTTTCCGTATCGCGCACCTCACCGATCAGAATCACATCTGGTGCTTGTCGGAGAGTGTTCTTGAGCGCATTCTGGAAGGTCAAGGTGTCGAACCCGACTTCGCGTTGCGTGATGATCGATTTCTTGTGTTGATGGACAAACTCGATGGGATCTTCGACGGTAATGATATGACCTTGATGGATGGTGTTGCGATAGTCAATCATGGCCGCCAGCGAGGTGGACTTACCGGAACCGGTGGCACCCACCACAAGCACGAGACCGCGCTTGGTCATCGCAATATCTTTAATGATCGGAGGCAGCTGTAACTGCTCGACGGTTTGAATCTCAGCTTTAATATGGCGGAAGACTAGTCCGACATTGCCTTTTTGCCTGAAGATGTTGACGCGGAAACGCCCCAACTCTTTGTAGTAGAGCGCAAGGTTCATCTCCATCTTTTCTTCGAATTCGCTCCGCTGCTGACCTCGCATGAGCGCCAACGCCAGCGCCTCAAGTTGTTCATTGGTAAACGGCGGGGCGTCGGTTTGCTGTGTGATCCCATGAATCCGGTAAATCGGTGAGGCATCGACGGTCAAATACAAATCCGACGATTCTCGATCCACCATGACCTTGAGGAGACTTCGGACATCCATGGTCATACTCCGCCTGTGTGCCTGCTGCTATGCAGCTCCTGCAACCGGTGCCCCGAACAGGTTGGGGTTCATGCTACGCGATTGGGCTTCAGCTTTATGCACAACTCCACGTGTCGCAAGGTCAAGCAACGCCATATCCATCGTTTGCATGCCGTCTTTTTGGCTGGCCTGCATAATTCCTGGAATTTGATGGAGCTTCGCCTCGCGAATGAGGTTTCGTACGGCGGTGGTCGCAACCATGATTTCCAATGCTGCGACACGTCCACCGGTCTTTTTCTTCAACAGTGTTTGTGTGAGCACGGCTTCCAACGCCTCTGAAAGCTGGGTCCGGATTTGGGCCTGTTGCGCCGGCGGAAATGCATCGATGATGCGGTCGATCGTCTTGGGAGCGCTCGACGTATGGAGTGTACCGAAGACTAAGTGCCCCGTTTCCGCCGCAGTCAAAGCCAGTTGGATCGTTTCAAGATCTCGCATTTCGCCCACAAGCACGATGTCGGGATCTTCGCGAAGCGCCGACTTCAGCGCGTTGGCGAACGATAACGTGTGAACACCAAGCTCTCGTTGGTTGACCAAGCACTTTTTGGACTTGTGGACGAACTCGATCGGATCTTCGATGGTGATGATATGGCCTTCAAATGTGCTATTCAGGTAGTCCACCATTGCGGCAAGAGTGGTGGACTTTCCGGAACCGGTCGGTCCCGTGACTAAAATCAATCCCTTTTCCTTATCGCAAAGTTGTCGCAGAATCGGTGGCATCCCCAACTTTTCTAGCGGAAGAATGGTGGTTGGAATATTCCGAAACACCGCTCCCAGCCCTCGCTGCTGCACAAACACGTTGACCCGGAAACGGGCGATATCTCCGAGCTCGAAGGAAAAGTCGCATTCTCGTTTTTCCTCGAAGTGTTTTCGTTGGGAATCGTTCATCATGTCATAGATAAGCGCGTGCGTTTCATCAGGCGTCAGGGGAGGGTGGTCGAGCTTTTTCAGATCCCCGTGAATACGAATCATCGGGGGCTCACTGGCACTGATATGACAATCGGAGGCACCCTCTTTAACGGAAAACGTGAGCAGCTTGGAAATATCCATCGCCCATGATCCTCAGTGTTAGGAGTTATTTGTGAGGCGAATGTCTCCTGGCATCATGCCATAGCGAATCCGGAAAGCAAGCAAATAGGCAGAAGATGCGAACCAGCGCGGTAAGAATTAGACGAGACCGGTTTCACGAATCGCGATGCGGAGCGCGTTGAGGGCCTCGTCGATCTGATCAGTGGTGTGCTCCGATGTCACAGTGAAACGGATCCGACTTGTTCCATCAGGAACAGTCGGTGGGCGAATGGCCGTGGCATACACTCCAAGAGCGAGTAGACGTTCTGCAAAGGTTGACGCAGCAGCGGCATCACCAATCAGAACCGGTAGAATGGGACTGTCGGTCGGCGTTAGACAAAGACCGAGGTTCTTCAGTCCGTCGAAGAAGCGCTGTCGATTCGACCACAACCGAGCCCGACGTTCTGGTTCCTGATCAATGACCGCTAATGCGGCCGACGAGGCGGCGGCGACTGCGGGCGGAAGCGCGGTTGCAAAAATGAATGGACGGGCGACGTTGATCATGTATTGAACGAGATCATTCGGTCCCACGAGGAACGCGCCATGACCGCCTATGGCCTTGCTCAGTGTGCCCATATGAAAAGGAATCCGGCGTTCCAAACCAAAATGTTCAACGGTGCCTCGGCCGTTTGCTCCCATGATGCCTGTTCCATGCGCGTCATCGACATACATCATCGCCCCGTATCGTTCGGCAAGGGAGACCAGGTCAGGCAACGGGGCAAGATCGCCATCCATACTGAATACACCTTCGGTGATGATAAGCGTGGGGCAATCCGTCGCACGGCGTCGAAGTAACGACTCAACGTGATTGCAGTCACCATGGCGAAAGACCCGAAAATCTGCCTGGCTCAACCGACAGGCATCGATCACGCTGGCATGGCACAATCGATCGACCAGGATACGACCGCCACTTCCAATGAGAGTCGGAATAATTCCAAGGTTCGCAACGTAACCTGCCCCAAACAGCAGGGCGGCTTCGGTTCCTTTAAATCTCGCAAGAGTCGTCTCCAGGTGGGTATGGGGAGGTAACGTCCCGCTGACCAAGCGCGCGGCACCTGACCCCACGCCATACCGTTCCGTAGCCATCATCGCGGCGCGCACAACCTCAGGATGGTTCGAGAGGCCAAGGTAATCATTGGAGGAAAGCAAGATGACGTCACGTCCCCCATAGTGGACACTTGCCCCGGTAGCCGATTCCAATGGTGCCAGCGTTCTAAGCAACGACCGAGCAGACAGCTGTTGGAGTTTTTCTCGAAATACGTTGATCCCAACCATATGTGACATTCCAGTACGCTCTACTTATTCATCTGCCAGGTCCGGTCGCATTGACAATGGAAATTCATCCCTAGTATAAAGCAACGGTTCAAGAGCAGAAAGTCGGTTCTTAATCATTTAAACGATGTGATAGATTCTCATGTCTTACCGAATTAAAGTGCCCCCTCGAACGTTGCCGGTTGATGAAGCCCATCTTGTGAGTGGACTTGAGCACTGGGTGCTCGGACTGAAACACTATCGATGGTCCATCATCGTAGGGTTCATTCTCGTGTTGTTAACGGCTGGGGGAATATGGGGCGTCTTTTGGTATGACGCGCAAAATGCCAGCAAGGCCCAAGAACTCGAGCGGGAGGCCACGCTGCATCTCTTTACGCGACCGGGTAATGATCCGAAGAAAGCGGAAGCCAACCTGAATGAAGCGATTGCGCTTTACAAGAGGGTGTTGGACGAGTATCCGAGAACACCGACGGCCCCGCTGGTACAATTTAGTCTTGGAAATGCCTTCTTGCAGTCTAACAACCTCGATTCAGCGATTGAATCCTATCAACGGTTTATATCGACATACGGATCCAATGTTTCGCTCCTCGGCCTCGTCCATCAAAAACTCGGATACACATACCTCTTAAAAGGGGA
This sequence comes from Nitrospira sp., assembly GCA_029881435.1. Taxonomy (GTDB): domain Bacteria; phylum Nitrospirota; class Nitrospiria; order Nitrospirales; family Nitrospiraceae; genus Nitrospira_D. Next base: position 9,806 of record JAOUMR010000004.1, read on the forward strand.
CATCGACCAAGCCGCTAAGACCTACTCAACAATACTCGAGATCCCTGGGGCATTGAACCGTGACTATGCGATTTTTGAGCTGGCGCGGCTTGAAGAAAACCGTTCAAAGCCCGACGAGGCACTCAAGCATTATCAAGATCTGATCAAAACGCACCCTGATTCTCCCTTGACGAGCGAAGCTGCGGTGCGCGTGAAGGTCCTCGAGGCCAAGAAAACTTCGGAGCCCACTACAACCACTGCAGCTCCTAAGCCTTCAGCGCCCTCCACGCCATAGAGTGCTCTCTTCAGCAGACGCAGGATGGGCGCCGCCGTCCCCCTCATACCCTCTTCATGATGGTCATCTACTATCGGGCGATATTGAGGAGGTCACCAGCTCGAATGCGGCTACTGGAAAGGTTGTTGCGGGCCTTCAGAGTCCGAATGGGAATACCGAATCGGCGGGAGATCTTCTCTAGCGTATCTCCCCCACGAATTCGATACCAGTGAGAAGAACTGGCCTTCCCCTGTCGAGCTTGCCGAATTTGCCGAGTTTGCCGAGTTTTCCGGACCTGAGTCCGCTGGGGAGGGAACTTGTAGGTTGGAACTCGATCGAGCAATTTTAACACCTTGGCGCTCGTCCCGACCGGAACTTTCAAATGATACGCTCTATCGTCAGGAGGCGTCGCGTCCCGACGAAGTTCAGGATTCAGTAATCGGAGTTCGCTGTACGGAATACCCGTTACGTTGGAAATGGCCCGGAAGTGTAACGGGCGTGTCACGATAACTTCCTCAAACACATGAGGAGCGACCGGAACTTGGTCGAATCCGTACTGGTCGGGATTCCGCGCAATAATCGTGGCAGCCATGATGCGCGGGACGTATTGCTTGGTCTCCCGCCGAATCAGTTTCGTTCTCGAAATCTCTGAAAATGATTCCGCCTGGGCCTTATTGAGCGCGCGCCCTACCTTGCCTTCCCCTGCGTTATATGCTGCCATCGCCAAGGGCCACGTCCCAAAAAGGTCATACAGGTCCCTTAGATAGCGGGCTGCTGCAATCGTTGACTTAATGGGATCTCGCCGTTCGTCCACGTAATGATCGATGCGCAACCCGTAGATCTTTCCAGTTCCTTTCATGAACTGCCATGGCCCAGTCGCTTTCGCTCGAGAGTAGGCATAGGGATTGAACCCGCTTTCGACAAGGGACAGATGCACGAGGTCGCTCGGAAGGTCGAATTCGGCAAAGATATCTTCAACCAATGGCCGATAGCGATTGAGGCGGAGAAGCCACTGCTCGAATCGGTCTCGAATTGACGTGTTAAAGAAACGGATATGGCCTTGGACGGTCTGATCGATGACGACCGGAATGTTATAGACGGGACCTTGATGTTCCTTACTCTCAGTACTCCGCACTGTCTCAATTGATTCTGTTTCTGGCGCTTCAGCCTGACCCTCTGTCGCGGGCGTATCAGTGGGCGAGGCCGTCACCTCCGGTTCCAGCTCAGGCTCCAATGGGACCAGATTAGCGTCGACATCCTCGCTCTCCTGTGCAGCTTCTGTTTCTTCAGGAGGGGTCGACTCTACCGGAGTCGACTCTGCTGACAGGGGCTCTGGAGGAAGAACTACCTGTTCAAGCGCAGCCGTCTCCTCAGCCCAACTGTTGGGTTGAGCCATCACGACAGCAGCACACATCGCCAGAATCATCACGATCCTCGCGCTCACACTCCCGAGAAGTTGTCGTCGGTTCAGCGTCATGGATAGCATCAGTGATGAGCCTATCGATCCAGTGCTCACTTGTCAAGGAATCGGAATAGGCAAAATGTGACCACGCGCAGTTCTGAGCCGCGTGGATAGCCAACACGAAATTGCTTCGACCGACGAAGGCTTGCAGAGTGGAAGCCTGAGAGGGAAGCGGGGAAAGTCCTGATCGCGTCGGTAGTTCCGTCGTTCGATTTCTTGACAGCCTCCCAGCGCAAATGGTAGCGTGCTGCCTCTCCAAACGGCTTATCCCACCAGATTTACATGGTTACTTTGTGAGGAGGATTGATCGATGCTGAAGCGCTATCTCTTGGCCCCTGGCCCTACGCCTGTCCCCCCCGAGGTCTTACTGGCGATGGCTCGCCCGATGATCCATCATCGCGCACCTGAGTTCGACCCGATTTTCGCTCAGGTCCGTGAGGGACTCAAATGGCTGTTTCAAACGCGGAACGATGTCCTGATGTTGGCAGCTTCAGGAACAGGGGGCATGGAAGGCTCGGTCTCAAACTTCTTATCACCTGGCGACAAAGCCCTCTATGTCAACGGGGGAAAATTTGGGGAGCGATGGGGCAAGCTCTGCAAGACATTCGGCGTACAGGCGACCGAGATCAAGGTCGAATGGGGACATGCGGTCAATCCACAACAAGTCGCTGATGCTCTCAAGAAAGATCCGTCGATCAAAGCCGTGTATGTACAGGCCAGTGAGACGTCGACCGGAGTATCCCATGATGTGAAGGCCCTGGGAGAGATTATCAAGGGCTATCAGAACACCATCCTGGTCGTCGATGCCATTACCGCATTGGGCGTATTCGATATTAAGACAGATGCATGGGGCCTAGACGTCGTAATCACCGGCTCCCAGAAAGCCTTGATGCTGCCTCCCGGCATGGCGTTCGTCAGTGTCAGCGAGAAGGCCTGGGGCTTGGCCGACAAAGCCAAGAATGCCGCATTCTACTTCAACTTCAAGAAAGAACGGGAAAGTCAGATAAAGAACCAAACCGCATTCACCCCAACCGTCTCACTCATCATCGGCCTACAAGAAGTGTTTCAAATGATGAAGGCGGAAGGACTCGACACCATGTTTGCTCGGCAAGGTCGGTTGGCTCAAGCCATGCGCGAAGGTGTGAAGGCCGCTGGAATGACCCTATTTCCAAAAGAATCTCCCAGCGATGCCCTGACGGCCGTCTGCGCACCGGATGGAGTCGACGGGCAGGCGATCTATAAGAACCTCCGTGTGCAGTACGGCATGACGGCAGCAGGCGGCCAGGATCACCTCAAGGGAAAGATCTTTCGGCTCTCCCACATGGGCTATGCTGATTCCTTTGATGTCATCACAGCCTTAGCCGCCACCGAGATGGTATTGAAGGGGCTCGGGCATCCGGTCAAACTGGGTAGTGGTGTCGGAAAAGCCCAGGAACTCTTATTGGCACAGTAACCATCGCGAGGATGACATGGCCCCAGCAGGCATGAAGATTTTGATCAGCGACAGCTTGTCGAAGCAAGGAGTGGAGGTGCTCGAGAAGGCAGGATTCACAGTGGTGGTGAAATCCAAAATGCCGAAGGAAGAGCTCTTCACAGAGATCAAGGATGCCGACGGTTTGATCGTGCGATCCGGCACGAAGGTGACGGCGGAACTCATTGCTGCCGCCGACAAACTCAAGGTCGTCGGGCGGGCTGGATCAGGCCTGGACAACGTCGACACACCGGCGGCTACACGCCGAGGAATTGTCGTGATGAATACCCCGGGCGGCAACACGGTCACCACGGCCGAGCACACGATGTCGATGATCTGTGCCATGAGCCGACGCATCCCACAGGCGACCGCTTCCGTCAAAGCAGGGAAATGGGAAAAAGACAAGTTCATGGGAGTCGAGCTCTACAACAAAGTGCTTGGCATCGTCGGCGCCGGACAGATCGGGAGCCACCTGACCAAGATGGCCCAAGGCATCGGTATGAGCGTCGTCGCGTTCGACCCGTATCTGGCTCCTGAGCGAGCCGAGCGAATGGGCGTCACGATGGTGGATCTCGACGAACTCTTCCGCCGAGCCGACATTATTTCAGTTCATACTCCGCTCACCCCAGAAACACGTGGGATCATCAATGCGCAGGCGATTGCCAAGATGAAACCCGGGGTTTTGATCGTGAACTGCGCCCGAGGCGGCATCATCAATGAAGGCGACTTGTGTGAAGCCTTGAAAACCAAACGTGTGGGCGCCGCCGCCTTTGACGTCTTTGAAGAAGAACCTGTCAAGCCGGACAATCCGCTGCTGGCGCTGGACAACTTCATCTGCACTCCCCACATCGGGGCCCAAACGACTGAAGCCCAGGAAAATGTCGCGATCGGCATCGCAGAGCAGATCGTCGACTACTTTACGAAAGGCGTGGCCAAAGGCGCCGTCAATATTCCTTCGGTTGCTCCAGAATTGTTGCCTCGGCTCCAACCCTATCTCACACTGGCCGAAAAACTCGGCTCGCTCCAGACACAACTCGTTCAAGCAGGAACCGAACGGGTCGTGGTGGAATATAGCGGGGAAGTCGCCACACTCTCGGTCGCCCCCTTGACCATCGCGGTCTTAAAAGGCTTGCTCAATCCAATCATGCAACACCCGGTAAATTATGTGAACGCGCCGCTCGTCGCAAAGGAGCGCGGCATCGAAGTCAAAGAAATCAAGAGCACGGATGCAGGAGATTTCACGAGTCTCATCCGAGTTCGGGTTGAAGCCGGCAAACTGTCACACCAGGTCGCAGGGACGCTCTATCACAAGAAAGAGGCCCGAATCACAGAGATCGACCAATTCAAGGTGGAAGTCGTACCGGAAGGACACATGTTGTTCATACACAATGTCGATCGTCCGGGCGTGATTGGGATGGTCGGGAAGGTCTTGGGAGATCAAGGCATTAACATCCTTCGGATGCAGTGCGCCTTGGAGAAGCGAGGAGGGGATGCCTTGCTGATCATCGGCTCCGATGCGGAATTTCCATCGTCAGCATTGGACCAAATCCGCTCGAGCGCAAACATTCTGTCCGTCAAGATTGCAAACCTCTCATAATCAGCTCAACATTATTAGGTTGTTATGGCCTCTGCTCCTCCGACGCGTCGTCTTTCTTCGGGGGAGCGTGCTCCGTCGCGTGAGCATGCCTTGGTTCCGGTGGGAATGGCGACCATCCTCCCGGAGGCTGCCCGCCACGTCAGGCAGCTCGAGTCCGAGCTGCTCAGATACTTCTACCATTATGGATACGACGAAATTATCCTCCCGACGTTCGAATATTGTGACGTCCTTGCGCCAGGCCTCGAGCCGACACTACTAGAAAACTCCTACAAGATCGTTGATCGGACGACCGGCCGTATTCTGCTCCTGAGACCCGACGTCACAGCACAAATCGCGCGAACGGTTGCAATGGGCATGCTCGGCACTCACTTGCCGTTGCGGTTATCGTACCGGGCCACCGTCTTTCGCTATGAGCCAGAACATGTCGGCCGTGATCGTGAACTCTTTCAAGTCGGAGCGGAACTGATCGGAGCTGATGACCTTTCCGCCGATTGTGAGATCATCATGCTGATGATCGAAAGCCTGCGGCAGGTCGGATTACCTTCCTTTAAGATCTCACTCGGACACGTTGGGTTTTTCAAAGGACTGCTTGTGCGCGCTGGGCTATCTGCGGAAGGCCAAAAGCTGGCGGAGCAGGCGGCGGCCAGAAAGGATTTCCCCTGGCTGGGAGAAATTCTCGCACGGGAGCGAGTCGGCAAGCGATCCGCGCAGGCGATTTTAGATACGTTGGAGCTATGCGGAACAGCGGAGGTCCTCTCAAAAGGGCGCGCCTTGGCCAGGGGCGAACAACCACTCGTCCACGCATTGGACAGATTGGCTCAGGTCTACGAGAGACTCTGCTCGATGGGTTTCCAGAATGTCGTGCTACTGGACCTCGGAGAGTTCAGAGGATTTGATTATTACGATGGAATTGTCTTTGATGTCTTCACGGACGGGATTGGGATAGAGCTAGGCGGTGGCGGGCGCTACGACCACTTAATTGGACGCTTTGGTCGTGACATTCCATCGACTGGATTTGCGCTCAACGTTGATCGGCTCTTCCGTGGGCTGAACCGAGTCGACCCTGCCCGAACGATGACGTCAGCGGTCCTGGCGGTCGGTCCTGTTGCGATGATGAAGGAACTCGTATCGCTCACCCGACAACTGCGCCAGGCAGGTGTTCGTGTCATTCAACGAGCCGTGACCGCGTCGGGCCAAGATCTAGTCAGTGCAGCCGCCGATGTGGGACTCCAAGCCGAAATCCCTACCACCATCGTGATGGGAACGGACCAACGGAATCGCGGGCACGTTGTCGTCCTACAATTCCGCCAACCGATGGGTGATGGAAGGGCCGGCCGTTCTCCTCTTCACAGGAAAACGATGTCGATGAGCGAGTTTATTGCGAGCCTACGCACTGACCGAAAAGGGGTGTCATGAAATCTGCTGGCGCGGTTGATCTCTCTCAACCAAAGCTCCCGCCACAGAATCTGGAGGCAGAGCAGTCTGTGCTTGGGGCCATCCTTCTCGATAACGCAGCGATGCCAAAGGCGATGGAACTGCTCGTCGAAGAAGATTTCTATCGGACGGCTCACAAACGAATCTACCAAGCCATGCTGGAGTTGTCTGACACTGGCGAAGTGATCGATCAAATCACATTGACCGAACGGCTCAAGTCACGCGGAGAGCTGGAGGCGATCGGAGGCGCCGCCTTTCTCGCGGAACTCGTCCAGATTGTCGCAAGCTCGGCCAACATTCGATACCACTGCAAGATCGTCCGCGATAAGGCAGTGGCTCGTCAGCTGATTAGCACCTCAACGGAAGTGTTGACCAGAGGGTATGAAGGGACCGCCTCTATCGATGACCTTCTCGATTTTGCCGAACGATCGGTCTTCAGCATTGCACAAGGCAAGCTCGATCGTGCGTTCAGTCCGATCAGTCAGGTCATCAAAGAGAGTCTGGATGTCATCGACAAGCTGTCAAAACGAAAGGAACACGTCACTGGTGTCCCGACCGGCTACTATGACCTTGACGATATTACTGCCGGGCTTCAAGCTTCCGACTTGGTGGTGGTGGCTGGACGCCCCAGCATGGGGAAAACGAGCCTGGCATTAGGGTTTGCCACCCATGCCGCCATCCATGCCAATACCGTCGTCGGCATTTTCAGCCTGGAAATGTCCAAGCCCCAGATCGTGCTGCGCATGCTCAGTTCCGAAGCGCGGGTAGATTCACACGCACTACGCACGGGAAAGCTTCAAAAAGAAGATTGGTGGCGTTTGGCAGAAGCCGCGGGACGGTTGGAGCAGGCCCCGATCTTCATCGATGACACCGGTGGGATTACCGTTCAACAGATGCGCGGCAAAGCCCGCCGACTCAAGGCTGAAAAAGGGCTCGATCTGCTCATCGTGGATTATTTGCAGCTCATGCAAGGCCGAAGCGATTCTGAATCCCGTCAACAGGAAATCTCCGATATCTCCCGCTCGTTGAAAGCGTTAGCCAAGGAACTCAATGTGCCGGTGGTCGCCTTGTCGCAGCTGAGCCGGGCCGTGGAGGCGCGCAAGCCTCCGATCCCCATGCTGGCAGATCTCCGGGAGAGCGGAGCTATTGAACAAGATGCTGATGTGGTTATGTTTATCTACCGGGAAGATGTCTACGACCAGAATTCTGAACGCAAGGGGATCGCCGATATCATCGTGAGCAAACATCGCAATGGGCCCATCGGAAAGCGAGAACTGTTTTTCCAGGACCGTTTTGCCAAATTTGAAAGCCTTGATCTGCGCGAAGCCTAACCCTGGTTTGCGCAACGTTCCAACAGTCGGTATAATCGTTCGTGTTGCTCCTTTAGCCCACATCCGAACAAACGCCTGTAGGGGCACCTCGCATGGTTTGGAACAGACGATCTTCTGGGCATGACCTCACGGTCTTTGCGATCAAACTGATCATCCTCTTTCTTCCCTGTGTCCTCGCGGCTTGCGCGACCGCAACTCAGCCGCAACAGACGGCACCGCCACCGCCCGCAACGGCACAGCAACCTCCACAGGCCGCCCCAGAATCTGATGCCACCTATCATTTCATGATGGGACACCAAGCCGAGCTGGCCCAAGATCTTGATACCGCCTTGAAGGAATACCAGGCTGCCCTGAAAGCCGATCCCACATCACAAGAAGTCAAATCACGCCTGGCAGCCTTGCACTTTGCACTTGGTGATATGACTCAAGCCGTACAGTATGCCGAGGACGTTGGACAGGGTACGGGACACGAGCCGCAGCTCTTGACGCAGATGGCCGGCATTCTCGCCAGTGCAGGGAAGCCTGAGACTGCTATCGAGTTATTAGATAAAGCAATCGCGATCAACCCGGAGCGGGGAGAATCGTACTTTCCCAAGAGTCTCATCTTACTGAATCAAAAACGAATCGCCGAATCAGAACAAGTAGCCAAGAAAGGCTTGCAATATGCCGCAGACTCACCAATCGGCTATTACTACTTAGGTCGTATTTCCATTGAAGCCGGAAACATGGAACAAGCCTTGTCCAGCTTCGATCGCGCCATCAGTGTGAACCCGTCATTCGAGCCGGCGTATCTCGCTCAAGCGTCAGTCCACGAATCGCGCCAAGAGAAAGATAAAGCGATTGCTGTTCTGAAACTCTACCTCCATCAAGTGAATCCGAGAAACCGTGAAGTTCGTCAGCATCTGATCCAATTGTATATCGCGACCAAAGACTACGCCGGAGGTCTTGCGGAGTTGGAAACGATGTTGGAAGACAACCCCGGCGATCTGGATGCTCAATTACGGATGGCGCTGATCTATGGAGAGAAGAAAGAATTTTCAAAGGCGATCGCTCAGTTGACCGACATTTTGAAGGTCAAACCGGCTGAATTAAAAGTGCGCGACTACCTTGGGTATCTATACGAAGAGACCAAGGACTTACCCAAGGCGATGGAGACCTATCGCTACAATCTCCACCTGGATCCAAGATTCGCCGACAGCCACATTCACCTCGGCGTCCTCCTCTATCGGCTCAAACAGTTTCCTGAAGCTGTCACGCATCTGGACGAAGCTGTTCAATTGATGCCGAAACAGCCTGAGCCACACATCGTATTGGGCTTAGCCCATCTTCAAAGTGAGCAATTCGAGAAGGCTTCGCAGGCGTTTCAAGAGGGGATTCGGCATAACCCCAAGAACGCCGATCTCCATTTCAATCTCGGCACAGCCTACGACAAACTGAATCGGTTTGATGACGTGGAGCGTGCGATGGAAACTGCGCTTTCACTCGACCCCCATCATGCCGATGCCTTGAACTATCTCGGATATAGTTACGCGGAGCGAGACATGAAGATCGATCAGGCACTGTCGCTTACAAAGCGAGCCGTGGCACTTAAACCGGAAAATGGATACTACGTCGATAGTCTTGGCTGGGCGTTCTATAAATCAGGATTGCTCTCAGAAGCCCTCACCGAAATCAAGCGAGCCGTCTCGCTTGTCGGCGATGACCCCGTGATCTATGAGCATCTTGGAGAAGTCTACATGAAGCAGCATAAGATGACGGATGCTCGTGATGCTTGGCTCCATTCGCTGGAACTCGATCCCTCCAATGAAAAATTGCTCCAACGCTTTCGCGAGCAGGGTATGGCCAACCCAGCCTACGAAGACCGGATTCAACAGGCCAAGCGCCGTGTTTCAGAGAAAGCGCAAAGTCCCCAAACCACTCCTCAAACCCATCCTGACTGATCACTGATCCTAGCGGGAAGCACTCTGCTTCTCCCACAGACTCGAACCCCTCTCTCAATATTGATAAGAAGGATGCCTACCTCGTGAGGGCAGCCACCGAGTGCCAATTCTTGGCAGTCCCGAGCAGTTTATGGGAAGACGTGGAGGCTCACCCCCAGCCAATCCTCTGCCGAGTTTTCGTAACTTGTTGCATCATCAAGGATTACTGGTACGCTAGGCCTTGTCACTGACCGGCACCAAACCTGCTATAGGCACAGGCAGGCGGCAACACAGGCGCCGCAGATGATCAACCGGGCCGTCAGTGAACCATCAACAAGGAGGCAGTACGATGTTTAAGTCGCTCCGCAAACAAGAGGGTTTTACCCTCATCGAGTTGATGATCGTCGTGGCGATCATCGGGATCCTGGCGGCCATCGCCATTCCCAACTTCCTGCAGTATCAGATGAAGTCTCGGCAGTCCGAGGCCAAAACGAACCTTGGCGCCATTAAGACGTCCGAGGTGTCCTGGCAAGGTGAGCGTGGGTGTTTCCTGACGGTTGCTTTAGCACCGGCTAATGCACCGGCAGCGGGTACCAAGACCCAACCACAGAACTGGAACTTGGCTGGATCGGCATGGCTTATTCCCACTCCTGCAGCCGGTACCGGATGGTGCGTCGGTGGTGCTGGTGCCGGTGTATCGTTAGGTACATTTGCCAATCTTGGATTCCAGGCAACTGGGAACGTCATGTACCAGTACGCGACCGGAACCTATGCCGCTTCACATACCTCTTGTCTGGGACCCACTGCTGCCCCTGCTGCATTGATTACTTCAGAGACTGGGGCCGTGGATGTTGGCCCGACAGCAGCCGGGTTCAGAGCGACAGCCGTGAGCAATCTGGACGGAGATGCTAACCTCTCGGTCTGGGCCTCAGCTGATAGCACGGGTGCATCAGATTGCGTACCCGGCTTCTTCTAAGAAGAGGTAGGTCCTGAGTGCGCGAGTGTCCCGCCGACTGACACCAGTCGGCGGGACCTCGTGCATTTAGGGATGTGATCGTTATGTCGAGATTGTCACCCTTGGCCATCCACCCCCACGCATCCTCAAAGGAACCTATTCTGGCATGGACCGCTGTCACGGTGATCGCACTCAGCCTCCTCACGCTCGTCACACTCCTCCAACGGAATCTCGATCTGCGTATCGATGCTCATGCAGCAAAGATCGAAGAGCTGGCACAACTGCCTCGCGGAGAGCATCTCAAACCCGCTCTGTTGGGCTATCACCATCTCGGTGCCGATGTTGTATGGTTGCGTCTCCTGCAAGTGGTCGGCAAAAAGACAAATACCGCCGGCGAGTACGAATGGCTGTATCATGCGCTCGACGTCGTTACCACATTGGATCCACAGTATGCCTACGCCTATTACGTCGGCGGTGTGGTGCTGACCAACTATGCCAATCGAGTTGATCTGAGCAACCGCCTGCTGGAAAAAGGACATCGCGAAAACCCAGGCGAATGGAACCTCCCATTCCTGCTTGGCTACAACCATTACTTTATCCTGGGGAATGCACCGAAAGGGGCTGTCTACATCGCTCAAGCTGCACGCACCGCAGGCGCCCCTGATTTTCTTCCCGGATTAGCGACACGCATGCATGCTGAGGCCGGCAATCCTGACGTCGCCCTTCAATTTCTCGAGGCCTTGTGGAAAGAAAATCCGGACCTTGTCGTACGAGAAAAGTTAGAGACTCGCGCCAAGGAAGTCATCATCGAGCGCGATCTCAGACTTCTCGAACAGGCAATCGGACTCTACCAGAAGAAGTATCACGCCTCTCCCAAGGCACTCACAGAACTCGTCTCAACAGGATATCTCTCGCGAATCCCAGAAGAGCCATTCGGCGGTTCGTACGAACTCAATACCCAGACCGGGCAGGTCACAAGCAGTACCCATCCCACTCGACTGAAAGTGTTTCGTCTGGATCTGGAGAATGCCTCGTAACGACAGGACACCAATATGAATATTGATTCTGAACAGATCATCACGGTCCATCACCTGTCGAAAATTTTCAAAGTCGGCTTCTGGGGGCGTCGCGTGACGGCTGTTGATGAATTGTCGCTTGACGTCCAGCGTGGAGAGATCTATGGCTTTCTTGGGCCGAACGGCGCGGGAAAGACCACAACGATTAAGATGCTAATGGGGCTTATCTATCCCAGTCAGGGAACGGCACACCTGTTCGGACAGCCAGTCGGTGACCGGGCGGCCAAAGCGAAAGTCGGTTTTCTCCCGGAATCACCCTACTTCTATGATTACCTCACGAGTCGAGAGTTCTTGCGATTTTACGGGCATCTCTTTGGACTCCTTGGATCCATGCTCGAAAAGCGCATCGACGAATTATTGGAGCTCGTCGGCATGGTACATGCGCGTGACCTGCAATTACGAAAGTTCTCAAAAGGCATGTTGCAGCGGGTAGGAATCGCCCAGGCCTTGATCAATGATCCAGAGCTCGTCATCTTGGATGAGCCGATGTCCGGGCTGGATCCAATCGGACGGAAAGAAGTGCGCGATCTGATCGTTCGTCTCAAGGAGTCAGGTAAGACTGTCATGTTCAGTTCGCACATCCTTCATGATGCCGAGCTGCTGTGTGATCGTGTCGCCATGATCATGAAGGGGAAACTGGTTGCCTGCGGCCTGGTGTCTGAGTTAATCGATCACGGAACAACTCAAGAAGTGGAAATGGTCGTGGATCGTCTCTCTCCTGAGGGCATCGAAGCGCTCCGGCCGCTCGCCATGAAAACAGTGCTGCACGGAGAACGTGTCATGGCGATCCTAGCGAGTCAGCGACAAGTGGATGACGCCCTAGAGATACTCCGGGCGAACAAGGCAAAGCTCGTCTCTCTCATCCCCCATAAGGCCTCGCTCGAGGACTTGTTCATCCGCAAAGCGAAGGGCGTGCAGCAGGTCGTGGAGGTTCACGCATGAAAGTATTGTCGATCGCCTTCAATACCTTTCGTGAAAATCTGAGAGACAAGCTTCTCTACAACTTATTGATCTTTGCGCTCCTGATGATCGGGAGCTCTCTTATTTTGATGCGGTTGACGCTTGGAGAGTTCCATCGGTTGATTTTAGATATCGGTCTTGGAAGCATCAACTTCTTCGGAGTATTGATCGCCATCTTCGTCGGCATCGGCCTTGTCAGCAAAGAAATCGAAAAGAAAACCATTTATACGATCATCTCCAAGCCGGTCGCTCGATTTCAATTTCTCTTGGGAAAGTATGTGGGGCTCAGTCTCACGCTGTTGATCAATACAGCCATCATGGCGTGCGGGTTACTGGCGGTCCTCTATATGCAGGATGTTCCCATCCATGCCGTCCTCTTCAAGGCACTGATCATGATCGTCGTGGAATTCATGGTGATCACCGCTGTCGCACTGCTGTTTTCAACGTTCTCCAGTGCCACCTTCAGCGCAATTTTCACCTTGGCCCTGTATGTAATCGGCCACCTCACGCCTGACCTCAAAGCATTCGGCGAAAAGATGGGCGGTCTAGGGAAAACGATACTGGAGGGCATGTATTACGTCCTGCCGAACCTGGATCGCTTCAATCTCAAAGGTCATGTCACCCATCAACTCGATGTGCCGACCGGTGATCTCCTGGTGATCGGTGCCTATGGGCTAGCCTACACGGCATTCCTTCTAACCCTCGCTTCCGTCATTTTCCAACGACGAGATTTTCGTTAGAGCTAGAATCTGCGCGTACGCTCTCTTTTCGACAACAAGACATAAAGGAGAGATCTACGTGGTGATGGCGCCTTCAGATGCAGAGGACACGTGCCTGGCGTACTTTCCCATCACGCCCGATGTGTATCGCGGAGTAGGGGTTTTGACCTTTTTGAGACGAGAGGTGATTTCCTTCTGCGATAACGCCACATCCAACCGGCGTTTGACGATATCGAACGTAATGACGTCGCCGTTTTTCACGGCCGCGATCGGTCCTCCCTTCACCGCTTCAGGGGCGACATGGCCGGCCATCAATCCATGCGTTGCTCCGGAAAATCGACCATCAGTCAGCAACGCAACTGAGTCGCCAAGTCCGGCACCCACGATTGCCGCCGTCACTCCCAACATTTCACGCATACCCGGCCCACCCGCCGGGCCTTCGTATCGAATGACGACCACGTCGCCGGCTTTAATCTGGCCTGCCTGGACAGCCACAAAGGCATCTTCCTCCCGATCATAGACCTTCGCAGCTCCTTGGAACCTGGTCATGGAGTGCCCGGCCACTTTCACCACACAGCCTTCCGGCGCCAAATTTCCCTTCAGAATGACAAGCCCGCCCGTCGTCTTGATGGGATGGGCGAGGGGACGCAGGACCTGTTGACCGGGAGTTTCAGTCGCGGCCGCTGCCTCTTCACCAATCGTGCGTCCCGTGACCGTCGGTTGATTCCCATGGAGCAAGCCGGCATCGAGCAATCGCTTCGCGACCAAGGTGGTCCCACCCGCAGCAAAAAGATCTGCCGCTGCATAGCGCCCTCCTGGTTTGAGGTCGGCAAGGAGGGGAACCTTTCGATTGATCTTGTCAAAATCGTCGATGCTCAGCTTCACGCCTGACTCGCGAGCGATGGCGAGCAAATGCAGGACGGCATTCGTCGAGCCCCCGGTCGTGGCGACTGCGGCAATGGCATTCTCCAACGACTTCCTCGTGATGATCTGACGCGGACGGAGGTTCTGCTTCACCAGATCCATCACCATCTTGCCGCATTCAAACGCCACATCGTCCTTCCGACCATCCATCGCCGGCACTCCGTTTCGGCCCATCGGGGAAATGCCGAGGAATTCAAACGCAATCGCCATCGTATTTGCGGTAAACTGGCCGCCACAGGCGCCCGGCCCAGGGCAGGCATGATCTTCCAAGTCCTTAAGCTCAGCATCCGTCATGGTCCCCTTTGCATGCTTGCCGACGGCTTCAAAGACATCTTGAATGGTCACATCGTGCCCCTGAAACTGCCCCGGCATGATCGAACCGCCGTATAGCATGAGTGACGGCAGGTTCAACCGTGCAAGCGCCATGACGGTCCCAGGGATCGTCTTGTCGCAACCAGACAGTGCGACGACGGCATCAAACAGGTGGCCACGGGCAACGAGTTCGATGGAATCCGCGATCACTTCTCGACTGATCAGGGACGCCTTCATGCCTTCGGTCCCCATCGAAATACCATCCGACACGGCAATGGTGTTGTACTCGATCGGAGTGCCGCCGGCAGCTCGGATCCCGGCTTTGACTCGTTCAGAGAGGCGGCGTAGATGAAAATTGCACGGCATCACCTCAATCCACGTGTTGGCAACCCCGACAAGCGGTTTGGTGAGGTCTTCGTCCGTCAATCCAACGGCCTTCAGCATCGCTCTTGCCGGTGCCCGTCCCGGGCCGATTAAGAGATCGTGACTCTGGAGCTTCGTCTCATCTTTTTTTTTCATGGTCTTTCGCACGCTCATCTACTCGACGGGCATCGTGCTTGGCGGAGTAGGGGGTGTAGCTGATTCATATGGGCCCTTGCCGTGAGGGATCATCCCATGCGGGTTCCCTCCAGGCGAGCTCCCACCATGAGGGTACACACCGTACGACATCCCCCCGCCATGATGAGATCCTGCCCCTTTGTGCTGCTGCATCACTTTGTCATGTTCGGACGTTTCTTTCTCACGTTGTTCGGGCGTCAACACCGCCATCACATCGCGCCGCATCTTAATCGACACCATCCGCAGCCCAACTTGGAGGTCTTTGCTCTGCTTCAGCTTTGCCTCAATTACGCCAAGATCGCTTTTCTCATCATCCGTCAACGCTTTCAATTCACGTTCAGCAATGTTGATATCGGCTTCGGTTTTGATACGAATGCGGTCCAGATTGAGTTGCACCTCCTTGAGCTTCGTCACTTGCTCAGCCGTGAGTCCGATATCCTTTTCGTGCTTGAGAAGATGTCGGATGAGATGGCCGGTGCCACTATGCATCGCGCCCTTGCCATAGCCATGTCCTCCTCCGGCCCCGTATCCACTCCCGCCATGGCCATAGCTCGGATCATTTGCCCAGGAACTGGGGGTGCCCGACATCAGCAGACCGATCGAAGCTATCGCAGCGACAGCAATCGTCTTGGCTACAGACTTCATGAAATCCTCCTTGGTTGAAACACCTTGGTCAAAAGCTTGCCACAGTGAGACACGCAACGCAAGCGCGCACCTTCGACGCACATAGTTCATCAGCGTTTTCTGGAGGAATGGAGGAGTTCCACTCGCGGATCTGGATGCCGTTGTTTGCTCAGCCGTTCGTACAGCACTCGTTCTTCTTCTGTCATCGTCGTTGGCATCACAATCTGCAAGGTCAGGAAAAGATCTCCGTGTCCACCAGTTGCAGATGGTAGTCCTTTCCCTTTCAGCCGGAGTTTGCCGTCGGCTTTGCTGCCTGCCGGCACTTTGACCTTAACCGGTTCCACTAAAGTTGGAGCGGTCACGTCTGCCCCCAGTGCGGCTTCCCAAGGATAGACTGGGAGGATGACATTCAAATCTGAACCCTGCTGTCGAAAAATCGGATCAGGCGCGATCGCCACGTGGAGATACAAGTCCCCACGCCTACCACCATAGGCTCCAGGCTGCCCCTTTCCGGCAATCCTCACACGAGTTCCATCTTGAACGCCCGCCGGGATCCGCACTTCAATGGTTTTGGATTCGGTCGTCATTCCGCTTCCGTGGCAGGTCATGCATGATCGGCCTCGTATATTACCATTTCCGAGACAGGTTGCGCAGGTTTGCGGTTCACGGAGGTTTACACGCCTGATGACGCCTGTTAAAACTTCGCGCAATGCGAGCTGAACGTCGGTCTCGAGATCCTCACCCGGTGTTCCAGAGTCGCTGCCTCTATTCGCGCTGCGCCCGCGGTTGCCGAAGAGGCTCTCAAAAAAATCGGAAAAGTGCTCGTTCCCACCAGCGCCCTGACCGCCAGATCCTTGTCCGGAACCCCACGGCCCGCTAAACCCCCCGCTCCTGGACTGTTCACGAGCTTTATTGAAGGCTTGTGCTTGCTCCCAATCCGTTCCGTACTGATCGTATTTTTTACGTTTGTCTGGATCGGATAGTACTTCTTGCGCCTCATTTAATTCCTTAAACTTCTTCTCCATCTCGGCCTTTTTAGCTCCGGCGTGAAGGTCGGGATGGTATTGGCGAGCCAAGCGACGGAATGCCTTTTTGATATCGTCGGCAGAGGCAGTACGGGGCACGCCGAGGATTTGGTAGTAATCGCGCGGGGCGGTTGCCATACGATGTTCGACCTAACAAGGAACTGAAGCCTGAATGATACGAGTGAGCTTACGGAGTGTAGAAACGGTTTGCAAGAGCCGAGTGGGTCAGCGAGGCGTGGAGACCTTAGCACGGGCCATGAGCTTACAGTAGGAGCAGGTCTCAGCCGTCGTTGGCTGGCCGCAAAGAGAACAAGGGTGTAAGGTAGAGCGGTCTTTGTCCATCATGCTCACGGATGTCTCAGTCTTTCGGTTTTTTTCGAGAAAACCCCAGTAAAACATGTGCTTGGTACCAGGCGATTCGGTCTCCAACCGATTCAACACTTCTTTATACAGAAGGGTACGGGCTCCCTGTGCCATAGGGCATTCCTCGACAACATACTCGATCCGATTCAACACACAATAGGCCGCCAATTCCCGCTCGGTTAAGCGATACAATGGTTTGACCTTTTTTGCGAATCCCTCCAGAGAGGCGGGGAGACTGGGGCTTTGCTTCTCGAGATATTCATCCTGCCAGCGAAGCACGTTGCCGAGAAGTCGGGCCGCTTCGTCATCCAAGTTATGTCCGGTGGCCATGACGTCGTATCCCTGTTGGATCGCGATATGGTTGAATTGATATCGCTTAATCGTCCCACAGGTCGAACACGTTGGGCGGTGGACGATCATCGCGAGTTCGCGAATTCCAGCCCCTTGCTCACGCTCCACGGTATGAACGTGCATCACCGAACCATAGGGCGCAGCCACGGCTTCAGCAAAATGCGCGACCTTCTTGTGGGAGGACTCAGAATAGTTCCCAATCCCAAGGTTCACATACAATGCGTCGGTCTTATAGCCCAACTTCAGCAGAATATCCCACAAAGCCAAGCTATCCTTACCACCAGACACGGCGACAAGGAGACGGTCTTCTTTCGTAAACATGTGCTGCGACCGAATCGCTTTCAGAACCTGGTCCATCACAAAGCCATTGAAGCAGCCTTTACAGAATGCGGCATTGTGACGAGGCAACTTGATCACGGCTTTGATCTTACATTTCGTGCAGTTCATGGCCGTGATGATACGAGGGAGACACAACTGATTGCAAATGACTACTGGTCATCTTGTGATGTCAGATTGTGTTGACGCGGAAAACTCGATTCAATGTGCTATCACAAAATTTCTCGTGCGATTGACGATA
Organism: Nitrospira sp.; assembly: GCA_029881435.1. Lineage (GTDB taxonomy): Bacteria > Nitrospirota > Nitrospiria > Nitrospirales > Nitrospiraceae > Nitrospira_D. The sequence goes on from JAOUMR010000004.1 coordinate 27,717, forward strand.
CTATGGACAATCCGTTATGAACAAGGGGAGGTTGGGCGCGGTTCAGCAGAGCGTCTAATCGGCCACACGTAAGAGTTTACATAATCTATCTTATCAGACCATAATGCTCGAACTGCTTGGCCGCGTCCATAAAGAACTCTCGATCACTGGACATGCCTGTTACGAAACTGTTCTCGCTATCTCCGAACTCGTTAACCGGAAAGTTCAGATCATTCGGCTGCACTGGCAAGCCTCGACATTACTAAATAGAATTGATGAGGTCACAGGCGAACTTGGACGGCAAATCGTCGCCCAGGTTTCCGACCAACTCGTCGACAAGCCTTCACCTGATTCAGGTGTCGGCATGATCGACGAGACGCTGACCGAGGCTATTGCCCAGGTCCAGCAGCTGAAAACCTTTCTTGTTCAAGTCGACACACAAATCCGCGAACTCAAACTTGAAGCGATCCATCAAGATTTGCTTGCCTTTCAGCGCGATCTGACACTTCGTTCAGGAGGCATTGAGCGCCTTATTGTCACCCGAGGTGCTGCTGCAGCACATGAACCATTGAGTGCGCTTCCCTACTCTGCCTCCGCACATGTGGCCACAGTGCTACGAGGGCCTTTTCTGTTGGCCCCAACCAACGATCTTCTCCTACGACCCGGCGATATCGTCATCCTGATCGGCGCGCAAGTAGAGCTGGACAAACTCACGGCATGGTTCACGGGCCAACGAACCACGTCACCCTCTTTGACTCGATCTGCGTAGCACGCACAAGCAGTAGGCACACTCGTGACGATCGGATACAATAGCGGTCGATGGTCATGATGACATCCCCTTCGACGTGTATTCCGCGATTACTACTCTCGATTGCCTCGATTCTCCTTTTCCTCAGCCTAGAGACTAGGCATGCTGAGGCGTTTTCTGCCGATTTACCAGGAATTCGTATGCTCGAAGAGATTCAAACCGTCATTACCGAGCTGGCAGAGGAAACTAAGCCCTCGGTCGTCAATCTCTTTCCGATCACCAGTGTTGGTAGATCTCGGGAAGGCTCCGGCGAACGCATGCCGAATGCGTCAGGTTCCGGTTCCGGACTGATCGTAGACAGTGAAGGTCATATCGTGACGAACAATCATGTCGTCGGCGATGCCACCGAGATCGAAGTACGCCTCTCAGACAAGACAAAGCTCATCGCTCACGTGATTGGTAAAGATCCAGACACGGACTTGGCTCTGCTCAAAGTATCCGCAGGTCGGCCGCTGACCAGCGCACGGTTCGGTGACTCGACGTCCGTCAAGGTGGGCCAATGGGTACTGGCCGTCGGAAATCCCTTTGGGCTGGATCAGACTGTGACGCTTGGTGTGGTCAGCGGGATTGGTCGTGAAAACATCAACCTCTCACGCTATGAAAACTTCATTCAGACCGATGCATCAATCAACCCAGGTAATTCTGGCGGTCCGCTGTTTAACCTTCGTGGCGAGGTCATTGGCATCAATACGGCAATCATTAATTTTGCTCAAGGTATCGGCTTTGCCATACCATCGAATATGGCCAAACAGGTCATTGAGCAGCTCCTCGCCAAGGGAAAGGTTGTACGAGGTTGGCTCGGCGTCGGCATCCAACCATTGACCGCCGAGTTGGCGAAGAAATTCGGGGTCACGGAAGGCGGAGGTGTGTTGGTCAATGAAGTATTTGAAAAGGACCCTGCGGCGCTCGCCGGGATTCAACCTGGCGATGTCATCGTTCGGATCAATGGCGTGTTGGTCGACTCACCCAATAGGCTTTCTCGCCTGATCGGCACGCTCGCCCCTGGCGCCACTTCACGGATCGAAGTCGTTCGAGATCTGAAGCCCCTCCTTCTCGATGTACCGCTCACCGAACGACCTGATAGTCCCGTCCTGACATCCATTCCTCGGATAGAAAAGTTGGAAAGCAAGCTCGGTCTCGAGGTTCAGGAGTCGACGGCGAATCTCATCGAAAAATTCAAGCTCCGTCAGTCAAAGGGCGTGGTCATCACCAAAGTCGAGCCGAACAGCCTCGCGCAAGCCGAGGGGCTTCGGGAAGGCGACCTGGTCATCGAAGTCAACCGTACAGAGGTGTCTTCCTTGATGGAATTTACGTCGACTATTTCTCAATCTCGACGAGGTGATGCGGTCTTACTTCGCGTGCTACGAGAAACCCGCGCATTTTACGTCGTACTGAAATCAATCGACTGACCTTCTCAGTGGGCGACGGCGATGTGCTGCTCTGCCTTCCGCCGTTCAATGATCTTGGCCGTCAGTTCCCGAGGCACTTCGTCATAGTGATCAAACTCCACGACATAACTAGCTCGCCCACCGGTCATGGCATTCAGGGCTGTCGCATACCTCAGCAATTCCGCAAGGGGGACCATGGCCGTGATCTGTTCCATATGGGCCAGCGCATTGACGGAGACGATACGCCCGCGACGAGCGTTCAAATCTCCCATCACAGCTCCAACCGTGTCGGGCGGACTATCGATGTCAACTCTCATGACGGGTTCGAGTAGCACCGGATGGGCTGTCTCCATCGCTTTCTTCAAGGCCATGGCTCCAGCGATCTTAAACGACATCTCCGAGGAATCGACTGTATGGTAGGAGCCATCATAGACCGTGACTCGAACGTCAACGACTGGAAATCCACTTAACGGCCCCTCATGCATCGCTTCAAGCACCCCCTTTTCCACGGCAGGGATGAAGTTTCGTGGAATGGCTCCTCCAACGATACGATTGCCGAAGGCAAATCCATGACCACGAGGCTGCGGGACCACTTCAAGCCAACAATCACCGTATTGTCCATGACCACCGGTTTGTTTTTTGTACTTGCCCTGCGCCTGTGACTGGCTTTTGATCGTTTCCCGGTACGCGATCTTCGGAGTGTGCAGCACGACGTCGACTCCAAATTTCCGCTGCAGTTTCTCCATCGCCAGATCGATGTGAAATTGCCCCATCCCGTTGAGCACCATCTCCTTTGTTTCAGAATTACGCGTGAACTCGAGTGTCGGATCTTCCTCAATGAGCTTGTGTAACCCGAGACTGACTTTGTCAATCTCCGCTTTCGATTTGGCTTCGATCGCGAACGATAAGCTGGGCTTCGGCATCCCAAGCCCTGCATAACAAATAGGGGCGCTCTCCTGACATACAGTGTCACCGGTCTGCGTATCTTTGAGTTTCCCGATCGCCACGATGTCTCCCGCTTTAGCGGACCCAACAGACACGTGACGTTTGCCCAACACCTGATAGAAATGACCGAGTTTCTCCCGCACCTGTCTTGATGCATTCCACACCGTCGTATCAGCCTGAACGGTTCCCGACAACACACGACAATAGGACAGTCGTCCAACGAACGGATCAATGAGGGTCTTAAAGACATATGCTGAAAAGGGCTCTTCCGCACTCCCCTTCCGTTCGCATGTTGCGTTGGTCTCGGGATGAGTCCCGTACCATGGGTGATCTGCACCACGTTCTCGTGGTGAGGGCAGCAACATCACCATGGCATCCAAGAGCGACCAGACTCCTACATTCTGAGCGGCAGATCCGGCATAGGCTGGAAGGAGTCGCCTCAGCTGAGTACCGCGTCGCAGACCATCCAAGAGTTCTTCTTGTGTCAAATCACCCTGAGAGAGGTATCGTTCTAGAAGGAGTTCGTCAGTCTCAGCCACCGCTTCCATCAACTGTCTACGCGTTTCTCGAGCAAACTCCTGCAGATCATCTCCAGGCGAGACCTGCTCAACTTGCAAGGACGTCGGCCCAGATCGAATCACTTTCTCATGCCGAATATCATAGACTCCATCGATCACCCTCCCCTGATCAACCGGCACCGTCAGCGGGAGTGGCGCGAAACCAAAGTGTTGGCGGCCAATTTCAAGTGCATTCTTAAAGGATGTGCCTTCCTTGTCCAGCCCATTGATGAACAGAAGACAGGGCAGGCTCAATTCTTCGATCTTCAACCATAGGCGGGCCAGCTCGGTCCTCACCCCACCGCTTCCCCCCAGGACAATGATGACCGCGTCGACGGCACGCAGCGCAGCCATCGGTTCGCCAAGAAGATCGAGTGCTCCGGGCGTATCGATCAAATTGATATGGGTCTGATTCGAGTTGAACTGCAGAAGGCTGGTACTGGTCGAGGTGCGATGACGGAGTTCTTCCGGTTCAAAATCCGAGACGGTGGTCCCCTCCGTCACAGAACCAAGGGAGGGAATAACTCCACCCACATACAGCAAGGACTCGCAAAGGGAAGTTTTCCCAGCACCGACGCTGGATACGATCGCCACATTTCTGACGAGCTCCACACGGGCTGTTTCCATGGCATACCCTCCGTTTGAGAATGGTAGTATAGCCCATCGACTTCCTCACAGCAGGACAAGCATTTTGATTTCGATCGATCATCGCTTCACATGTTTTCGTTATTCTCCCGGGATCCACTCAACCACCCTTCGTCGGCAAAACTCACATACCGACCATCCCCGATGATGAGATGGTCCAACACGCGTATCCCCAATAGTCCGCCAGCCGCCACTAATCGATCGGTCAATCGTCGATCCTCCTGACTGGGGGTGGGATCTCCGCTTGGATGATTATGAAGAAAAATGATGGCAGCAGCCGATTCGCGAACCGCAAGGGCGAAGACTTCTCGTGGATGAACGATACTGAGCGTCAGACTCCCCTCTGAAACCGTCGTTTCTTTGAGAACAGTATTTTTTGCGTCAAGCAGCACCACCTTAAAGAGTTCATGTTTCACATCCCGAAGAATGGGGTGGAAATGTTTGAAGAGATCGGCGCTCGACGAAATGCGGATGCCGGTTGAAAGTGGAACCGCCAGAGAACGCCTTCCCAATGCCAGCGCGGCCTTGAGCTGAGCCGCCTTTGCGGGGCCGACCCCCGGGATGGCACAGAGTTCTTCAATGCCACACGCGGCCAACGCTCCCAACCCTCCCATTCGATCAAGGAGTTCGATAGCGACCTGTACGGCGGATGAATCGCGTCTCCCGGTCCTCAGCAGGATTGCAAGAAGATGCGCATCGGACAGGGCGTCTGAGCCCTTTGCAAGAAGCCGTTCACGGGGACGCTCGGTTTGAGGCCAGTGGGCAATCCCTCTCCTGTGGTCTTTCGTATCCGCCATAAATCCTCGGCTGGACAAAAAATTGACGGACCGGACTCTTTTGTACCGTCAAAGAAGCCGATATTGCCGTTCTAAGACAAATACGTATCTTGTAACCTATTGAAATACCAATAAGTGACAATTTGGTGCAGCTCTTGCTTAAGCTCGCCCCCAGCAATGCACGTCGCCACCCTAGGAGGAGTCAATGGAATGTCCGAAATGTAAGGGTATGATGATGTTAGAGCGGTTTTCGGATTTCTTTCTCGTCTTCTACGCATGGAAATGCATCAATTGTGGAGCCATTATTGATCGCACAATTTCCAATAATCGCAGAAAGAGCTTAGCAACTCGAGAGTCTCACACAGTAACTACTCGCTAGATTTCTCTCGTTTACGGGCTCGGTATCCGAGCCCGTAAAGGGTACGGTTGATCGGTCTAGTATTATCCTCCCCTCACTCATACAAGTCAGTGCATTATAGTCCTCTTCTATCTGCACGGTCAAAAGCGGATCAAGGACGCTCCATACATTCACGAATCATTTCTGGTTCCCCTTCAATGTAGTGATTTTTCTCTCCTTTCATCCATCCTCCATTCCTTGACCCCCACAAAAACGCTATGTTACAGTTCACCGTTGACGGTGATGTTGGCGAATATGCGTGTGATCGCGGGCACCCATAGAGGTCGGCGACTCAACGCACCACGGACAGATCACCTTCGTCCAACCTCAGATCGAGTCCGGGAGGCTCTGTTTTCAATTCTTGGGAATCGCCTAACGAATAGTCGTTTTTTAGACCTCTATGCCGGAACGGGTGCCGTGGGAATAGAAGCTGTAAGCCGGGGAGCGATCCATGTCACCTCCGTGGAATCTGACAGAGAGGCCTTGAAGCTCCTGCAGCGGAATGTCCAGATCTGTCAGATCGGTGATGAACTCACTATGCGGCCCCAAGCCGTCGAAAAGTTTCTATGCAACCCTGATCAATGGAACGGTCCCTACGACATCGTCTTTGCTGACCCCCCCTATTCTGACGCTCAAGAATTTTCAGCATTGCTTTCCGAGCCACAGACCGAACGGCTATTTCATGTCGATTCATGGCTGGTTATCGAGCACGCCACCAGAACCACCCTACCCGTGTCCCTAGGACCCACGCAGTTCCTGCGTCGGTATCGATACGGAGATACCACCCTCTCCGTCTACTCCAGCCCCCATGCTGTACAACGATGAAGATCGGCATCTACCCCGGCACATTCGATCCTGTTACCCATGGCCACACAGACATCATCACCCGCAGCCTCCGCGTGTTTGATAAGGTGGTCGTGGCCGTGGCTCCAAACCCTTCTAAGCATCCGCTCTTCAATTTGGCGGAGCGCCTTGCCATGGTGCAGCTGGTCATGAAGGATCTCGATCAAGTCGACGTGACACCGTTTGATGGCTTGTTAGTGGATTATGTCGAACGGTCCGGCGCCCATGCCATCATCCGAGGCCTGCGGGCCATTTCGGACTTTGAACACGAATTTCAGATGGCGTTGATCAACCGCAAACTTGCCAAGACGGTGGAAACTGTGTTCTTGATGCCCAGCGAGGAATATTCGTACCTATCTTCGACCATCATCAAGGAGGTCGCGCGACACGGAGGGAATTTAACTGAGTTTCTCCACCCAGAAGTCGCTCGACGCCTGCACGATCGCATCCGGAGTCTCAAACCATGAAGCTTGCTGCCCGTGTCAGCCGCATTGCACCCTCCCCTACGCTTGCGATGGCTGCCAAAGCGAAAGCCATGGCGGCACAAGGGATGGATGTCATCGACTTTTCGGCTGGCGAACCAGACTTCGACACACCTGAGCCGGTCAAGGCTGCAGCCGAAGATGCGATTCGAAGTGGGTTTACAAAATACACGCCTTCGTCTGGAATCGATGAGCTGCGCGGGGCGATCGCAGACAAGCTGCAGGCCGAGGTTGGAGTGCGCTTTGACAAATCTCAGGTCCTGGTTTCCTGCGGGGCCAAACACTCGTTGTACAACCTGGCCGAAGCTCTACTCGAAGCGGGCGACGAGATCATCATCCCAACCCCCTACTGGGTGTCCTATTCTGACCAAGCGCTCTTGAATGATGCCACGCCGGTCCTGTTGGCCACCTCTGAAGAAGAGGGGTACGCGGTCCATGCCGCTGCCCTGGAACGACTCATCACCCCTCGGACCAAAGCCATTATCGTCAACAGTCCGTGTAACCCGACCGGGGCAGCCTATGATCGTGCGACGCTTGAGGAGATTGCATCAGTTGCGGTACGGCATGATCTTCTCGTGATTTCCGACGAGATCTACGAAAAAATCCTGTACGATGGTGCGATCCATGTCAGCATTGCCTCGTTGGGTCCTGAAATTGCTGCTCGAACGGTTATTATCAACGGGGTCTCAAAAGCTTATGCCATGACCGGATGGAGGATCGGGTACGCGGCCGGGCCTAAGGAACTGATCACGGCGATGGCCAACATTCAAAGCCAGAGTACCTCTAATCCGTGCTCGATCTCCCAGAAAGCGGCGGTTGCCGCATTACGCCTAGGAGACCCGTTCACCATTAAAATGGTAGAAGAATTTTCCCGTCGCCGGACCACAATCGTAAATGGGTTGAACAAGATCTCCGGTGTATCGTGTCGGATGCCCCAGGGGGCCTTCTACGCTTTTCCCAATATCAAAGGAGTCTTGGGAAAACAGGGGCCATCGGGTATGCTGAAGACTCCGAACGATGTGGCTCAGTACCTGCTGAACGGGGCCCAAATCGCAACGGTACCTGGAGAGCCGTTTGGAAGCAGGGAACACCTTCGGTTATCATATGCCACCAGCATGACGAACATCATCAGAGGTCTTGAACGCCTTGAACAGGCGTTTGCTCAATTAGCGTGACCTCTACCAAGATCTGATGGAAGAACAGCGCATAACGCATAAGGGAGGGAAGCCGTGCCGATCTACGAATATCAATGTGAGGGGTGTGCGTACCGTTTTGAAGTCAAGCAAAGCATGAAAGACGATCCCCTCTCTACCTGTGAGCGATGTGGGAAGGCTGTGCAGCGACTGATTTCCTCTCCGGGAATTATGTTCAAGGGAAGCGGTTGGTATGTGACCGACTACTCCGAGAAGATGAAACCTCCATCAAGCTCCGGTAGTGAGACCGGTGGAACGGGCACGGGGGAGAAAAAAGAGACTGCAGCCCCTGCGGCAGCAAGCACAACACCATCGACTCCGGCAGCGGCACCTTCGCCAGCATCCACCAGTTCATCCACCGCTGCGCCGAGCACGACAACGACCTCCTCATCGTAATGGCTTAAATCAAGCTACCGCACACCGACCCCTTTCGACGCAGGCTTTTTTCCAGATGGCACCTTAGGAGCAGGATGTGCCTTCGATTTTGCTGATGCTTTTCGCTTCGCTGCTTTGGACGACATCGACTTCAAAGCTTTTGCACGGACCACATCCAACTGTTTCTGGAGGCTCATAATCATTGCGGTCTTCTCGCGATTCATCCGACTCAGTTCATCCATCTGACTCTGGGCTTCTTGCTTGGCCTTCGATAAGTCCGAGACTTGCGATTGCAGTTGAGCCTTTTCCATCGTCAGAGTTTGCGTTTCCGAGCGCATTTGTTCGATCTGAGCCTGTAAGGCCGGCGGCCAATAGTCACACCCAACAAGGTTCAATATGAGACCACACCAAAAAACCGTGTAGACGCCCCGCATCGAATAACTGCTCCTCGTCATAATCCTCGCTCCCCTTTCGTCGGTCTAGACTGAGACAGGCTGCAGCTTCGACACATGGGTCTTACGCCTGTCCTGTCGTCAATCGAATGATCCTTATTGTAGCAGATCGATCGCGATTGCCATCGCAGAAGATCGGCTCCGGCTATTCGGATCTAGAGTTCGCGCACACACGAAGGGCACACTGGGAGCGAGGATGATTGCGCGCTGCAATCAGGGTTGGCCAAGGGAGAAGGTCTCAGGAGTGTGAATCGGGTCAATCGTACGTCTTGAGCGCGCGATGCGCGATATCCGTCCGGAAATGGCAGCCTTCGAAGGAGATCGTTCTCACAAGCTGATAGGCCTCGCGCTGTGCGTCCGAGAGAGTTGGTCCTCGACCTACAATGCCGAGCACCCGACCTCCCGCTGTGACGATCTCGTTCCCTCGCTGAGTCGTCCCCGCATGAAACACCACGGAGGTCGCTGATGCGGAGATGGTTGAGGGGAGGCCGTGAATCGTCAGCCCCTGCCGGTAGGAACCGGGATAGCCTCCCGACGCCACGACGACACACACCGCAGTATCGCAATGCCATTCAACCACAAGTTGGTCCAGCCGATGTTCGACCACAGCGTCAAGGACATCAAGCAGATCGGTTTTGAGCAACGGCAACACCACTTGAGTTTCAGGATCGCCCATACGCGCATTGAACTCCAACACGTACGGCATTCCCTTGACGACCATCAATCCCGCATAGAGGACACCCTGGAATGGAGAACCAAGACGGGCCATCGCATCGACCATTGGCTGCAGGACCTCACGCGTAACGCGAGCATGTAGCTCAGGCGTTCCGAGTGGGGCAGGGCAGTAGGCACCCATGCCTCCCGTATTCAAACCCGTGTCGCCATCGCTGACCCGCTTATGATCTTGCGCTGGCGGCATCGGCACCACCGTCTGACCATCCGTGAAGGCCATGATCGTCAGTTCTTCGCCATCAAGAAACTGTTCGATCAAGACCTGCTTCCCGGCTTGGCCGAAGACCGCCTTCTCCATCGCGTCCACGATCGCCTTCCGAGCTTGGTCGCGAGTGGTTGCGATGATAACCCCTTTCCCTTGTGCCAGCCCGTCTGCCTTGATCACGACCGGCAGCTCATGACGCTCAACATGGGCGAGCGCGTCGGCAACCTTCTCAAAACTCTTGGCCTGAGCAGTTCTGATCTTGGCTTGGGCCATGACATCTTTTGAAAAGCTTTTGCTGGCTTCCAAGCGAGCCGCGTTCTTGGTCGGCCCAAAAATCCTGAGCTTGGCTTTGCGGAATTCGTCAACGATGCCCAATGCGAGTGGCACCTCAGGCCCAACCACCGTCAGATCAATCTTCTCTTGAAGCGCAAAGTCTTTCAGGCCGATCATATTGTCCGCCATGATTGGCACGCAGGTTGCCAACGACGCGATCCCAGCATTGCCCGGGGTACAATAGAGAGCCGGCTTACGTGGACTCTGGGCGAGCTTCCACACCATCGCATGCTCTCGCCCACCACTACCGACAACAAGAATCTTCATGAGATCACTTTCACTCTGAGAGAAGGCAGGCCGATCAAGATGGCCTAGCGCAAAACTCCTGGCAGGCAGTCTACCGAGCTTTGTATTGGCATGTTGAGGGTCTCGAACAACTGAACACTCAGTTGGGGGCCTGTTTCAGCATCCGATCAGTGGCGGAAGTGGCGCATACCCGTCAAAATCATCGCCATCCCATGTTCATCTGCCGCCTTCACCACTTCAGAATCCCTAATCGATCCACCCGGTTGAATGACGGTCGTAATACCAACTTCGGCGGCGGCATCAAGACCGTCACGGAACGGAAAGAACGCGTCCGAGGCCATGACACAGCCCTTCACCGGCATTTGGGCCTTCATCGCTGCTAACTTGACGGAATCCACCCGGCTCATTTGTCCTGCTCCAATGCCAACCGTCTGGCCTAATTTAGCGTAGATGATCGCGTTGGACTTGACGTGTTTGCAGACTTTCCATGCAAAGGCACAGGCAGCATATTCCTCATCGGTCGGCTTCCGAATGGTCGGCACGGAAAGCGCGCGAAGATCCGTCAAGATGCCGAGATCGCGATCTTGTAAGATCAACCCACCGACCAATTTCTTGAGATCGACGCCTTCCTGTTTCACCTTCGTCAACGGCCCCACATCCAGGAGACGAAGATCCTTCTTGCGTTTTAGTTCGGCCAGCGCATCCTCAGCAAACCCGGGAGCGATGACAACCTCAACGAACGTGGAAGTGATTTCTTTGGCCGCTGCGAGATCGACGATCCGGTTGAAAGCGATGACACCGCCGAAGGCCGACACGGGATCCGTCTCTCGTGCTTTGACATAGGCCTCCACGGGTGTTGCGCCGAGCCCCACACCGCAGGGATTGTTGTGCTTGATGATCGCCACGGCCGTCTCGTGGTATTCCTTGACCAACTCCAACGCGGAATTCGCGTCGAGAAAATTATTGTAGGACATGGCCTTCCCATGAAGAATCTTGCCTCGTGAAACTGAAGGCTCGTTGCTGTGTCGTTCACGGTAGAAGGCGCCCTGCTGGTGCGGGTTCTCTCCATAGCGAAGCGTTTCAGCCAATTCAAACTGTAGGGACAACACTTTCGGGAACTTCACCTCCCCGCCTCGCACTTGTTTTTCCAAATAGGCGGCAATCAATCCGTCATAGCGCGCGGTATGTTGAAACACCTTCAACGCCAGCTCACGGCGTAGCGCCGCGCTCGCCGTATGACCTTTCACCGCATCAAGGACCTTCGAATAGTCGGCTGGATCCACAACCACCAGCACATCATCGTGATTCTTGGCGGCCGATCGCAGCATTGACGGTCCACCGATGTCGATATTTTCGATGGCATCCTCGAATCGACAATCGGGCTTCGCAATCGTTGCTTCGAATGGGTAGAGATTTACCACGACGACATCGATAGGACCGATCCCATGTTGGTTCATCTGTTCGACATGGGCCGAAATCGACCGTCGGCCGAGTAAACCCCCATGAATCTTCGGGTGCAACGTTTTCACTCGGCCATCGAGAATCTCGGGCGAACCGGTATAGGCGGCAACATCCGTCACCTTCACGCCGGAATCACGCAACGCTTTTGCCGTTCCTCCGGTGGACAGGATTTCCGCGCCAAGCGCTTCCAGTCCCTTGGCCATCTCGATGACTCCCGTCTTGTCCGAAACACTGATCAACGCCCGCTTGATGCCGGCCATGGTGGGTACTCCTCAGAAATGTGTACAGATATGAAATAGTTATGTTGACGACGAATATGAAAGGCGGGCGAAGGATAACAAATGGATCAAGCAAGTTCAAGGCGTGCGTGCAGCGATGTCCCCAGGGAGAAACACGGTCGGCTGGGATTGCCGTACGATCCTACAACTGTCATTGCCAGCTCGACTCGTACCAGTGATTTCACGGCACCTGCCAGGCTGAACGCACGTATCATTGACGTTGAGGTCATCAATCGGGTAACGTCTGGACCGCTATGAGGAGCCCGGACATTCCCCTACAGAACCATATCAAGCAAGGAGGTGCGCCATGATGGCTGGTCGATTAGTGAAACTGATCGAGAAGAACTCCGAACAGCTTGCCAGGGAGCTCAGTGAGAAAGTGTGGAACTCTCCCCGATGCAGCGACCTCCGTAAAGTCCCTCCGGATGAACTTCGAGCTCGTACCCGCGAAATCTACCAGAACTTGAATAACTGGCTGATGGATCTGACTGAAGCTGAGATCGAGCAGCGATACACGGAGCTGGGCGCGCGCCGAGCCGCGCAAGGCGTAGCCTACAGCCACTTCCTCTGGGCCATCACCGCAACGAAGGAACACATGTGTGCCTTCGTCAAGCGAGAAGGGTTATCCGAGAGCGCCATGGAGCTACACGGAGAGCTGGAGCTGATGCACCTCCTCAACCAGTTTTTTGATCGTTCCCTCTACTACACGGCTGTGGGTTACGAGCGCGAGCGTGCCCGCATCGGGACGAACCTCAAGAGACGCAAGGAAGACAATCAGAAAGTGTACCTATAAAGTTCTTACAGGTAAGAACTTGTGTCGCCCACAGTACGGGAGGGCTCACCGCACGATCGTGGGCCCAACACAACCTCCCCAGAGTTCTCCATGACTCAGCCCTTGCTTCCTTCGATTTGCCTCACGCGCATAGACTGATCGCCGTTTGACGGATGTCTAGGCGCTACCGCCTTCCTATCGAGATCGAAGTCGAACGAATCAATCAAGGACCTTCCCATAATCGTTTTCAAACCTCTTGATTTCCTTCTCTCGAACGAGCTAGTCTCGCGTTGAACACAGAAGGTGCACGATGAGATTCTTGCTCGCCGGCATCCTTGCACTCCTTCCACTGAACACCCAAGCCGCGTCATCCGACTGCATGAACATCGCCGAACCTGGTTCATGCGCGGAAGCTGATCGGTCCAATGCAGACCCTCAGGTTCCTCCGCACAGTCTTGCCGACGAGTTAAGGTTTTCTGGCAATCCGTACAGTCCTGCCTCCCCGACGAATTTTGAGCCGTTCATCGGACCCTATCTTTCTATTCAAGGCCAACGGAGTATCATTCTCCACGATCCCCGTTCGCCTGATACAACCACGGCCAACGATAGTGGGCAGAATAGTTTCAGCTTACCTGGCTGGCACCAGTACAGGTACGGGAGGAACAACCTCAACAAAGTTTTTTAGAGAACTACACCTATCCAACTACTATCTTCCAGGAGGATATAACTAGGGGGCACCGCAAGATCGGTCTCATTATTCCTCATCCCGAAGATCAGAAATGGGACTCGGTCTGGAAGCTGTTCCGTACGCCTAACCTCAACCTCCCTACCCTCGCCGCCCTCATCCCGGAGGATGAGTGGGACATCGAGATCCAAGACGAAATCGTCGGGCCGCTGAACTTCGAAGCCGACTATGATTTAGTCTTCATCACGGTCACGACCGTCGTCGCCATCCGCGCATATGAAGTGGCGAGGATCTTCCGTGAGCGCGGCGCCAAGGTCGTGCTTGGCGGCCTTCATCCTTCGACCATGCCCGACGAAGCGATCAAGCATGCCGATTCAGTCGTCATCGGGGAAGGCGAGTTGACAGTACCCCGGCTGCTGGAAGACTTCAAGAAAGGCAGGATGCAGCAACAGTACCGCATGCCCTACATGGTTGAGAGATGGGATGAGAAGCCGCCTCGCTGGGATCTCTTGCCGCAGGGTTACATGTTCCGAGATGCACTCACAGCGACCAGAGGCTGTAATTACCGCTGTACGTTCTGCTCGATTCACTTGGCGTTGGGGGGCGGTGCCTACGGATTCCGAAAAAAGCCACCGTCCGACGTCGTGAAGCTTGTCGAGAAAATGAATGGACCGATGGTCATGTTTTGGGACGACGACCTGTTGTCGGACCCGGCCTATACGCGTGAACTGTGTGCGGCCATGAAGCCGCTCGGGAAGAAGTGGATGAGCCAGATGAGCGCCACCTACGTCGCCCATCATCCTGAATTGCTCAAGACGTTGAAGGAATCCGGATGCTCGGCGATGTTCATGGGAATCGAATCCATCAACCAGGATTCGCTCAAGTCTGTCGACAAGCAAAATTCAGCGAAACTGTACGAGGAAATGATCAAACGTATTCATGACCAAGGGATCGATATCCATGCAGGATTTGTTTGCGGCTTGGACCATGAAGACGTCTACGACTTCGAACAGACTGCCGAATGGGCGACTCGCATGGGACTGGCCGGGGCACTGTGGCGCATCATGACTCCGTATCCGGGGACCCGGCTGTTTACAGAGCTCAAGGCAGCCGGACGGATTCTGACGGAGAACTGGACGGCCTATACCGGTGAGCATGTGGTGTACAAGCCGGCCAAAATGACCGTCGAACAATTATACTGGGGACACAAGTGGGCGAAGGGGCAATTTTATTCGTTTAAGTCGATTGGACAGAGGGCGATCCAGCGGGCCTCTCAGAACGGATTTGGGGAGCTACTCAACATCACCGGCTGTGGACTGGGCTACCGCTCTATGTTCCACCTGGCGGCGGATTCAGCTCCAGTGAATGTGTACCGCGACATGAACCACTTACCGCCGCAAGAGGAACCGATCGCCTACCGGTTTCCCTATCCGCCGAAGAAACGATTCAGCTTCGTCACCGACCGGTTGGATCAACTGCGTTCCAAGGTGCAGCCGAGACCCACAATCAATAAGTGCTAACTCACTGCAGTGCCTCTCAAGGGCCCTCCTGAGTCACCCAGGAGGGCCGTTCCGAAAGTCACAGACGGTTGGTAAGATGACCTCCTCGAGGAGGTATAATCATGCCGGGTTACAGGATTGGTTTCTGGCTGCTGGCCGCGTCGCTGGTCATGCTGCATGGGGTCGTATGGGCTGAATGGGCGGCCCTTGATGCTCGATATCAGTCACACCCGTTGCAAACGGCATACATCGACCCCAGTACCATCCGCCGAGATGGTAATCTGGTTGTGCTCTCAGCGCTGATCGACTGGAAAGCCATGCAGGGCGGACGGACTCCTACCCGTTTCTATTCCACCAAAATGACTAAACAATTCGATTGCGCGGAAAAGAAAGTTCGGACCCTTGCCGCGACAGACTACTACGGTCATATGGGGACAGGCGAGGTGATCAGTGGCGGCGGGCATACGAGCGAAGGCCACTGGGCTACTGTTGAGCCGGGAACACTCAATCAAGGCCTGTGGGAAACGGCCTGCAGCAAGGAGTAATCACGAAGCAGCCTCGGTCTTCTAGGATGACGGTCGCCGTCGCTGCACCCGCTCGTTGATCATTTCATCCCCATCTGTCCTCTGTGTACTGATCCCGTCGATTCTGATCCTAGCCCTTGATCATTAACACGTGTTGGAATTCCACCGCATCGCCGGGAAAATCCCAGGTATCAAAGTCGCAGCGCCCTAACCATGCCCAGTGGACTTTCCATCACACCCTAATGGTCACAGCGTCACGTCGGTGTGGTGACCTGGTATGTCGCGATGACGACAAAATCATCGACCCAACCGGATGGTGGACCCAATGAGGTCGTGTTCACTCGGACCGTCCACGCACCAGGACTGACTCCTTGGTAGTTGACTACTCCATTTGGATTCCCGCCATAGAGATTACCTGCTGATGCCAGTGTGACATTCTCCGTCCGTTCTCCTCCCTCCACCGTCACATCGGTAGCAGTCCAGGTCGACGGACTTTTCACCAGCGCCACAAGCTCGATCCTGGAAATGGTCGGTTCCAGACCACGGGCGAAATACGGGAAGCGTTTTTCCGATAGATCCAACTTCAGAACCGCTTCACCCTCTGTTTCTAGTCTCAGGAACGCATTCCATTCCGTGGGGAATTCGTGCAAAGCGGAAAAGGCTCTCTGCAATGGAATCCCCTCGAGTTCCGATTGAAGTGCTTTCAACGCAGCATCACGTAGCAAATCCCCGCCTTCACGTGCGGTATACCGCACGTGCAAGACGATATCTGTGATCGTTGACCAATCAAAGGTCGGCACCGCACTGGTGAGTTTCAGCTTCCAATCACTAATCACGCCGCTGCCTTCGAAAGGCAGATAACGCTCGTCGCGGAAGTTGAGTTCAAAAAGGCCGCTATCCTGCTGCCCACTACTGACAGCGATCGATTGTATCGCTCCCACATTGTGCTGAAAACGGGAATCTTCCAAGCCTGTGTACGTGTAATCACCTGTTGCAGTCGTCTCGCGGCGAACACGGTTGCTCAGCAACGTGAGGTTCGCACTCACGGTCGTGTAGGGCCCAGTGACGCAAGGAATCGACACACCGACGGACTTGATCCGCCGCAGGTACTGGCCGGGAAAGTCGAAGTCGAAAACTACTTCTGGCAAGCTGAAGTGGCACTCCCCTTCTGTCTGCAACTTGAGAAGTGCAACAGGATCGAGCATCGCCAGCGAGATGTGCTTGGTCAGCTCGTATTCCCTCTTGTTCTGCTCCAGGTAGGACATCTCCATGCGGCGCAGGTCGTACTGCAACTTCTCGCCTGAGAGCAGTCCTTTTTTCAAGCTGTCCCAATAGCCAAAGCTGATGAAATTCGACGTCGTCACACCGAGTTCGTGCTGATAGGCTTTCTCGGCGCGCTTCGCCAAGTTGTAGGCCATCTGGTAGCTTTGAAAGTAGATGCTGGAGATCTGCGACACCATCCAACTGTAGAGCTGGTTGGTGGTGTATTTGTTCTTCATGAAATCGTGAACCGCTTGTGCATTTTCAATCTGTTGGGTGTGATTGGATAGTTCTTGTTCAGCAATAGCAACGCGAATTTGCGCGGCGGCGATTTGCTTGTCGATCTGTTCCAGTTCTTTCTCCGCGAGCTCAACTTGATGTTGCCATTCTTGTTGCCGTCGCTCATGCCCGGCAGTAATTGACGCCAGATTCGCTTGAAACGATTCATTGGACGCGAAGTTCTGTTGCTTGGCTGCCCGGGCCTGAGCCACTCTGCCCAAAAATGACCCTCCCATCGATGAGCCCACGCTCACGGACTCAGGTATTGGGAACAAAATAGGCTTAGAGGAGAAGGACAGGGACACATCAGGAATGCGGTAGTTGCGCGCCGCTCGCAGTTCGTAGTCCCCCGCCTTTGATTCGAAGGCGCGACCGAGATTCAAGTGCAGGAGGTTGAGAAACTCTTGCGGATTGAGACCACCAGAAAGCAGTTGCTGGTAATAGGCATGACGCACGTCAATCATGGCTTGTGTCCTTTTTAAGCCGTCTAGGGTTTCCTTTGCGTCCTCGATCTGATGCTTCCGAACCTGTGTCATGCTTTCAAGCAATTCCTGTTCTTGACGCGCTCGTAGAAGGGCGAGGGCCTCAGCGTCTTGCTTCTCCAAGGCGGGCAGGAGTGCCGCACCAAGTGCGCGCACATCCGCGCAAAATTCTACAGCCTTTTGGGACATCACCTGAAAGCGATACTGTGGCAGCGGTGCATACAGGTCACTCAGGACACTACTGATGTCGATGCCTGCGGCAGTTGCCTGCACAAGAAGTGCGGGGTTAATCGGCGGCTCGAAAAGTGCGAGCTGGCGCACAACGCCTTCGATGTTCATACAGTTGCGAATCTTGAATAGCCGATCGGCCACAGTGTCCCAGTAGGCGCAGAGTTCGTCATTCTTAGGAACGCAAAAGTACAGCGTATTGACACCTGGCAACGGAACCGGTTCTGGACGTGGAAGCGTAAAGGGTGGAATCTCCACAGTGTTATCAAATGGATCAAATCCTGGTGCGGTCCGCGCGGCCATCTGATTCTCCAACTGCACCAGGGCATTAGAAAAATCATCCAGCTTATTGGCGAGGCTGTTGTAAGTTTCAGAATCTTCTCCGGTATCCGCAGGGAGCGATTGTGGTCGAGCGCCGAGAATATCCGCCGCGAGCACATACAGTTGTGTCGCTGTGTTGATCGACTCGATCGTATCCTGTCGAAATAAGCTGTCACCCCAGGCGAGGAGATTGTCCAGATACTTCATCACGACGGTCTTCATGTAGGCGACTGGCCGCATGCGGGCGATGAGGTGAGGATTGAACGGAGTCTCCCGCCACGCCTCAACCTGTGTTTCCAGCTCAGCGTCACCCCCATTCAGTGCAAGCATCAGTTCATCGATGGCTTGCGGCGTGTTCTCTTCAGAGAACGGGAGGAAATTCCAATAGCGCTCGGGTCCGGTGATGGTCGCACCATCCACTCGCGCAGTCGGATTGAAGATGTAGTGGAACCAGCGTTGTGCTTCTTCAAAGCGTTGGTTTTGGCTGAGGCGCGTGGCGATGAGTAACGGTGTGTGGAAAAAGATTTCCCAATTGTACGGGCTATAGGCACCAGCATGAGAAAAATCGACGCTCGACAGTGGGTAAGGCTGAGCTACCACGTTTTCATCTGGATCATAGGTCGTGGCAAAGAACGTGCTGGAACGTGCCTGCACAGCACGCTGCATGAGTCCGTCAACACCCTTGGCGTTCAACTCCTTGAAGAAGGTGCAGATATGTGGATGGTAAAAGGAAGTAAATCGATAGACCTTCTCTGGTTCTACGACTACAGCTGAGCCAACATGGATGCTACTCACCACGAGTCCGTTCGCGGCGACACTGCTTTGATCAAGCAGATCTTTGATCAGTACTTCTTCGCCCGTCACAATCGTTTGTGACAGTTGTCTTCCGGGATCTCTATTTGCGATTGTTCTTGCAACAGATTGAGGCCCTGACGGTAATACGGCATCAATTAATATGGCCTGTTTACTGAGCGTTGAGGCAATTGATGTCCGAGTTGAGCGGAGAGCTGCTTCAAAATACACGGCATCCGGTGACTGTAGTACGGAATACAAGGGGGACTGCTTTTGTGGAGTAACATAAAAACAGCGCGTCGCATCCTGATAGAACAGCGCATCTTGTGATACATACTCGTTGTATTGATGCGGTGGTGTGAGGATGAATTGACCAGGGGTTTTGTTGAGGGCGGTGAGATAGTCAATGCTGAGGTTCCCTGTCCAATTGCCAGCGGAATCTACCGTGCTCGACGGCAGTGTTAAAGGGACATCATACGTTTCCCCTTCAACATACTGCATATTGATCGACGAAAGGGTGACGGGAAATAGATGGGCAAGCGAAAGAGATTCCTCTTCAGAGGCGGTGGCAATCACCTGGCCATTACAGCCTGTGAAGCGAAAGTTCCCGTGGAGCGACTTATTCAGTCCGTCGGAAGAGTACACCGCGATGACGAGTTCGTTCGAGGGTAACGGCGTGCTAATGCGTGGCGACACGCCTGTACTGAGTGGGAATGAAAATAATCCTGCCTGTTCAATCTCTGCTTTGAGGAGAAACGACTCTTTTTCGCGATATTGGACTGTCACTGATCCTTCGCTCACCTTTTCGGCAGCCCATGTTCCGTCTTTGCGTTCCGTCCATGCTAACCGAATCGTCGAGATCCTATTCTCAGTTGTCCTGCAGGCCTCCCATTGCTGGAGAAGCGACCCAATCCTGTCTTCGAAGGAAATATCCGGAAATGATAATGCAAAGTAATTCTCCAGCCATGCTGTCTGTTCGACGAGGTCGGTCTCTTGTGCGGCCAATCCTTCTTCTAACTCCGGCTCATAGACTGGGTCCATCCAACCACTCTTGAGCTCTTCCCACGCGTCAACATTCTCGTCATTCAACAGACGAGGAAATTCTTCTTCAAACAATTGACTAAGCGGAGGGCAGGTCTCGCTTCCACGATTGTCTTCTTCGATTAACGGCCACAGAAGATACAAACGCCGATTCCATACTACGGCCAGCAAATGATCTTCCTCAATGTCGATGTCGATCTTTTCCCATGGGGTCCAGTAAGCAGAGTCGACATAAGTTCGGTAGTAATAGACGTGCGGCGTTGCTTGGGTCCGGGCAAAGACATGCAGCACATCGATGGGCGCTTCGCCACCTTCTTGCTGATGATACATGGCACGCACATCGAGTTTGGCGACCTCATCGAGCTTCTCAAGATAGTGAGTCAGCGCAGTCTCCGCTGTTGACTGGGTAAGTTCGTTTTGTAACAGTTCGTTTTCTAGCTCCTTGAAGAATGGCGATTTATCATCACGCAGCTCTGGGACGATCCAGTTCTCAGGGTAGAGGAAGATTTTGCGATTGGCTTCCCAGACGCGGTAGTTCCTCATCCATTCCCACTGCTTGGCAGAGACTTCACTAATCTCGACGCCAGGCTCGAGATTCATGAGGCAGTGCTGGACAAAGAGTTGCACAGAGCTGATTGCCTGCTTGATGCGCGAGGTCTTCATGCACGAGTTCATCTCGACATCAATGAGATAATGCGCGAAGAGGTCGCTCGCTTCTTCGATGCCGGGACGCCTAGCGATCAGGTGCGCTATCAATGCGCTGCGTTGTTGTTCGCGGAGCTGGCTCTTCAAGGGTTCGGCAATCGTCAGCCAGGTGTCATTGTCATATTTGGCTTTGACCACATTTTTAATCGCCATGGCGATGGCTTTCATGCGCTCCAGGTTGGTCGAGGTCTTCCAGCGCAGCGCTTCTTCAGCGGAGACCCCTAATCGCAAGAGCAATGCAAACGCAGCCTGCAACTGCACGAGGTAGCGCTCATCATGGCAGTCATCAGGATAGGTGAGATTAAATCCGCTCGCCGCGGTAAGATAGTCCATATCAAGCGTATCCCACCCAGTGAGTGAGCTGAGCGTGGCAAAGACGCCATCACGGTCACTCCCAGTATCGACAAGATCGAAGACACTGAAGACGGTCACATCGCCGGCTGCCGGATAGGCATCGCGAAAACTGTACAGCGCAACCAGCCGCTTCCAGCCTGCATATTGCAGTGCCGCGTCGGTATCACTCGGGATGGTCAGTGGGAGACGGCGCAGGTCCAACCAACCTCGTGCTGGACCTTTCGCGAAGACCCAAGGTAATTCTTGCGCGGTGACCTTCAGCGCTGTGAGTACGGTCGCGACTTTATGCAACAGCCGATAAATGTTGAACTCAGAGTCGGTATAAGTGGTTGCGTTCAAGTCGATCCCAAGAAAAATATCGATCGCTTTCTTTGACGAATCGTTTGGCGCCGTGATGTACTCCGCCAATACGGCTTCGGCGACAGCGCTTTCTAAGCTGAGCGCGACGGCAACCGTCTGGACCACAAATTGAGTGCTCAGGCTTCTGCTCAGGTAAGTAACTAGAGGTCGGAGGACGTACTCGTACCGCGCCTGTTTTTGCAGCGCGGCGTGGTCGGGATCAACAGACTGCGTCAGCACCACCTTTGCCTCGGTGGTGTCGCCAAAGAAAATCAGGAAGTGTTCGTCAATGAAGGCTTCCTGCTCTGTTTGTGTCAGTGTCGAGGCGCCTTCAATCAGGGCAATGGCTTGTTGCAGGATGTCGTCGGCTAAGAGAAGCGCCAATCGTCCTTGCGTGATTTGTCCAGTTGGATCAGGAGTCAACACGTTTTCTGCTGCGATGGCTTGCAAACCCGCCTTTATGCTGTCTAGCACAAGCGTGATGCTACTCTCAGTCGGTGCCAGGCCGCTGGTTTCGCTGTATACATGGCGTAACAGGTAATCCAGCGTGGCGATGCTGAACGGCGATTGATCCACTGTCTGCACCTCAGCCACAAAATCTACCGTCGCATTGGGGGTCGTGAATGGGTCGATACCGGTGAGTTTTCGTAGCGACAGGAAATCGGCAATGCTAAGGCCAAGTGCTCTGGCGAGTGAGGCGTGACGATACAGCTCCGACAGCAACGCAAGGGTCAACCCCTCTGCTTCCGTCTTACCTGTGGCACTTAAGATTAAGGCAAGCTCGGCCTCAGTAATGGCAAGGGCGGCGAGGACTGTCGCGGTGTGTTCCGCTAAGGGAGCGGTGCCAGCGTTTAGGAGATCACTCCGTGTGCTGTTCAATTGAAAAGCGTCGTCAGCTGGAGTGACGACTGCATTATTGAGAAACAGTTCATCATAGAACGAACGGTCTTCAGGGTCAGTGCCATCGACCACAGTACTCATGGTTGACCACCAGCTCAGCATCTCCAACACCGGTCGATTGAGTTCTGCCTTCAACTGTTGCATCTGTGCAAGCTGAACAAGAAACTCCATCGTGAGATCGGTCGCGTGCATCGCGGTGAGAGCGGCATCCACTTCTGTGATTTCCCAGCCCACCGTGTGTTGCAGACGCAGGAAGCGATGGATTTTATCGAGTCTTGGCTCGGTCAAATTGTTAATCGTAGCGCCTTCAGTATTGCACGGTGTTATAAATGTAACCGTGAGTTTTTCGTCGGCATTGATGAACGCGGTTTTGCGTAATGCCTCCAGGGTGACATGCTCGATCTCTGCACGTCGCAAAAAGGTCGAGAGATCAGCAAGCACCTGCGGCCAGTCCGTTGGCTCGACTTCCCATCCCCAAAACTCCCATGCTGACCGTGAGGGCCGTAGGGTGTTGGTGATGATCTGCGCCGCAACGGGTGACAAGCCGAGCGATTCGATCGCGATCTGTCGCTCAAGATCAGCCCTGGCAGCACCTGTCAGCCCAGGCCTATGGAAGACTTCCATGAGTTCAACTAACGACGTACCAAGGTGTCCGAGATAGGCACGGGTTTCTTGCAGCCACAGATTGAATGGCAGGAGCCGTGGATACACTTGGTTTGCCAGTCGCTGGTAAGGCGTCTCATTCTGATGTTCGGGGTTGGCAGACAGCTCCTCTGCGGTCCAGCTTGTTTGATAGATCGTCTCATGGCGCACGACGGCATTCTCGAGCACTTCGTTCACCAGGTCGATGTATGGCAGCAACGTGTTCGTGTTTTGACACGAAAGCTGGATCTCGCCGAGATCGCTGCGGCGGGCAAATAACAGATCCAAGGCATTTTGTTGTTTGACGAATTGCAGCAGGTCAACAAAGTAGGCAGCCGGGCTGTATACCGAGCGACAATGTTCGCATTCACAAAAGTTCAATGAACCAAAAAGTGCCTGCCAGTTCGGTATGTTCGCGCCTTGCGCGGTGTGGTTACGAATCACCACAGGCGTACCGATGTTCAACGCCATGCTGTATTGGCCAAAGACCGAGAGCGCCTCCGCGTTGGTCTGCGCGGCGTTGTCGTAGATTTCGTTAGCAATTGCTTCGCCCCCCAGGAGTCCGCTCAACGATTTCACGAAGACGTGATGGCCAGTGTGGACAATTGCTTGCGCCGAATCGAGCCCAGCATCGAGGAGCGTACTCATCGCAGAAAATTTACCGGTGGCTGGGCTGACATTGTAGACTCGTTGTTGCTGTTTGAGTTGCTGCGTGAGCGTGGCAACATCGCGCGTGCTACTTGTTACACCGCCGTTCTTAGAGGCGAGATAACGATCGATATTGGTTTCAAAGGTAAAGTCCGGGTTGTTGGTCAGAAAGCGTACCAGTTCTTCTTGCGTGGGTAAGTTTTTGCGTTTCAAGCCTGCGACAACTGTCGCGGTCGGAAAACTGCGCTCGATGGTTTGCGCCAGGTTCTTGGCATAGTATTCTTCGCGTTCATGTTCAGTCTCTCCGGGTGTTCCCGGTGGTGTTCCGGCTTGCTTGACCAACGCCAACCAATCTTGCGGCTGTAGGACGGCAAGGTCTTGTACGCTCTTGAGCTGTCCGGCTTGGAGGTGTGCTTGGAGCGTTTGCACGAACGGCACATAACCACTGGCCAACGTGCCAAGCTGTAACGTAAACTGCAGCCTTTCAACCAACTCGGGCTGTCCGAGGTCTTGGTCGGTTTTTAGCCCTGCCCAAAACTCTTGAATTGTTCCTTGATGGAGTGAATAGCGTGTGAGTAGTGCGCTTTGCTGCGCGGACGAAAGGCCGGTGGTGCTTAACAGTGGTGCGAGTGACGTATTCTCCTTCCCCTCAGGCACTTCAAGTGCAAGATGTACGGCAGTCTGCCTCAGCTGTTGCAGAATTTTGTCGCGGTCATCTTTCAGGGCGCTCGGAATAATGTTAGCCGCAAGCGCATCAGTCAGTGCCTGCCGTTGCACCTGGATAGATTGGGACACCAGCTTGGGTAATTGCGTGGGCAGCTGCATGCGAAAGAAACCGTAATAGGCGGCGGCAGGAACTTCGCTACGCTGAGCGTAGCGGCTGGCAATCACCAGGTAGGCAATATGTAGCGGCGGCTGTTGTGCTTTACATTCGAGTAACTCAATGTCGGCGACGGTCACATCGCTCATCTTTATGCCATCAAGGTGCGGCTGCACTGCACGGCTGACGCGTTCATATTCGCAATAGCCACGATATTCATCACCGCCAACGACAAGGTTGACTACCTCTATGCGTCTGGCGTGGCAAATCACTTCCGATTGCGCGAGTGGTGCCTCAGTCTGTGGGCGAACGGCACGCACAATCAAATCGACCTGTTTCACTTTATTGGGTGGAATGTAACGAATTCTGAACCCCCCCAAATCATCCGACAACGCGGGTGTGCCCAGAGCAATTTCGCTCCGCAAATTCTTGTGGAGTGCGTGAACTTCGACACCGGCAACTGGCGGGCCGGTGGCCTGCAAGACTCGGCCAGTAACTAAATAGAACTTGTTGGATTGCGGTCCTTCGCCTGGCGGATTCGGCGAGAGAACTTCGCCGTCGCCGGGTCCTGGTTCGACATCGAGCACGCCGTGATCGGCCAACTCTTGATTGATCGCCTTAGCCGTCGCCTCATCAACAGCACCAGTCTCAGGCAACTGATGTGCGAGTTGAAACTCGCGCACCGCGGCGCCTGTCGATGCTCCGAAACGCCGGTTCTTTTTTTCAGTGTTGGCAATCGAAAAGCCAAGAGCGGACAACGCCTGATGGAGATCACCGACTTCCGCGCGTTTCATCTGGAGCTTTAATGGAAAGATAACGGGCTTCATGGCAACCTCCATGTTGCGAATACGGTGTGTTTGCCTTCACACTCAAAAGAAAACCCAGTTCATTTACTCTACGTCAAACTCGCTAGCAAAACTGCGGTGCAAATCAACTTTGCTCTCTTGAAAACCTGCCTGTCCCCTTTTCTTGTTCCGACCGACATCCCAGTACTTGAAATGACCTCGACACCTTTGCTTCACCCCTTGCGCGCCGTCGCGCGGGTTGATGGCCAAAAAAACGCTGACTCCTTGCTTCAGGACCAGCGATGGTGAAGCCAAGAGCGGACAACGCCTGATGAAGGTCGCTAACCTCAGCGCGTTTCATCTGGAGTTTTAACGGGAAGATAAGTGGCTTCATGGCAACCTCTCTGTCGCACAAAATAGTGTCCTCGTCCACAAAAGCAATTCAGAGCCCTCTGCTTCATCACCAAAAGCCAGCAAAACCGTGGTGCAAATTAACTTTGCACTTCTGGAAACCTGTCTGTCCCCTTTTTCGTCTCTCTACTGAATTTTCCAGAGGCGGCATAGGACATCGCTACTCCAGCCCCACCATTCAGGCGAGCTCGGCGTATAGGGCTCCGCACGATCGAAGATCGTCACCCAGATTTTGTTGTTTTCCAGCAAGACGCCCGCGTTACCGATTGCCGCCTGAAGCTCCGCCACCGTGGCCCTACCGAACGCGCCCGGATTCCTGTCAAGCTCGTACCCAAGCGCCCACATCTGGACGCGATGCCCGAGCTCACTGTGCGGGTATATCTTGAAGTAAGGATCATTTATCGCGAGTCTCTCGGTCAGCTTTTTCGCGAACTCGACCGGGCTGAGGCCTCTCTCCTCGAGCGTGAGCACCCCGCCGAAGCCGTGCTTGGTTTCCATTGTGCGCAGCACGCCCTCGGCTGCATCGCGCAACGACACCTCTGGAGCCTTGGCAACAACCTCCTGTACCGCGGCGTCGAACGCTTTAAGAGCCTCCCCCGCGCGCTCCTCGTCTCTCATGAAGTCGTCCGCGAAGCTGAACGCCTTCAACAGATCGCGCTTGCCAGCGTACATGACGTGAAAAACCGTGCTGACGTCAAAAGCTCTAATGGCATACGTCGCGTCCAAGAGATCTCTTGGCGAGACCGGAATGCCTGTAGCTTCGGAGAATACTTCCTCCCCAAACCATTTGATCCCCGCTGCACCGCCAAATTCTGCTGCAGCGAATACTCCGACAAACAGGGATAAGTAGCCGACCATCCACTTCTTAGCGTCTTCTCTGCCTGCCACATCACTCCACCACTGAATCTTTTCAGGAGAGTCGGCTGGAAGCCAGGCATCAGATCCGCCGGTACCAGTGTACTGCCCCTGGAAAACACCATTCTCGAGTTTCACGGACAAAGTGAACCCAATCTTCAGAGGTGTTCCCGTGTCGTCTGGTGGTCGTATATTTTCCGGTATGTCGCTGAGGGTTGTCGTGCCAGTTGGGTCATAAAACAATACGGGGTTGTTCCGTGCATACGCGTACAGATTGTTTCCATCTGCTAAGCCAGCTGGATCAGGACTGACCCATCTTCCCAACCATACTGCACAATAACGCATCCCATGGTAGGTCAGTCCTGTTTCCTCATCCTTTTCTTTCCCAGTGTATCGATACCGCTTTGCTGCCGCGTGAATCGCAGCATTCACAGCCTGATACGAGCTACTACCGTATGGGAAATACTCCTCGTATGAGATGATCTCGCCCGCCTCATTCAGCTCCACGCACGCCGAGCCGAGATGATTGTTCAACTGGTAGCGAACCAGTGAGGTGTGAGGCGTAAGGGGTGAGGTGATGTCGATCGTCTTATTTTCGACTAGTGCGATGCGCCGTTTGTCATCCGTGATATGCAGGGTTTCACGTTCCAAGGTGATCGCACCCGCGCCGTCGTGCCGCCGAAAGATCTCGAATCCACCCAGGTACATGCGCTCTTCGATCAGACCAGGCGCTTTCTCCCAGATCTTGCGCGTGCGCTGCCCAGCGGCGTCGTAGACATAATAGGCCGTGCCGCCGCCACCCAAATCGGTCTGGCGTAATTGGTCTCGATAGTCCCAATGCATGTTGCGACCGAAATCTGCTCCGCCCAGATGCGGCATGCGGATCATGTTGCCGTGGGCGTCGTGAAGGTACCGTTCGACTATCGGGTTGTTCGCGCTGACCGTGGTGCTGCTCAGTCGATTGTTGGTTTTGAGTGAGGCACCGTCGGTGCCGTCCTCGATCAGGCTGATTGCTTCGTAGAAATAGGCCCGTGTCCAACCGGGATGTGACGGATCGGTGCCGCGATGCTGCATGCTGAGGAAGTTGCCGACCGCGTCGTAGACGTAGCTTTCGCGATATAGCCCCATCGCGTTGCCGTCGCCCGGGTGCAGCAGGCCGGTGTGAAAGCCATTGAAGGCATCCGGCGCCGTCAGTGCGTTGGGCACTCCGCCGTTCTGGCCCAGGTGTTCGCGGCCGGTGGCCTCGATGAGCTGGTAGGTGGCGTCGTACAGATAGTCGTTGCTCGGCTCGACCCTTCTGTTACGGAAGTAGATGGTCTGCTGCGCGTCGTCACGGATGTGGGTGATGTTACCCGTTGGATCGTAGGTGTATGACAGGTTTTGCAAATCGCCGTTGGAGTCTCGCGTAGTCTTGAGATTGATCAGACGGAACGTCTTCGGGTCGTAGTCATACGTGGTCTCGACGCCGTTTCCGTAACGAATCGACTCCCGCTGCCCTTTGGCGTTGTAGTCGATGTCTTCAACGAAGCTGGTCCATTCCGCAGCCCCTCGCAGCTGCGCTTGGACCTTCTCGAGCAGATTGGCTTCGTTGTACGTTGGTTGGATCTCGCTACTGTCAGGTGAGATGAGACTGATGGGACGGTTCAGTGCATCATACGTCGTGCTGCTGCTGAAGACTTGCGGTTCGAGAGCGACCGCCCCTGACCAATCCGGTACGCCCTTGTAATCGGCGGCGAGTTGACGGCTTCCGCGCAACAGATTGCCCTTGAAATCGTACGCGTCACTGGAGACGACTCCCGCGTTGTCGTAGCTTCTGAACGCCCGGGTGCGCAGATTCAGCGCGATATCGTCTGCTTGGCCCTCACCATATTCGACCTTGCCGAACAGCACATCTCGATTCAGTACACGTGGATCCGATTGAGCGACATCACTTCCTCTCACGAACTGGCGTACGGGCCGATGCAGCTGATCGTACTCGGTGCGAAACTCATGACCGCGTGCATCCCAGGCCCGCATCGGTTGACCGGCTACGTCGTTCAGCATCCACCGTTCCCCGGCATCCATGCTGATGGAATGAATCGGTGTGCCGAGCAGATCATAGTCATACCGCATGACTGCTCGATCGTTTGCATCAATCACCTCGCGCTGATTCCCCTCGATATCGTAAACGAGGCTGGTGCGATAAAACTCGTCGGTGAAAGGACCACCGCCACGAGCCACACGATTGTGCGTGATGGTCAGGAAGGTTCTTCCCAGAGAATCCATGTGGGCTACAGCAGGCGTGTTGGCATGGGCCTCCGTCTTCTGCGCCGCTGCCTGCTCCCGAACGCCCAAGGCACCGTTGATGCGGGCGCTGTGCCATGTCGGCAGATACTCGTCTTGATCCAACCGACGGAAATAGTCGACGACGGAGAGATCGTCCACCGGGTTGAGTAGCAGCGTATCGTTGACGTCCCAGGTTTCTTGACGCCAGGGATCGAAAACCGTCTTTTGCCAGGTATGGTTCGGATTCAACGTCGCCACGACCCTTTGCAACGGGTCGTAGAACAGAACGGGGCTGACGCCGACCGTGATACCAAACTCGAAGCGGTGATCGCTGAACAGGGTACCGTCCGGCCTCTGGCGTTTGCTGAAGAAGGGCTCGTACTGGCGGACCGGCTTACCCTTGTTGTTGAATACCGCCCAGCCGCTGCCGACCCAGCGAGGATTGACTTCAGGCCCGCCCTCGACCAGCGGTCCTGGTTCAGCCTGAATCTTCTTCTGAATCTCCCGTCCGAATCCGTCCGAGTAGGAGAACGAATGCTGCACCTTGGTTTGCGCGCCGACAGCCAGATCGGCCTGGTGCGTTTCTCGAGCCAGGGCGTAGACCACCGCCGGCTGAGGTTCCGGTTGGTCCTTCGTTCGGGAATAGGCAAAGAGATCGTAGACAAGGCGCGTCGTCGCTCCTTGCAGAATTGCGTGGGGCTGGGCTAGCGGATCGTTCAGATGATCGAGAATGGTGGTTTCGTCCAGATCGGAATTGAAACCGACGAGGCTATCGCCTTTATTCTCCGTTTCTTTCCCCATGATCGCCGTACCGACGACCATACCCAGGGTATCAAACGCGACTTCGCTGCGATTGCCGTTAGGATCGGTCAGTAGATCTGGCTGGAGTACGCGGTAATCGTGCCGTGCGCCGCTCACATTACCAAGCGCATCGCGAGTGTGAACCACCAGCAGGTCGTGCTGGTCATACTCGACGACGCTCTCAGTGCTGAAATCAGCTCGATGAAACGGATCGCGGACGCGCCGGACCACAAAGAAATGCTCCATCGCTTGAGCCAACTCCGTTGCCGGATCGTCATTTGTGTTAGGGGAAAAGAACGTCCGTCCTGACGGGATCCACCAATTGTGGTCGCCCTCGCTATGGGCATACCGCCCTTCCTCTTGGAGTATCTGATCAGTAACCTTGCTGTTGAACGTTTTCTCGATCAGCCCGGGAGTCAGTGCCAGCTTGTAGGCTTCGCCTGACAACGCCAGCGACTCCACGCGTCCCAATGCTAAGAGTGACACCGGATTGTTTTGAGATAGCCCCAGATCGTTGGGTCGGTAGAGGGTTCTAACATGTTCGATCAGGCGTCTTTGCTGTCCGGCACTGGGCTCCTCTTCATACGGAAGCGATATAGAGTTGGTTCCTGCCTCACGCACGTCATCGAGACTAAAGCGATTTTGATCGGTGGGAAGCTCGAGTCCTGTCAGTTCATAAGACCGCATCTCCGCCGGCAGCGGTGTGCGATAGGCATCGTCCAGCTCGATGGTATTGGTAAAGGTGTTTTCGCTGTATGTGATGAGGATCTGCGCCTGCTTGGCCTGGTCCTCAGCTGACAATGTGGAATCCGGTCGCCGTCGGCCATAGCCGACAGCCGCGGATTTGATTACGTTGCCGAATTCATCAACCTCCAGCGTCAGTGCATGGCCAACACGTGGATCGTCGGGGTTCCGTTCGTACTGATAGGTCAAGGCCTCTCTCGCATGGGTGAAGAAGACTGCGTAGCGATTGGTCCCTTCCGGCTGCAACATGCGGATCGTAAAATTCTGCTCGGTGACGACGTAGGGATGGGCTTCTTTCTCCGTGCCGTCCAGCGCATAGACCTCTTGGCGCAACATGGCCCCCTTCAGCGAACGGCAGGCTTCACGCTCTTCTTCCAGCGTCAGCCCCAGTGGCAGCACCGTGTCATCAAGCAGGAGTCGCTTCGCCTCCTGGTCGGTCAGGCCCGGCTCGCGGTAATATTCGCCGGTATCCTGTTCGTCGAGTAACCCAGCAAAGACATTCGAGATATGCTCTCGGTCGATGTGGACGCCCGTATGAAACCAGGTCTTGGTGAGAACCGAAGGCACGTGGGAGGCTTGGTCAATATTGCTCGCCGGTGGCAACGTGCTGTCCGCCGTCAACGCCGCAAACTCTTCCGTGTCGAGTTGATCGACCCGCCCGAATCCTCTGAATTCGCGTTCTTCTCCGTCAAAATAGCCATGGTGATAACTGTAGCGCGTGACGAACCGATTCCCGCTGATGCGGTCGTACGTCTCGACACGCTCCACGACATGCACCGGGAACGGCAGCTTGGTAATCCAGGGCGCCCCGGCCTGTTTGTCCAACAGGTAAAACTTGGTCGAGGGTGCGTAGGTCACGTGGGTTTCAGCGCCGAGGTTGTTCACTGCTCTCACGAGGAGGTGCGGTTTGTGTGGGCCCATGAGATTCACATAGCGCATGGGCTGTTGCGCGTCCCCGGCTAATGGAGACGACCAGACCAGGCAGGCGGTGCCGTTCCCAAGGAGATCAGTCGGAACGATGCTGACAACGTCATCGACCTGTGGAAACAGGTCCAGAATTGTCGCCTCGCTCCAACTGTTGCCGGATTGATTGAAGTAGAGCCGCACGCCGTCGCGGTGCAAATAGATGATGTCGGTGGTACCGGTGCCGTCGATATCGGCGAGGCGGATGCGCTTGTGATCGAACTGGTCTTGGTAGTCGAACCAGGGCGCATGGTCCATCGTGACCTTGGCGCCGAATTTTCCATAACCCAAGTTGGGCCAGTAACAGACTTCCCCGTTTCTGATGCGGACGAGATCTGTCAGACCATCGCCGCTCAGATCGGCGAGGTAGATGGATTGCGTGCCGTCGTTGAACACCAGGCGCGGACCCTTCTCCTCATCGAACGCCTGTGCGACACGCTGGGCTGGACCAAACCCCTCTTCCGCCAAGGAAGGATGCCAGACCAACGCTTCATCTTCGGTGATCAACACGTCGGCGTGACCGTCGCCATCCAGATCCACGAACTTGAGGTTGGGATCCTGCATGTTGCGGTTGAGCCACGCGGTGAATGGGCGGAAGGGTTCCCATCCCTCCGCGTGATCATGCTCATACAAACCGGGCATTGGGCCATCCAGTGTCACCAGGTCAGGTTGGCCGTCTCCGGCCAGATCCATGAACTGCGCGCCGCCGAGGGCGACATTGGGCGTCACCGCGACGGTTTCAAGCGCCGCGAACTTGGCCTTCACAACTTCGCTGCCGTCCGGCAACTGGTCAGGAATAGGACTCCAGTTGCGCTTGTAGAACCAGGCGCCGCCCTGCTCCGTGAGAATTCCCGGAATGCCTTCGCCGTGTAGATCGGTCCATTGGTAGGCGGTGCCGTCGAGGCCGATGGGAAGATTCTCGAGACTCTCGGCGTCAACCTCTTCGACGAGGTCCTGCACGATGGGCTCGGTGTACTCGAATGCCACCGGAGGCAGGTTGCGTTGTCGATACCCCCCGTTTTCACGTTGATATCCAGCCTGCGTGACCTCGCGGAGAAACGTATAGACCGGGTTGCGCGCGCTGGTGGGGTCTTGTTCATGGGAATAGGTGAAATCGGTCGAACGAACTAGACAATTAGCTTCCACGTTGGGTTCACCAGGGAAGTGGTGAAACATCAGCACGCGCTGGCAGAGGCGGTAGGTCCGGACTTCGAAACCCGCTCGGTAGGAGGAGAACGGATCCTGGCGAACCGGCCAATGGTTTGCCTCAGCCGGCGTCGGGGCGTCGGGATCATGGTCGTCATAATCAAAGACCGCTTCGAAGAGCCAGTGCTCACTCCCGTCTTCGAGCTGAGCCCCTGGAGGTTCCGGCCATAGCGACTCGGCGCTCAGCTCCGGATAATAGGGAACTCGGTTTCCATACCGGATGCGTTTGAGGTATCGATTGGCCGATCGGCTGCTGTCGGTGCGATTTGCCTCGTGGACGTGTGATTGAAGCACCCCGCTCGAATCTTCCGACTTGTAGCCGTAGAACAGGACGTTCCCTTTATCGTCGTGGGACTCGCAGATGAGCCAACTGAAGATATGGGTCGGATCGGCTGGATCGCTGATCCGGCTCTCGCCCGTCTTGCCGTACCAGGTGGTGATATTGTCTTTGGAAATGGAACGCCAATAGACATCCGTGGGGTCGGATTGATTGCTCCATCGCTCAATGCGCGCGAAGAGCCCTTCGATGCGCGGACGATAGCGCTTGATACCATAGACCTGGCCCTCGACCGTTCGCTCCAGAACGGACTCGGGCACCCATTGCTCATCCCGATTCTGGATCAGAACCGGTACGAGGTCTTCCGCCCCGGACAAGATAAACACGTCCGAATCCACGGCGTCTAAATATTGAGGGAGGCCCTTGTCGGTTTTGCGGGTAATCGAAGGAAGTGAGAGACTCCAGCCGAAGCCGAACGGCCCGTTGCCGGCGCCGGAATCATAGGAGAGTGAAAGTTGTGGGCCAAAACCGGAGCGGCCAGGCGAGGTCGCAATCGGCACCGACATCGAGCCTGTTCCGGTGACAGGATTCGCAGCGAACTTCTCCCCCATGCCACGGATGGCCCCGCCCCCTTTGGGCAGGGAGATGGTAGGTGGAGTCACCTGGAAGGATTTCTCAGCAGGCTCTTTGCCGTTGGACTTGCTCTCTTGAGCCTCAGGCACGTCAGCCACCTTACTCGGATCACTGCGCGTGACATTGCTGAATGCCTTGGTGAGAGCGCATCCAGAATGGGTACCGACTCTACCAACGTGGAACCAGGATGCCTACTAGGGGTAACCCTAGTTTTTAACCATGAGGATACGAAACATGTGTGGTATGGATCGCGGTGTATCTAATTGTGGTCTATCTGAATCTAAGAAGATTCAGCGTGCAGGGAAGGAAGCAAGTGGGATGGCGTCTCACGTTAGAAGAGGTGCTGTAAGACTCCCCTGCGTGATGAGGAGACTTTTGAATGACTATTTTAATGAAAACTGTGACGCGAGCTCGCCAGGCTTGAACACGCCACGTTCGGTGATGATGCCGGTAATCAGTTCAGCGGGAGTCACGTCGAAGGCGGGGTTGAAGACTGCTACATCTTTAGGTGCGATTGGATGGCTGCCGTGGATGGTGGTCACCTCCGAGGGGTTGCGTTGCTCGATCGGAATCTCGTCTCCCGATTTTGTGTTGAGATCGATGGTGGAGTACGGAGCGGCGACGTAGAAGGGAATGTTGTGCGCCTTCGCCAAGACTGCCACTGAATAGGTGCCGATCTTGTTGGCCACATCCCCATTCGCCGCGATCCGATCTGCGCCGACAATGCAGAGGTGAATCTTTCCCTGCCTCATGAGCGTACCGGCCATGTTATCTGTGATCAGCGTGACTGGAATCTGATCTTGCATGAGCTCCCATACCGTGAGGCGAGCACCTTGAAGTACAGGGCGAGTTTCATCTGCAATCACATTGATTTTCTTACCTTGTTCATATGCAGCTCGAATCACTCCAAGGGCCGTTCCATACCCGGCCGTGGCAAGTGACCCTGCGTTGCAGTGAGTCAGTACTGTCTGTCCATCCTGGATGAGTTCCGCGCCATGACGCCCCATGGTTTTACAGAGCGAAATATCTTCTTCAAGTATCACCTGAGCTTCGTTTACCAGAGCCTGTTTTATAAATGAGATGGGCTGATCTCGCAGCGATTCCAGTTTCTGTCTCATTCGCTCGATTGCCCAAAAGAGATTGACGGCGGTCGGTCTGGTCGCAGCCAGCTCATCACAGATCTTGAGCACTGCCTGAGCAAACAGGGAATACTCCGTTGCACTGACCGTTTGTGCCCCTAATGCGACACCTAACGCTGCGGTCACCCCGATTGCCGGAGCTCCTCGAACCTTCAGCGTGCGGATTGCCTCTGCAACGGTCTGGTAATCACGGCAATCGAGAAATTCAACCGATCCTGGAAGTTTGCTTTGGTCGACTAGACGGACAACACCGTTTTTCCATTCAACAGTGGGAACCATGGAGAGATCTTCTAGCGGGAATCGAGCAGGAGTGCAAGCCTTTATCGGCGGCGCCCGCTGATTTCCAATACGGTAAGCATCGCGGCAATTAACCCGGCCTGAATGAGCAGAAGTACGGCTTCCATGGTGCTGGCGTGGCGGAGTGCCAGTGCGGACAGCCCAAGGCAAATCGTGAAGAGAAAAATCATGGCGACACTCGCCTGTCGCGATCCAAGCGCGCGCTCTAATCGATGGTGTAGATGGTCCTTGCCGACATAGTCCAGCCACTCCTTCACGGACCTGACTTTCCCGGTGGCGATACGCTCCACGGTGATATGAATCATGTCATAGATGAGCACACCGAAGATCAGCAAGGGATTACTGAAGGACACGATTGGGCTGGAATCCGCCCAATTGCCTTTAATAGCCAGGCAGGCCAGCGTGAATCCAATGAATGTCGAGCCACCATCACCTAGAAAAATGACGGCAGGTTTTCTCCCTCGAAAATTGTACGGCAGAAATCCGAGACCGGCGCCGATCATGGCGATTGCGAGCCAGCCTAGTTCTGCTTGATTGGTTTCAAATGCGACCACACCCAGGAAACCAGCCAGCAGAATCGCCAGGCCGGTGGCCAATCCGTCCATCCCATCAAAGAAATTGAACGCATTCGTAATGCCGACGATCCAAAACAGCGTTAACAGCATGTTGGCTGCTTCACCGAGCGGGCTCGGTGGAAAGAGCGTGAGAACTTTGCCCGAGGCGATCACGATGCCAGCGGCCATCAATTGTCCGATTAGTTTTCCAGAGGCCGGTAATTCTCGAATATCGTCGAGCACTCCAATGATCAGGAGGAGAGAGCCGGCGATCAGAATAGCGATGATCCAGTCTGGGACGATAGAGTTGAGCAAGAGCGAACCGACAAAGCCTGCGTACAACGCAAGACCGCCGATCCGTGGAGTTGGGAGGACATGGATCTTGCGATCAGCTGGGACATCGACGAGGTTCCATCGATGGCCGATCCTGACCATCAAAGGCGTTAAGGCTCCTGTGCCAAGAAACGCAAAAAGGAAGACATGCAGCCAGCGCAGACCTTCGAGCTGAAAGATCTCCTGAACTGGTGGGATCGCCAACGCCACTGCCCCCAGTGCTGCACCGGACACCACCGGAGTAATCCAGCGCCATGTGGTCGCTGAGAATGGAATCGTCAGTTCTGGTTCAATGGCCTTCATGACCACTCCCAGCGCAGGGCCAGGAGAATCTGAGCCACGTCTTCATCTGTAAGCGCCGGAAACAATGGAATGGAGAGAGCGGTTCGTTCTGCCTCTTCGGCGGCAGGGAAGCCATCAAGCTCCAAATAGCGATGGAGTGTGCGGAATACGGGCTTCCGGCACTGAATCCCCCGCGCCGCAAAGCGTCCGATGACGTCGTGAAGCCCGTCCGCTTTGGAAACGAGCTCTGGAAGGCGTACCACGAATCGATAGTAGGTGTGTGTGTGGCCTGGGGGGACTAGTGGCTGTATGAGGCTGGTACCGCTCAGTGCCGTTCGATATTCCTCCGCGAGGAACATTCGACGTTCAAGGAAAGATCCGAAACGTTCCAGCTGCGCTAATCCGATTGCAGCTTGGAGGTCGGTCATTTTCAAGTTTGTCGATCCGGGATGGAGGGAGGGGGTTTCGTCATACTCTCTCAAGCGGCGGGCTCGTTCCAACAAGCTCTCATCCCTCGACAACACCATGCCTCCCTCACCAGCGCAGAGCAGCTTCGTGGCATAAAATGAGCAGACTGTTATCATGCCCACGGATCCCACGGGTCTTCCCGCCTCCGTTGCGCCCAACGTTTGTGCGCAGTCTTCAATGATGGGAACACCCAATGCTGCAAGTTCAGTGAGGTCTGCGGAAAGACCAAACAGATGTGGCACGATGATGGCCTTGGTCTTTGGTGTCATGGCCTGGCGCGCTGCCGATGGATCGATATTGAAGGTGTCGAGATCGATGTCGACTAGCCGAGGCATTGCCCCGACACGCTGAATTGCCAACCAGGGTGCGGCGCACACATAGCTCGGCAGGAGCACCTCATCGCCGGATCCGGTTCCCAACGCCCGAAGGGCGACTTCCAGCGCGGCCGTTCCGGAAGTAACAGCCACTCCACCAGATATGCCGAAATAGGCTGCCATGCCTCGCTCGAACTGCTCGACGACCCCTCCCCGAGTAATTTGACGCGATTGCAAGACCTCCATTGCCGCGCGAATGTCGGGTGCTTCGATAGAGGGTCGTGAATGTGGAATCATCGTCACTCTGGCGATCATAGTCCAATGTTGATAAACAATCGGAGCGGGAGAAAGCCTTCTGCTGTTCTCACTCGGCCCTGGATTCCACGAAAATGTGCCGAGGACCGCACCAGATCAGCAATGCTGAGTCCTTCGATATTGGTCTTTCTGATCTGGGAGGCGTGTGCTTCCAACGACTGAATCTTTCGATCCAATGCTTGTTGAATATCCACAAACACCGTAGGGGCAAAATTTTGGGTCGTCGGGCCTTCGTAAAACAGCACGTTTTTGGTGTATCGCGTGGCGGTAATCGTGCTCATGGCCAGATGCCGGTGATCTTGATGGGTATCATCATGATAATGAACAAAGATGAAATGTGTCTCAATCTTTCGCACAATTTCCTCAACTGTCTGAATCAATTCTCGTCCGAGTGGGGCCTCGGTATCGTGATATCCACCCCAAAATACTTCCTCAGCCTGGAGCAATTTCGCTGACCGTTCTTGCTCCTGCTTTCGAACCGCTGCATTACCACCCGCGCCACCTTGGGTCATCACCATCAGGAAAATGCGATGGCCATTCTCTGCGTATTTGATCAACGTCCCTCCACATCCAACTTCGATGTCGTCAGGATGGGATCCCAGGGCAAGAATACGCATCGGTTCCTTGGTGTTGATGGCCATCATGCATGATCCTCCTAAACAGTTGTCGCACAAGCTTTGATTGTTCGCGCATGGCGTAGCGTCGCGAGCGCGTCGGGCCCTTGCATCAATAGGAGATCAAGTGCAGAGAGATTCGGCTCGAATGGCTCATAGATCTGACGATAGATCGGGTGTAGGAACGTCTGTAGTTCCAGTCGTATACCAGTGGCCTCAAAACGTGGTGTGTCCATGTAGTGCTCTGCCCCAGCCCCTGCCAGATACGCTGTGGCGCCGACCGTCCGACAGAGATCGATCAACCTATCGGTTGGGTCTTCACGAGCAATATATTCCGATGCACAACCAACGGGTGTGTTGATCCCATATGCCTTCAGCAGCCATTGCACGGTGGCCTTGTTGAGATCGCACAGTTTCACCCACGATGTTGAGTAGAGCTCGCGCAATTGCGGCAGATAGTGGTCGCGATAGGGCGCCCGAGCATAGTGCATTTCCAGTGCACGGAGATGTTGATCTTTCCATGCAGCGGTGGGATTAATCAGAACATCGTCGATGCGTTGGCCGAACTGTTGGAGGACAGGAATCGTGAGCCATTGCCATCCTTGAGAGGTGCGAATACGATTGCGATTTTGCCATTCGTTTTTCTTGAATTGGACGGTATCCAACATGAGAAAGCGATCGGCTTGATCGATTTTGTCGAGATACCCCAACCAGGGCATGAATTGTGGTTGGTGGATGGTCACGCGCATGATAGCTCCGAGCTAAAAACACACAGCGTTACGTTTTGATCGCCTTCCCTGAATCACGGCTCACTCCTTGGGCAGTCCTCGCGGCTGTGCCAGCGCGTGGGGCGACATAAATCGGGTTGGTCAGCAATTCCCCGCTCGTGCCGACCGCCTCCACGCGATAATTCAGCCACTCTCCGGACCCAGCCTCATGATCGACTAGTTCGAGCTGCATGGGAGTGTGGCCTTCAATTTGCCTGATGACGTGACCCGATCGAATGACACGAAGCTTTGTCGGGTGAGATTGTCCATCGAAGGCCGAAATTCTGGCATTAACGCGGATGTCGCCATTCGCGCTTCCCTTAAGAGTCTCGCCGATCATCGCTGATGCCTCCTTGTTCGACACTCGAAACTCGTCGAGTTGGAGCAGGACATTCTGGTCGCCTCTCCCGACAGCGTAGGCTCGACCCATGCGGATCCCATCCATGACACTCGCTCGCGTTCGATCAGCGACCTGGATGACGGTATACACTTGATCGAGATCTTTTCCCGCATCCGAGGTTCCATGAAATGCCACTTCTCCAATCATTGTGGGGAATGCCTCTGGACCGGTTGTCATCTTTGATTGAAGCAGTTGGTCCCACACACTACCTGGAGCCACTACCCGTCTGGCGTCTTGGTACAGGCCACCGAATCCCGTGTAACCCCTCGTCAAAACTAATGCCTCAGGGTGAGGCTCGGTCTTAATCGTGACCGTCCCTAGGGGGCCGAACGAGTGCTGACTGAAATCTCGAGCTTCCGTCATCGACCAAAACACCAATGCGCCACGTTCAAGTGCCTTATCAATGAGGTCCTGATAGGGTCTGTACCCTACATGGGCATCATGAAAATCATACACAGGCATTTTGATGGGCCAGGCATTGACTGTGAGCCCTAGGCCCATGGCTACAAGAATGATCGCACAACCCTTTCGTAAACGAGACCGAGCCCCTATCGATTCAAAAGAGCGTGATCCGTCATGCTTCCATAGCCAGGCCACCGGAACCAATAACAGAAGCGGGAGTCCATTGGCCAAGCTTAGCCAGTTCCACACAAAAGAACCGGAGTTGCCACGTGCGGGAAGCATTTCATAATCCTCGGCCTTCTCAAGCCCTATCACCAGGAGATTGCGCTGCGCATTGTGCATTGTGAGATTGCCATTCAGAAGCGAGCCGGTCCAATAGTAATGAGGAGCGACCTCCACCCCAGGGATAATCATCAGATTTGGATGACGTCGTTGAACTGCCTGAATCTCCTCGAGGAATCGTTGGACGCCATATTCCATGACGGACGGGAATGTGACCCGGTATTTCAAAAATCCTTCCAACGGGTGGAAGCCATAGGTATATCGCAGCGTAAAGTTCTCCGAGAGAATCAGGACATCTAATTGTTGCTGTTCGGCCCGTCTTGCCAGCGATTCCAAGTTCAGCATGCCCGTACTCATCGTACTGTGTACATGAATGGCGGCCCGTAGTGACAAGGGCCCTTCTTCGGGCATTGCGGCGGACCCTGTTGTGACGGCGGTGAGGAACATCGCCCCAGCCCACAACACACATGTAATCACACAACGTGTTCTAGGCATGACCGGCGGCTACTTCCCTATAGGTTGACTCGATGGCCTCCACCATGGCTGGAATGCCATAGCTTGTTCCAATGCTACACATGGCATGTGTCCCTAATTCATTGGACCACCTCGGATCATCGAGGAGACGTCGTAACGCGACTGCTAATGCCGAACTGTCTCCAGCTGGAACAAGTAGGCCATTCTTTCCATCCTCGATAAGAGAGGGAATGCCACCGACTCGACTGGCAACGACCGGAAGTCCTGCGGCCATCGCCTCAATCAAGGCTCGCCCCATCCCTTCATTGAGCGAAGGCAGTACGAAATAATCCAATCCGGCCAGACAGACCTCGATATCTTCTCGATGTCCGAGAAGGTGGACGGCATGGCTGATTCTCGCTTTCTCCACCTGACGCAGCAGTGCGTCATGCTGCCCCCCAGTACCGATAATGACCAGATGGAGGTTGTGGTATTCCTGTGTTAGGATGGCCATGGCATCGACTAAAAACCGATGACCTTTAATATCGGTGAGCCAACCGACCGAGCCAATTATGTGTGCTGGCGATGGGCAGCCGAACCAATCAGGGACCATCTTTCCACCCACACGAGCCTTCTTGAAACGATCGAGATCAATTCCGCTTGGAACGACCGCGAAGCGATTGGCCTGCCCAACTCCTCGCTCGAGATGTTCCCGTTTTTCGGCAGGTGTGAGCCCGATGAGGTGATCCGTCTTCCATGCCAATACGCGCTCCAGTTGGAGAAATACCCAGGAGGGCACGGCGCTGAAATGCCCATAAAACACGTGCCCGTGCGGAGTATGGACAATCACAGGAATCCCCGTAATCCATGCAGCGACTCTCCCCAGTACTCCGGCTTTGGACGTGTGCGTGTGTACGATATGCGGTCGCTCCCGTCGTAACAGCAAAACAAGATTCCACAAGGCTGCCAAGTCCGATGATGGACTGATGTGACGCACCAACGAGGCCACAGTGTAATAACGGATCCGCTCTTTCTCCAAGAGCCGAAGGTTATCAATGGTCGCTGTGTGCCCTCCTTGTGCGTCCCAACTGCCGGCCTCTCCGGTGATCACAACCGGCTCAAAATGCGAACGATCATGCCCCAGTACCGTGAGCATAGTGTTCCGAGCGGAGCCTCCCCGATCAAGCCGAGTGATAATATGGATAACTTTCTGGGTTGCCATCGTTCCTATGCTGCAAGCCGAGACGACATTCCGCCATCCAACATTCTGGCAAGCTCGCTACAATGTTGCGTCCAGTTGTAGCGCCTCTCAACGAGCGAGCGCCCTTTTTGTGCGAGACGGTCAGCTTCTCCAGAATCCTGTAATCGTGCTAGTACCCGTTCAAGAGCTTGAGCGATCGACCGACCATCGGTTCCTTGAGCGACGAGGATGGGATCGACTTGGTTCAAGACTTCCGGAATGGCTCCAACCGGTGTTCCAAGGACCGGTGTGCCGCAGGCGAGTGCTTCGACCATCACCAGTCCAAAGCCTTCAAGCTGGAGGCTCGGCATCACGACGAGATCAGAAGCATGATAGTAGTCACCGAGTTGAGATTCAGGGATGAATCCTGCCAGGCGGACAACTTCGTGCAATTTCTTTTGGCGTATCACCTCTTGAAGCCGCGCTCTTAAGGGGCCGTCTCCTCCAATGACGAGCATGAGTCGGTGCTGCGAGGGAATCAGCATTTCGAGGGCACTTAGTAAGTTCTCCAGTCCCATTCGTGGGACGAGGTTACGAACGGTAAAGAGAATTGTCCGGTCGCTCGGTAAGTTGAGAGTTGCCCGTGCCGCATAGCGTTGCACTGCAGGTTTGAAACACTCTGGGTCAACCGCTCCGGGGATCAGCCCTATTCGTGTGGCTGAGATACCGTGCGCGGCCATCACCCGTTGACGCATGAACTGACTCAGGACCACGACGCGATGGCATCGGGACATGACCGCGCCTTCCACTGACCGTCTCGCTCGAAGATTTGCTCGTCGCCGCCAGCTTGCGATCGCCGACTGAGCCGGGATGGTTCTCGTGTGATATTCTTCATGCGCGAGGGAATGGCAAAGATATATCCATCGAGAGGCGGCATGACGGCGAGCAAGAATTGGTCCAAGTCCAGCCATCGCTTGATGGATGATGACCGCATCCAAGGGCTCGGTCGCGCGGAGGCGATCAAAGCACTCGACCGAATGCCGTACCGAAGACCACACAAATGCAGCTTCATGCTTACGGCTGACCGGGTAGCGCCATTCCCGAATGCCGTTCATCTCGGTCATCCCCGTTGATGCCTTCTCAGGAGCCCGTGTCAGCAACTCCACACGATGTCCAAGCGCCGCCAATCCAAGCGCCTGATTGCGGAGCACCCGTTCCGCCCCGCCGATCACTCGTTCTGCTGAGACTTCTGCTAACAACATCACATTCATAAGGTAGCCGCCACCGTCGTTCTGTCAGATGCGCTTACATGCAGACCTCGATGCCAGAGTTCCAGCACAATGAGTGCGTACAATTGATCAGAGAAATTGCGCCGGCGGCTCTCATGCTCGTCCAATAACCACCGGACATAGGCCGGTTTGACATAGCCACGTTTTCTAATGACATCATCCGATAGCAGATCATGAACCATCTCGTGAAGATCCTCTCGAAGCCATCGAGCCAGCGGCACCATAAAACCTTGCTTGGGGGCACGAAGGATTTGATCCGGTAACAAGCCTCGTAACATTCGGCGCATGAACCCCTTTAATTGCCAACCGGTAAACCGTACTCGAGAGGGAATTCGCAGGGCTGCGGCTAACAGCCGATGGTCGCAGAATGGGACTCGAAGCTCGAGCGAGTGCACCATGCTCATGCGGTCTGCCATGCGCAGAAGATCGTCAGGAAGATAACTCTGGAGATCGACGCCCATCGCACAGTTCGCAGGATCGGAGGATGGCCACTGGGCGAACAGCAGATCCGTCGGCCCTAGCGGCCGATCTCCGACAAACATTGACTCCAAGCCCTCACCCCATAGAGCCCCGTTCCATTCGGCAGGAATGAACGTGGTCCAGCGGCGGTATTGCTCCTGAAGTGAAAGGTGGCCGTCTTGAAGAAATCGTTTCAGACGGCCGGCTTGGTCGCGGCTGGTTTCTCCCCCATCAAGTCGTTGACTCCATTTGGCCACTCGTTCACGGAGTCTCAGTGGGAGATACTGATACTGTGCGGCAGTGCGAAGGCCAAGATATCGAGGATATCCACCGAACAGTTCGTCTCCGCCAATCCCAGACAACGCCACAGTCACTGTTTGTCGTGCAACCTCAGAAACCAGGTAGGTTGGAATGGCCGATGAATCAGCAAACGGCTCACCCATGCCCTCAACGACCTTGCCGATCAGAGAGACGGCATCCGGCCTCAGGATTGTCTCAGCATGGGCCGTCTTGAAGTGCGTCGCAACAAACCGTGCTGATTCCAGTTCGCTGAACGATTGATCAGAAGGATGCTCATAGCCGATCGAGAACGTCTTGATGGGACCGTTCTGACTTTTCGCCATGATGGCCAACAAGGATGCAGAGTCGAGCCCGCCTGAGAGAAATAGCCCCAATGGA
Organism: Nitrospira sp.; assembly: GCA_029881435.1. GTDB lineage: Bacteria > Nitrospirota > Nitrospiria > Nitrospirales > Nitrospiraceae > Nitrospira_D. Next base: position 71,269 of record JAOUMR010000004.1, read on the forward strand.
ACGTCGCTGACGAGATGAGCGTTCACCGTCTCTTCGAACGTATGCAACACTTCTTTGACCGCTTCGTTGATTGTCCATGGTTGACCATTACGGAGGTCTTCGTCTGGACTGTAGTAGCGCAACAATTCCACTCGTCCGTCCGATATTTTCATTGCTTGGCCTGGTCGCAACTGATGGACTCCGGCAATAGTGGTGTCTGGTCCTGGTACGTACAACTGCATCAGGTACTCTGCAATGCTTTCTGGACGAAGTCGCCAATCCGGCACGGCTTCGAGCAACGAAGGAATTTCGGAGGAAAAGACAACGCGGGTATCCAAACCGGCTTCACTCGGCCGAATAGCATAGTACAGCGGCTTGATGCCCAGGCGATCACGAATCAGCCATGCAACACGACGCTCCTGATCCCACAGCGCAACCGCAAACATGCCTTGCAATCGGCGAAATGCTTCGAAGCCTTCCTCTTCATATAAGTGGACCAAGACTTCCGTATCGGAGCGAGTCGATAGCTGGTGGCCGTTGTTCAATAGATCGTGTCGTAATTCTCGATAGTTATAGATTTCGCCGTTCATGACGGCCCAAACAGTCCTGTTCTCATTGTGAACCGGTTGGTGCCCACCCTCTGGATCAATGACCCGCAGTCTCCTCGCACCAAGCGCGACTCCAGAGTGACGATAAATGCCCTGTTCGTCGGGTCCACGATGCACCAGTCTCTGTAGCATCCTCTGAAGGATGTCGCCCTCATCTTCACCTATGATTCCGCAAATGCCACACATGGTGCTATTTGCCTTTCTCAAGTATGGCACGGTCACGGCGTTCCAGTTCTTGCCGTTCGCGCTTATGTTGAGGCGATACCGATTGCGGTGGAACGTCCACCGGCTCATATCGTGTGTGCTTGGCAGTTCCGACTGAATCAAGTAGTGTCCGCACGCCAAGCGCGGCCACCGCGCCAAAAAGACAAAGGAGAAAGAGCGCAGCCCACCCGCGTAGGATCCGTTTCCAAGACCGCTTGTGTGTGCGGTAAGAACTCATAGTGTATTCCCCGATCGCTGAGCAATGATCTCGAACGAAGGAGCCCACACGAGGTGCCCCCTTGTCACGTAATAGACGATCTGGGAAAGTGGCCACAACACCAACCGGCTGAGGGTCCATTTCAATTGACTGAACCAAGGGTGTACAGGCGAAAGAGGGCTTCGACTCGGTTTCGAGTTGCGGAGACTGATGACGCTGAGCCCAGCCCCTTCCATCAAAACCGTGAGCGCCTTGGCGCTATAGAGATACCAATGAAACGCTTGGTCATATTGCGACCCAATCCAGCGGGCAGGGGACCTCATCGATAGATGAAACGCGCCGTTGGTAGCCCGTACGATAACAAGTCCACCAGGTGCCAGGAGAGTCATGGCTTGCCGCAACATGATCACCGGATCAGCGACGGTTTCGAGCACGTTGATCAAGCTCACGACATCAAAGTGCTGTACCCATTCACCCCTCTCGAGTATGTTCGGAGACAAGACCGGTACGCCTTTCTGAGCCGCACGCATAGCTGCCTGTTTCGACAACTCGATCCCTGAACAGCTCCAGCCAGCATCGCGACAGAGCACGAGGAACTCCCCGTCTCCGCACCCGATGTCCAGCAAAGTGCCGGGAGGAGAGCGGTAGAGGGAAAGGTGATGAAATACGCTCTGGAAAACCGGTTGTCGATCGTCTGAAGCCTCGACCTCTCCATAATCACCGTCATAGTTTTCCTGGAAATACTCTTCTAAGGTGTTGCGAGTCGGACGAGGCTCGAGAAATACGAGATCGCAGACAGAACAGCGAACGTATCGCCTGGTCGGGGTCTGAAAGGCTTCGCCCAGTGGTTCATTGGCGCCACAGGGACACCCGATGCCAATTGCTTGATGATCGCTTAGGGTAGTCATGCCGCTTCCTGCTGTATCGTTGGAGAAGTCCCGGCAGATGTCTTACGCAAAGCGGGCATCGCTTCCTCGAACACCCTGACAGTGTCGTCAACCATTTTACGTACCGTAAAAGTAGTGGCCACATCTTGTTGCCCAACCTTGCCCATACGCGCTGCTCGTACAGGGTCGCGAAGCAAACTCCGGATCGCTTCCCCCAATGCCTGGGGATTCCGAGGCGGGATGAGTAGTCCATTTAGGCCATTCTGGATGATTTCAGGCACACCATTCACGCTGGTAGCGACGACAGGACGAGCCATGGCCATGGCTTCAAGGGCAACGAACGGAAGGCCTTCCGAAAGCGAGGGCAAGACCACCACATCTGCCGCCGCATACCAATCACCGACGTTATTCTGAGCTCCGACAAAGCGACAGGCATCCTCGACTCTCAGTTTCCTGGCCAACGCCCAAAGTGCTTCTCGGCACTCACCTTCTCCCACAAAGAAGCAGACGAGCGACGGCCACTCCGCCAGCAGTCCCGGCAGTGCTTCGATTAAGAAGCGATGGCCTTTTTGCTCCGTCAGTCTCGCCACGATAAGCAGAGTAGGTCCATTGTCGACACACCAGTCCGTCCTGATCTTGTTAGGATCTTTACTTCGAGAGAATCGCCGTTGGTCAATGCCGTTCCGTATGGTTGTTGTTCTGATCGTGACACTGGGGCAATCGGCGAGGACATCCCGCTTGATCGCATCCGACACGCAAATGAGCCGGTCTGCCAGCGGTAATAGGACTCGTAGAATTGCCAGATAGAGGTGGCGTCTGATCAGACTTACCTCATAATCTCTGATGGAATTATGTATCGTTGCGACAACACAGGGAACTCCAGCTAGGCGCGCTGCAAGGCATCCATAGACATTGGCTCGTGCTCCATGGGTCTGAAGCACGGTCACTTCATTTCGTTTGAGTAGGTTTGCCAAGCGCACAACTGCCAGTGGGTTGAAGAGTGGTGTCAGGTGAACGATATGAGTCGGGATGTGCCGTGCTACCATCTTGTCTACAAATGGGCCTGGTTCAGGGCAAATCAGTATCGGACGAAAACGGACTCGATCTACGTGCTCAAAGAGCAGCTCGAGGTAGCGTTCCCCTCCTCCATACCCGGCTGAGCCGGCAAGTTCTGCAAGAACGATAGGCTTCATGGCTTTTTCCCAACAATCAGTAAACTTCCCCGTAGATGAGGCACGGCATAAAATGGCCATTTAGCCCAATTGATACCATGTTGGCTCGCTGTCTGACGGCAGTCTTGCGTGTCTTCCCCAAGAAAATATCGTGACTCTGCAATATCAAACCCCGTTTGACGGAGCATGTCGGCCAATTCATGCATCGCGTATTCTCGTGCATGCGGCCGCCATTCATCATCTGGATTCTTGTAGCCTGGAGGGGCCAACCGATCGTTTGGAGAGCGGCCGATCAGCAGTTTGAAGACATTCCCGATCCGAGTCACATTCGGTGTTGTGAGGATGATGTGACCGCCTGATCGAAGTATTCGATAGGCCTCCGCAAGCAAATGAAAGGGTGATGTCAGATGCTCAATAATTTCCAGTGCGAATACCAGCTGCGTCGAGTGATCCGGAAGCGGGACCTTTTCGGGATACCCCTTGGTCTGGAAATGACCTCCCACTGGATCAAGGTCAACGGTCAGGATGTTCGCCTGGATATCGTGTTGCATGAAGCTCACGAAGTCCTTGGAGACCATGAGCCCGGCCCCATACAACTGTGCTGACTTGGTATAGTCGATTCGGCGGAGCAGTCGTAACAGGCTACCAGGGAAAGGCCCTAAGTCGACGATACTCTGTCTGTCCGATGGCAAGGTGCGCAACCCGCTCCGCAGTGCAACATGCAAACGGTCACGACATTTCATCGCATGGTGCATGGGGACTGTGAAACGTTCGTCTTTCTGACCAAAAGATTCATAGGCAGAGGGTTGGTAGGATTCGAGCAGGTCCAGAAAGTGATGTTTGGTCAGATCGTAGGTCATCATATGCCCGTCATGCCTGGTGCAATGCGTCGTTTCCTGAAAAATAGCTGAATGATGTGTAAATGATGAACGGCAGCCACTGACAACATCATGAGACAGGGTAATACGGGTAACGCGTAGCGACCTGCTTCCACGGTGAATGGGACATAGCCCACCGTCAGGCCAATCGGAAACAGGTAGAGCGGAAGTAGGGTCTTCCAGCGGTCTCGATGAATCCACGCGCTGTAGCAGGCGACGATAATGAGGGTTGGGACTAGCACCAGCCGTTTGAACAGGCTGTAGAACGCCACCACCCATCCCCTCGCTTGGACATCATTCGAAAACCCCAGAGTGACTCCCTGCTGCTCTTCGAACAAGTAAAACGAGTTGCCGACCCAAAAGTCCCAAACTCTTCCGAGCGTCAAGCTCAGATAGCTCAGTGGGTCTGACATGATTCGTTCAATCCCCTTTTGCCGCAATAGCCGATCTGTCTGGACCTCATACATCGCATAGGCATGAGGAAGTGGTGTGAGGCCAGCGCTCTCCCAGATGGCATATTCTCGTTCTAGCGGCATTGGCCAACTTCCACGAGAGGCTGGATCACTCCCCATCCATAATCCGACTCCTACCCCGGCTGACACTGGAATGATGTGATGGAACTCCGTGTAATTCCTCACGGACCATGGCAGCACGAGAGCAAGACAGGCTGTTCCGTACACAATTCCGTAGACCAGCTTTCGTGAAATTCGATCTGTCCCCATCCCTGTCAGTGTGGCGAGCAACACAGCCAGTACGAGAACTGCCGGTTTGCACAAGACGGTCAGTCCAGCCACGAGCCCCATGATGGCAAAGCGAGGTGTAGATGGTGACTTCATAGCCAAGACCGTCACCCATAACCAGAGGCTTATCAAGAACGTCAGGAGCGCCTCGCTCCGTATTCTTTGGTCATAGGTCCAGTAAGCCGGATAGAGAAACAAAAGAGCCGCCGTCCAAGCTCCCACCCGAGGATTCCAGAGAATACTCCCAACTCGATAGATGCCCCAAGCTGCGCAAAGATCGAACAAAATGTGCAGCGTCGGCACCCACTCCGGTCGGTGACCAATGATGAAATAGAAACCTGCAAGTACTGCTGGATAGAGAGGACCCACATGTGCAGCTGGATTGGCGCCATCGAGAGTGAATTGTCGCAGAGACACAAGATTCCATGCCAGGGTATCGAACAACTGATCAACGGCAAATGACTGATTGGGAGCCTTCCAGATCACCCATACCCGTGCAAGCAGTCCAAGGCCGATAGCCGGCAGCAGAATCATTCCGGCCTGGGGCAACTGTGTGCTCCAACTTCTGCTCATTTCACACACACTCCGATCAAATTGGTGTCCTCAGCAATCCCTTCGGTATACTCAATATCGCCAGGCACAAGGTCGCCCAGGTCGGGACCTCCGTGCAATCGACTGACCAGGCTGCCGATCCAATGACGAACCGGACGTGGAATACAGGTACGTAATCCAAGGGGGTCCAACGTGCGAACGGTATCCATTGACCGTTCTGCCGTCTTGAGCCGGTGGCCTTGACGACGTCCGAACCAGCGAATCGCTGAAAAGTGGGGCGCCAGCAAGTCCCCGAATTCTTGGGCTGTGTACTCTCGAATATGGTAGGGGTCGCTCGGCTTGATCCTCCTCCCTTTTCCGTGGGGGGTAAAAATGATGAGTGTGCCGCGCGGTTTTAACACTCGAGTCAGCTCAGCCACGAAACGGCCATCGTCTGGGATATGCTCGATGGTGTCTTGTGAGACAATGCAGTCAAACGCTTCATCGCGAAATCCGAGCGCACAACCATCCATGGTGAGAAAGTGTACGTTCAATCGGGGATAGTTGGACCGACTCGTGGCGACGACCTCTGGAATACAATCGATGGCCACGATCCGGTCAGCACAGGTTCCGAGATAGTCCGCACCGTACCCGGTCCCGCACGATAAATCTAAGATCCGACCTCGTCGCAATGCACCAAGTTGACGGGCTGCCCATACATAGCCTGATAGATTGACGACATGTTGTGTGTCAGTAGGATAGGCGGCTCGACGTTCCATGAAAGGGTTCCTTATCCTCTCCCTTGTCCATTCCAGGCCAATTCGGACTCAATGGGGCGTTTTCCGGTCAAGATGCGAGCAAGGATCGACAGAGTGGTTTTGAATGATATGCTGTGAGCAATCGATTTTGAGCCGACCACGGGACGGATCAATCTCGCGATCGCCCCTGTAGCAATCCAGGTTTTCATGATCCAACGGGTGAAGAGTGAAAAATGTTTTTCCACATATCGAATTCGGCTGAACTCCCAGACGAGATTCAACTGTTCACGATGCCTCTCTCCGCTACGACCGATCAGATGCGTGACATCCGCATCGGCCACGTGTCGAATCCGATACCCTTTTTGTCGAATCGCCCGACATAAATCGATATCTTCAAAATACTGGGTCTTCGTGAAGTCGTGTGGGTCATTTTTCACGTTTTTCAGATCGCAGGAAGGATGCAGGTGAGGACTTTCAACCGCAGGTACTCTTCATC
>JAOUMR010000056.1 GCA_029881435.1 Nitrospira sp.
TTTCATGTCCCTCCCCCCCCCCCCCCCGCTGCTCGTACCTGGGTCAGCGTGCCATGTAACGTCAGTGGCTTACACGGAACTCGTGATCCCAGGTATTGCTCCAGCCCAAATCTAACGCCTCTTCACACTGGCTCCGGTGCAATACATTTGCGATCGAGGTTGGCTTGGGAAGAGGAACAATTAATGAGGGTATTGTGTTCAGCTTAGGAGGGAAGAAGGCGCTTCAATGAACGTGATCGCCAGGCGGAGGAAGAATTTCCGGTTCCTGGTTGAGTTGGGTGATCTGCTGTACCAGGAAGTCGATATCAATCCATCCTGGCCCGCCCCCGTCAGGCATCCACCGTCCACGTAAGTACCCGAAGCGATCGAAGAGAAACTCCATGTGTTTCGGACGTGTGCCCTCGCCAAATAGGTCTGGATTAGAAATAGTTCTACGGAAGAGCCTGTAACTTCGAGTAATCTCTTGTGCGCCCTCTGTGACGATGGGGAAAGGTATCGCCTGTATAGTCGACTCACGATCATTAGGCGGGAGCTCAGTCATGGGGACTCCTAAGATAGCCGTGCCGGTTTCAGTGATCGAGGTGGCAGCCTTCTGAAGTTGCTCGAGCCGATCCCGCGAGTCCGGCCATGAGAAGAGAACCAGGAGCAATCCTTGTTTCCCTCGGTAATCTTTCAGTGTGCCGCTTGAGCCGTCCTGTGCTGTATACGAAAAGTTTGGAGAGGCCATGAAGGGTTGATGAGGCAAAATACGTGGGGCAATGATTCTTGATTGATATCCCCTGGCATTGGCATGGAGGAAATTCAGTAGATCCCAGCGCTCTTCTTCGGAGAATTTCTCGCCGAAAGGCGGCATGACGCCATTAAACCGACCGTAGGTCAGCCAATGAAAGAAGTCACCGGCTGTGTGCATAGCGGTATGAGGTTCCGTCAGCAGGTCCACCGGTTGTTTTGGCAGTGTCTTGGCGAGCACGCCATTCCCCTTAGCCTGTGGCCCATGACAAGGAATGCAGTTCGCGGTGAAGAGCTCGACCCCGTTTGCAATGGAGATGGCGTCGAACGGGACTGGGGTTTTGCGGTACGTTTCTGGGTATGATTGCACGGCGATAGGGTAGAAGGTCGCGCCAAGCCCCAAAATTCCTAACACTGCCGGTACCACGATGCGCCATACGGAGGGCCATTGTTTCTTGCGACCGAGAGAGAGCGTCAAGCCGGTTAGGATTAAGAGCACGACCCCGATCCCTACAAGCATCCTCACAAGCCAGTCGTCCCATGTTGCGTCGATCGAGAATCGGAATGGGTAAGGCCAGTTATCGATGATGTCATGCTTCGCTGGTATGGCATTGGCCAGCAGAGTCGCAACAATGACAAGGATAACGGCGAGGACAAGCTCGACGGCGACCCATGTCCGCAGCTTTTGTCCCCCGATTGCGGCTCTTTCAGGGGCCTGTGTGAGCGATGGCACCCACACGGACTTCGCTCTCGAGGCAATCGAAAGAATGAGGACAAGAAGCGTCACCTTTGTGATGAGGAGCCAACCGTACGTGGTGGCGACCAGTCCGGCGTAATAGGTGTCGATCATGCGATTGGCCACGACGATGCCTGATACGATGATAGCGATCATTGCGGGCAGAGCCAGTGCTGAAAAGCGGCTCAACACCCTACCGGCATGGGTTCGTTCTTCAGTAGTTCCGGTCCTGGTGCTCGACGAGGAGGCCACAAGAACGACCCCCGGGAGGCCACCGAACCAGACGCTCGCTGCAACGAGGTGCAGGGCATAAGACAATGTGCCTACCATTGCTTGTTCTTCTGCAGCCGAGTGACTGGAGAGTGCTCCGAACGCGATAGTCAGCGAGGCGGCTGATGCACACAGCACGTAGCGCCATCGCGCCGAGGGCGAGACTCGAACGTACAAGACGATTGCCAGGAGGGCAAGGGCACTGGCCGCTCGGAGGGTCCAAATAAATCCGACGCGAGTCTTCTGCAAAAACTCCAACCAGGCTTGTGGGCTCAGGGCATTTCCAGCAATCCCAGTCGCTTGCGCAGTCGTCGTCGCCAAAAGACCGAAGAGCCCTATCAGAAGAAGGAGCGCCAGCCAGGGAAATATCGATTTGAGGCGAGCTGCCCACGGCTGCCGGACGGCAGTAAGTTTCTCCTCGGCGATAGCCAAGAAGACACACCCACCCACGAGCATCATGTTGGACGCTAGTTGCAGAAAGCCAAAGAGCGAGCCGACGGCCTCGATCATTTTTCTTGATTGCCGCCCTTGATGGAGAAGTCGAAGGAAGATTCGACCACATGACCGTCGACTGACAGGACACGAAATTTGACAGAATACTTGCCGGGTGCGAGTTCCGGCAGTGGTAGGACGATGGATTTTGGGTCATCGGGAGCGAGGGTGGGTCGTTCATCGCTGATCGGTTGTTTCTTGGCATCAAGGACCACCAGCGATGCGTAGTCTCCCTCGATATTCTCGTTGAACCACAAGCGAACTTGAGTCGGCGACTTGGTGAGGACAGCTCGGCGTGGTGGTTCTGCCTTGACCAACTGAGAATGTGCAAAGGCTGAGGCGAGGGGTAATCCTAAGGCAAATACGGAGACCAAGAAAAGGCGTGCAAACGAATGAATGTTAAGTGAGCCAATCATTAACCCTCCTCGTGCCCGGGTGCAGCATTCAAAAAACGTAAGGCGTCTGACTATTTAGCGTGATGCGCCAGAGCGAATCAGCTGCCTACAGCACGGGTAGCTTGCGTGGGCTTACGACGATCCCGAATGACAAAGAACACGGCGACGGCGAGGCCCACCATCACAGGCACTATTATCATCATGTAGTGCGTGAGATGCGACATGATTCCCTGTTGACCGACCGAAAAGGAAAAGCGTGTGACGTGTTCGTGATTTTCGCCTATCGAAACCAGTCCAACGAACTTACCGGGATTATCGAAGTTGTGTTTCATACTGATAGATCCGGCAGGATAGACCTTGGTCGGGAGGTGGGTGATGGTTATGGCATCGAGATTGTCCTCAGATCCTGTATCTTGAATGATGCGTACTTCTACCGGGAGAGATCGAATCTCGTGTTCGACATAATCAAGGACCATGACCGCGTTTCCAACTCCAGGAAGTTCCTGGCAAAATTTTCGCTCGTAGAAGGTGTCTGGTAGGTAGCTGGCGAAGTACATCTTATAGGGTCCGATGTGGAGGACACACGTATCGCTCGCCAATTCGTGTCCATGCTGAGCCAGCGCTGGGAACGGCGCGATGACCAGCAGAAACAAACTGCACGCTAAGGCACGAATCAAACAGTGACGGGACATCTTAAACCTCTTCCTTTTCTGCCGTCGTCCCCCTAGGAACTCGCGGCTTGCGACGGTTTACGATCGCGCATGAAAAAGACGATCGCTCCTACGATGACAACCGCCACGACTGGAACCATATAGATATTCAAGAACTTGGAAAAGAATTTTGGTTCACCTACCGAGAAGGGAAACCGAGAGACGTGCTCCATTTTTTCGCCGACGCTCACCAAACCGACAAACTTTCCAGGCTTGTCAAAGGTGTATCTGAAATCAATCGACCCATTGGGATACACTTTGGCGGGAAGGTGAAACACTGTGTCGGCCTCAGGATTGTCTTCGGCTCCAGTGTCCTTGATGATGCGCACTTCGGCGGGCAAGGATCGGAGTTCTTGTTCGATGTAGTCCAGTACCACGATTGTTTGGCCGGTTGCCGGAATATCTTCACAGAATTGCTTTTCTTGCGAGCTCTCAGGTTGATAACCACTGAAATGCATCATGTAAGGGCCAACCGTGAGCTTGCACATGTCCTCTGCCATGGATAACCCACCATGTGCATAGACTTGGGAAGACAAGAATGCCCCCATAGTGAATACCACAAATCCAACCATCAGCTTCAGGCGTGTAAAATGTCGCATAGCTGCTCCCTCTCTCTGGATATGATGAAGTGAATCCTTAAACACTGTATATGGCATCCGGTTGGTTACGATCGACGGCGAGCGGCCCACCAATTCCGGAATCGGCCCGATTTTGAAAGCTCATACCCGACTATTCCAAGGACCAGCAGCAATGCCAACGGACCTAGAGAGGACCGTCCAAGTTTCGAGTAGTCAACCTGTTGTACCCGGAGCAGATAGGCAGAAGGGCTCAGCCCTTCCGCTGTGATGATCAGCTTGTACAGCCCCTTATCCAGCTTGGCCTCACCCCTGACGACTCCATCAGGGTGAGACATTGGTTTCCAATACGCGACGGTTTGGGTTTCGTCCTGGTCGTCTTCATTCACTCCCCGAATGATCTTTACGCCCACCGGGAGCGTGCGTAGGCTTGGATCGACAAGGTCGACTACCAGGAAGGTGTCACCGACATCCGGGATTTCCGTACAGTATTGAGCTTTCGGTTCGATCTGTGGCTGGTAGGCGCTGAAATGCACCATGCTTCCGCCGATTTTGCGCACACAAGGATCTTCTTCGATGGTCACATTTCCATGAGCAGAAACGGAGCCTGGGCCCAACGCCATGGATAGCGCGAGCAGAAGCAGGGATGCACTTATCATTCGAGTCCGAATAATCATGACAGTATGCGCAATGTGATTATCAATAACCCAATGTTTAGAGTCTTAGGAATTTACCACCCTGCAGACCGCTCTTTCAAGTAGCCCGCCTTGATGCCTCGGTCCTGAACGAGACCGTACGGCCTCAGTGCGGAGTACTTGCTCAGAGATTGAGAATTCATGTCATCGAAACTGAGAAGTAAACTCGAAATGAATCGATTTCTCGAGTTGACGATGGCGAACAGACGTGTTGATATGACGAAAAGTCCGTGGGCTCAGATCGAAAGGAGGCCAGCAGTCATGAAAGCAAAAGAAGGGGTCATCAACATCTTAAATAAGATTTTGACGGCGGATTTGACGGCCATCAACCAGTATTTTGTCCATGCGAAGATGTGCGAGAACTGGGGGTATGAAAGGCTTCAGCATAAAGTGCGTGAACGGAGCATCGACGAGATGAAAGATGCCGACGAGCTTATTGGTCATATTCTTTATTTAGAAGGTGTGCCCAACGTGCAGCGGATGAACACCGTTCAAGTCGGCGAGACAGTCGCGGAGCAGCTGAAGCTGGACCTGAAAGCCGAGCAAGAAATGCTGGTATTACTCAATGAGGGAATCGTGCACTGTGCCAAGGTGACGGATTTCACAACTCGACACATGCTCGAAGACATGGCGAAGGATGTCGACGAACACATTGATTGGATCGAAACTCAACTAGAAACCATCAAGCAGGTTGGACTGGAGAACTATCTCGCTGAACAGATCAAGAAAGAGTCCTGAGGGGATCATGCAAAGCCAGAAAAGGTGTCCTTGAGTTTCTCAATCAAGTGCTCAGGGCCGAGCTGACAGTGGTGCATCAGTATCTACTTCATGCGGGCATATGCAAGAGCTGGGGATACGCACGGCTGAAAACCGAATGACTTGGATGCCGCTTTGTTGTTCACTGGAAAGCTTCCGATGGGATGTAGGTCATCCCGTCAAAATGACGGGATGAGCATCGAGCACTGTCCACAAAGCCAGTTTTTAGTCCCGAACTGCGTCCTCCTAGCAGCACAGAGCCCATGGCTGGTGAACAACTATGGGCCCTGGACTCCAAGTCCTTTGGCCGCATCGGCGCTGATAGAAGGCTCGACCGGTTATCTCTGATTTGGTTGCAGTCCATTCCGATCACTCCATAACGTTTTCAACCATGCCTTCAGCCGTCGGGTCCCTAGCGACTGTATGCGTCATCTGTCCTGCCCTCGTTGGCGCTGAAGATAGCGGCACCTAATGCACCAAAGCTGTGGATTTGGATGGCAGATCAGCCTGTGGCAGCGCTGACAGGTCGGACCTAAAAGGGAATGTGATTTCATAGCCTCCACCTGTCTCAAATGGTGTGTGTGTGGGCCCTGGTAAATCGGTAATCGGGGCCTATTGATAATCCTCGTTCAACGAATTGAGGAAGGCGACCAACGACGTCACGTCGTTGTCTAGGAGCGCGATACCTTGCAGTTGTGTCGCACCGTTGCGAAGCGTACCTGCCCGTGCGAGGTCAGCCATCTCCCGATAAAATGCGAGAACGTCGTCGAGCGTGTCGAATTGCCCGTTGTGCATGAATGGAGCGGAGTGTCCCAGATCGCGCAGACCAGGAGTCTTGAATCGGGCGATCGCCCGATTCAAGAGGTCGCTTTGTGACGCGGAGCAGGGTTGCTCATCCTCGCAGAGAATGTTTCGGATTTTTTCTTGTGGCTCAGGCATGTCGGGATTGGCGAAGACGTTCCACAAGCCAAGATCGGTCAACGTTGTGCCGGCAGCGGGAACGGCTCGGAACCGTTCGCTGGCTCCCGGGTGTTGTTCAGTGGCCGGAAGATCGTCGGCTGTTCGTGTGGCAAGAGAGGGAATGGTCAAACTTCCGAAGGCACCGTCGCCATGGCCGGGGATGTCGTCATATTCCTTCTGAGTTGTGCCCGTATTATGGGTCTTAAAATCGGTGAAGTTCGGCGCAGCATGACAGGCAAGGCAGTTGCCGATTTTTCCGGTCTCCAGTTCAGCCGTCGAGGCCGGGAGCGTCGCCGGTTCCGCGAGGAATATTTTCAACCCGTCCAACTCCTGTACTCCAAACTTGAACGGCTGAGTATGAAACTGGAATCGCCCATCGGTTCTGTTGGGATTCGAAGTAACAAATTGGAGTGCCCCGGCCGATTCACGCGCTTTGACGAGTTGCAGCAGACGTCTGCTGTAGTCGATCGGAGATTCGTTGGAATCAATTGATTGAGGGAACCCGTTGGTTGCCAAGAATACATCGAAGGGAGAGCGGATGGGTACCCCACTGTCTTCAGTTTGAGAAAAGAGAAGACTTTTGACATACGCCGCGACGACTTTGACAACGGCATCAAACACTTCCTGGTCTGTGGCTGAGTCGAGTGCCACTCGAAAATCGGAAGTGAGACGGAATTCTTCAGGGATGGAGGCATCAGTCCCGCCGAACAGCACTCGGAAGGGCGTTCCATCGAATTCCTTGGCGAGATCTCCCGTGCCGTCGTCGGAGTGGACCACGCGAGCGATGTGGGCGACGGCCTGGGCGTGTTCTGCTGGCAGCCAGCCGAAGTTTCGCCCTGTGAAGGTGGCTGCGACCAACTCTTCCATTGAGTTGAACTCGGCATCAAAATGGAACAAGACACCGCCTGGTCGATCGAGCGCAGCATTGACGAGAGGAGGAGAATTGCGGACGGCAACAGTCTTGCCGTCCGCTCGGGCCGGGAGTGGGCTGCGGCGCGCAAGATCAGCATACGTCCGCATGCCGCCTCTCGGCGCATCCATCACGTCATCAACAAAATGACAAGCCCGGCAGTTCATGGAGAGGCCTTTGAACGGCCCTGGGCTGATCGGCGCACCCAAAGTTTCAGCGGTCTCAACGACGCGGTCATCGATAGTCGGGTCATTGAGATCCCCGCCGTTGTCCAGAGACACTTTGAATGACTGGGCGAAGCGTGTTTCGAGAAACAGCCGTTCGCCGACGGCCTCTTCGGCGCCGGGCGTCCCAGTGGAGGCGATAGGGGTCGATGGAGGCGAGTTTTCGTCTCCGGAGCAGGCAACTGCTCCGATGAGGAACAACATCGAGCATAAGAAAGCCAGAAAGATCTGTGTTTGATTGGCCATCCTGTTATGACTCATGGTGCAGGGTCCCTTGTGTTGGTTATGAAGACTCTGGAGTTGTGCGCATTCTTCGATCATGCGCAAGAACCGTGGATGAAAAGCGTTTCATGAATAATCGTATGGTCCTTGCTATGTCGGGTCCGCCTGTCGGTCTTATCACACTCATCACGACCCGCCGTTCGAACCGGGGTGGCCAGGGCCCTCGGGAGGCGAGGACCCTGGCCTGTCAAGTGGGGGGGTGGGCTTCCCACTTGACAGGCCGGCGCAGGGCGGACGCCGGCTGTGTTACGGATGCGATGCTTCTCTCGCATGCACCGTATCCGTTTCCCCGGAGAGTTCGACCAGGATATCCACGACACAGGGATCAAACTGAATGCCTGAAGCCACCTGCAAGATGCGGAGGGCAATGCGATCGCGCAGAGACCGATCGCGAACATGTGGAACCTGAATGGCTTCAAATGCATCGGCGACAGCCAGAATTCTTGCTCCCAATGGTATGAATGGTCCCCTGATGCCATAGGGGTACCCCGATCCGTCCCATCGCTCGTGATGATGTGCGATCATCACTGTGGCCTCACGAAGAAATGAAAAAGGTTCAAGCAGCGTGGCTCCCAGCCGTGGGTGGTTTTGAATCGTCACGTAGGCGTCTGACTCATGCCATTCTCGTCTGGTGTGTAAGCACGGCGGAAGCATAAGAATGCCAATATCATGAAGCAGCGAGGCCAGCTTGAGCTGATGCAAATCCTCATCTGTGAGGTGTGCGGCCCGTCCAATCTGAAGTGCGATCGCCGCTGCTCCCTGACCATGCCTGGCCTGCCATGGTAGAAGCCGATCTAATTCGGTCGCCACTTGCCGAACGAGAATGCTCTCCAGGTCGCGCCGCGAGACCGGTGGGAGACAGAGACGATCGATCTTCTGGAGCATATGCTGGATTCTTAGTACAGCCGGTTGAATAGCATCTGTCGTTTCGATTCGCATTGCCATCACCTCCAAAAACGAAGAGCCCAAGACCACCTGCATGTGATCCTGGGCTCTGGGTGAACAACCGCTGGCCGCTGAAAACAATTATGGCCGATATCGGCGCTTACGATTCTTGCGTGCGTTTGCCTCCCATCAAGGGTTGCCCGAGCACCCACATCTCATAGAGAGGGACCACCATCATGACCAAGAAACTGATGGTCATTAACGTATCACCGGTCAACATCGAGAGGACAAAGATCGGAGAGACATAGCTGATTAACCATGGTGACAGCAGGTCGAGGATCACGCCGCCGAAGCCGCCCCACGTGACGACCGTTTTCAGGGTGTGGCTGGCACTGGTCAGATACATGACATGAATCAGAATCATGAAGACAACCGGCATCGTAAAGAGATGGAAGTGAGTGATCTCCGCCAATTCCCGAAACGACATCGGTTCTCCAAAGGTGATATCAGACCCTCGATAGTGGTCGGCGATGCCTTGAGGTGACAGTTCCGTCATGCTGTGTGCCCAAAAAAATGAAAAGCAAAACCCGATGAACATCAAGAGTAAGAACAACGTGTAGAGCAACCGGATATGACGATCCGAGTCACGAAGCTTGAATTTCTGGTTAAAGTTACGCATGCTTGGGACGCTGGGTCCGCTTCTGTTAGTTGCCAAATATTGACGTAAAAAACCCCTTGTCCTTTTTCGCGGCCAACGTCTCGCTGCCGATTCCGGCGGGCTTCAGGTAGAACTCATCAATCAACACCAGCACGCGTTTGATGCCGGCACTCATGGAACGGACGGACATCGTCGCTCCGCTGATGTTGATGATGTCTTTGTTGATCCGAACAGGGTCGAGAACAGACTTGCCTTCATATTGTGCGTTGAACCGCTTTTGCCGAACCTCGCTTCCGCGGGCCTCCCGGAACACGAGAAGTTCGACATCCGAGACGAAGCCTTTGTTATCGACACCGACCATGTAGGTCATGGGTTTATGTTTGCCGATTGTGTTTTGTACGACCGCATAGCCGTCAATCTGAGTTCCTGATTCTCCGATGTAGACTTCAAATGATTCTTCAGGAAATTTCCAGCCGATACGTTCTTGAATGAGGGATTTCTTCTCCGGATTAAGCTTGATAAGCTCTTTGCGAACTCGCTCAGACTGCGGGAACATGATCTTGACGCCCTCTTCTTCCTGGAGATAGATCTCCGCCATCATCAGCTCCTGATCGGTAAGAAAGCGCTTGAGGTCATTGTCCCAAATCCGTTCAGCACCGATCGAGGGACTTGGCAGCAGGGCAAGGGTGATGACTAAGAGGAAGAGGCCGGTAGTCATCAGGTCCCCCCACACCCTTTTTCTTTGAGGCGATCAGTGAGTTTCGCAGTGATCTCTTCCATTACTTCCTCCGATGGATCAACCGGCCACCATCTGGTTGCTTGTTGGGTTGCCCCGCCCTTGGCATGCCAGCGTTGTCTCGTCTCGAGGATATTCACTGAGGACACGTCATTATCTTTCTTAACAGCAACTGTTAGGCGAGCTCGTTCACGGTTGCCGAAGCCCTCGCGTGCGAAGAGGCCGTAAGGCCGTCTTGTCCCCTCCATTTCGACCCAGGCAGTTTCAATGGTACCATTGTTCTTGTTCTCCGAGGTGACCGAGTAGCCTTGCATGGTTTCCGATGCCGCTTCCCACACCGTGTCGTAGGGGCAGACAACGGCGTAATCTTGACCACCGCTCAATGAGACGCACGCTGTCAATACAAGAAATGGAAGAAAAAGAGTTACGCGCATGGGTCAGTTCCTATTACAGTGTTTAGGGAGGTCGGTAGGACCGACCTCCCTAGGTTCCTAAAAATACGATGCGACTGAAACGACAAAGGCACTATCGTGAATGCGCTGTCCATCATTTGGGTTAAAGGATTTCGGCAGGTACTGATAGCTCATCTTGAACACGGCATCCTCGACTGGACGATAGTTCAAGCCGAACGAAATTTGCTCGAGCTCCCCACCATTTTCACCCTTGTTGCCTAGGTTCAAGTTGACTCGGTCATATCGAACGACCGCCGTGAATGTCGAACCCTCACCGAAACGTTTGGGGGAGAGTTTCGTCAGGAATGAAGGCATGAAGTGATAGTTGCCCTGAATGTAAAAGCCCTGCATCCTTTCGGGAGGCAGGCCGAGGGGATTTATCGTGCCAACACCGGTCAGGAGTGAGCCGGGCGTAAATGTACCGAATGTGCTTCCGGGAATAGCTCGAGAGTTGTTTCGCGCATGGGCCCAGGCGGCTTCGCCGATGAGCTCGAATGGCCCTTTTTGAAGAGTCCAGTCTACGGCAAAGATACTAAGAGGGTTGTAGCTGGAGGGTGACTGGTTTCCAAAATATCCGGATCCAGCGACTTCCACGCCCAGCATCGGGCTGAAGGCCAGACGGCCTGAGACGGCCTTCCCGTTATTGATGTCGAACCCGTCATCAGAGAAGCATTTCCTTTGGCGAGTATTCGCTGTCCCCTTTTCCTCGTTTATCCGAGGGGTACCGTCATTGAGATAACCGCAAGGACCAGTTGTCACGTAGACTTCATAATCTAGTTTCCCTGTACGACCAGGATAGAAGGTTCCGTACAAACCTGCGCCTGTTTCTGCCATGGTCGACGGAATGATCAACCGGCTGACAAGCGGCCGATCCGTTAAGTCGTTGAGGGGAGAATCGTGCAATAGGTTAAATTTGCCCAGGGGGATGAGGACAATACCTCCTCGCAGGTTGATTTTCTCATTAATCAGGTAGTCGATATGGGCGAATTCCAAGCTGATCTCGTTGTCACTGATACCTCTGATTCCATGTTCGATTTCAATCTCTGACGCAAACTTCACATGCTCAGTGATATCTGCATAGATAAATGGGACGAATCGCTGCTGGTCGAATCCATTGGTGGTGCCTTGATTATTTCGTATGTCTCCATAGCCCGTTTCAATCACGGGCTTGCGGTGAATGCGGTATTGAAGGTCGAAATACCCACCGACGATCGCTTTGGGGAACGACACGAACGGTTTGGCGTATATGAGCCGGCCTGATCCGCTTGTCCCGAAGGACAAGGGAGCCTGTCGGTCTGCACGACGTTCTTTGCCGACTTTCGGAAGAGAACCGATCCCGGGTTCGTCTGTTGGGGCTGTCCCTTCTCGGCGTTCCATCGGCCCTTCCATTCGTTCATGTTCCTGGAGCCGCTTTTCTACTGCCTCATCAACCAATTTCCTAATTTCCTCCGGGGTCAAGTTTTCAGCAAAAGCCGGTACTATCGGTAAGCTGAAGATCAGTAGAGCCCCGAGGATTGACCGCATCTTCATCGGTATCCTCCCTCATGAGTAAGGTTTGTAGTCTGACTCGGGACTCGGCGGTCTCTGGTCGTCGGACAAAAGAAAAAGTAAACTTCTATAAAATGAAAACGATGTAACCTCAGTTCCTCCTTTCGCACAATTCATCATGTGGTGCCGGTTCCCCAACCCTCGATTGAGGAGAAGGGGATGACGACAATGCGTTTGCACCGTTTACACTTTAGTTCCAGCCCCTCTCCACACACCTTGGCAATCAGCTGGCCGCACTCGCAGCGTGTCTCAAGGCTCTGGCAGTGTTGAAGAGCGGGAGCTTTTGCAATGGCCATGATACGTGCTGTTCGTTAGTAATGAAATTGAGAACGATTATTAATATCTCAATGTGCGAATGACTGTCAAGGCCAATTTGTTATCGATATAGTGCCACTCCGTATTTTTTACGGCCTCCTGGGGATAATGATTTTTGGTGTGTGGGGTTGTGCGATCAAATTCCCGTTATAGGTCGATCCGATTGAGGTGACAGGTGACCTTGTTGTGGGGCGAGTCTTCACGACGCTTTCCACCGCAGGTGCGGTTTTTTGAATTGGAAGCCCAGGCAGCTCAGAATCGATTCCAGGTGGAGGTGAGGCCCCTGATCCGTATGGTACCGTGGATTTACCTCCGGGCACCTATCGGTTGAATCGGGTGCAGGTCAGCGAAGGGCCGTTCCTATCGAGGGCCAATCTGGGCATGATATGTTCAGTGGTCCCAAGCTCCATCACCTATGTGGGGACATGGCAATTCGGAGTTGAGTCACCGCGCTACGGGCGGAGACTGGTTCTTTCATTGAGCACTGACGAAGAAGGAAGAGGGTACGTCCGCGCTGTTCTCGATAAACGGTATCCGTGCCGCAGCAAGCGCCGGATCATAGGAAGGCTTCCGTACTCAGTGCGGACCGAGGGGTGACTCTATGAAGTGATGCCGCACCCGCGCTACCCTAGGTATTTGGGCCGGCATTGGTGGTGAAAGCGTTATGGCAATGGACGTACCGAGATCTTGTTCCTCCCTCATCATCTTGGTGCTCTGTTTTGGTATGGTCGTCGTGGCAGGTTGCGTAGGCACGCACCCTGTGCCGCAGGTCATTGTCTCAAAACGTGCTCAGATGCACATGGGCACTTTGGTCACAATCACGGTTGTGTCCTCAGACAGTAGCGTTGGGCATCGAGCTATGCGAGCCGGATTCGATGAGGTCAAACGGCTTGAACAGCTCCTGAGTACGTGGCGTTCTGACAGTGAGCTTTCTCGTGTCAATGCCGAAGCCGGGCGTTCCCCTGTGAAGGTGAGCCAAGAAACGTTGGATCTCGTGGCCCGATCTTTGGAAATGGCCAAACTGACTCATGGCGGGTTCAATATCGCACTTGGTCCTGCGATTGACGCCTGGAGCGTAACGGAACAGGCGCACATTCCCGATGACAAAGAATTGCAGCAGCTACGACCCCTCGTTGACTGGACGAACATTCGGATCGATACAGAAGCGAGCACTATCTTCCTACCGCATGAAGGCATGCGTCTTGATGTTGGTGGAATTGGAAAGGGATATGCGGCTGATCGGACCGTCGAGGAGATGAAACGGGCTGGTGCCACGGGAGGAGTTGTCGCCTTATCAGGCGATATCAAGACATTCGGTGTCCTTCCGGATCGAAAAGGATTTCCTGTCGGGATCCGGCATCCGCGTCAGGAGGGTTCGTTGCTGGCGGTAGTTGAGTTGAAGGATGAAGCGATCTCTACGGCTGGAGACTATGAACGATTCTTCGAACGGGATGGAGTCCGCTATCACCATATTTTGGACCCGCAGACCTTGCAGCCGGCGCGCACGTGTCAGAGTGTGACGATCGTGGCGAAAGAAGGGACGGTGGCCGACGGATTGGATACAGGTATTTTTGTGTTGGGGCCTGAGGAGGGAATGGCGTTGGTAGAGCGCTTGCCTGATGTTGAAGCCATCATCATCGATGATGATGGAAAGATGACTGTCTCATCAGGACTCCGTGATCGACTGCATGTGCCATAAGGTGGTTGTAGGACTTATCGAGCCGTCTTCAAGTCATAACTGATCGAAAACCGCACCGGCATCTGGGCGCGGTCCAAGGATTGGGAAAGAGTGATGGGAGGACCGTTCGTCACATCGTCCACCGCAACTTGATCGAGCGCGGCGTGGCCCGAACTCTTTACGACTCGCACATCGCTCAAGTGCCCATTTTCGTGAAGCATCGCGGTCAGCGTCACTTTCCCCTGTACTCCCTCGGTTCGGAGCATAGCCGGATACCGTTTGTTTAGGTCCTCAATCCACTGTGCCATCAGGACAGCGAGCCATCCGTAATCGGCTTTAGCCGACTTAAGGTGGTCTGTGGATGCAAAGGAAGTAAGCGGGGAATCCGTAGTCGTCGGTGAATCAACCAATGCTGTCGAACGATCCTGGGGAGGCATGATCTGCTCGGACAAGGTAGCCGAGGGATGTTGAGGAACGATCTCAGGCAGCGGTTCGGTCGATAACGAAGGTGCCGCGCTCGATGGCCTGAGCTCGGTATGGAGGAGTTGACTCTGATAAAATTCCGGATCGGATTCGGCAGTTGCTGCTGGTACAGGTGAAGTGGCCGGTTTCATCGGTGCTGGTTCAACCGGCGCGATGGTCGGGCGAACAGCCTTCGTTGGTGGAGGAGCGTGCCGAAGCGCAGGAGTAGGTGGAGCAGAAGGCGTGGCGTTCACCGACGGCGTGAGCGTTGCGACCACTGCGACGTCCCACTGAAATGGTTCAGTCTGCGCAGCGAGCTGTATGCGCTGTACGAACAAGACTGCGGCAAAGGCCAACCCTGCATGCAGCAGGCAGGAGATAACCCAACTCGTTGCCACGGGCCCTGTTGGACTATTAGAAAGCGGTACGGAATGACCCATCACAGTCGAATGACCTCCAGGCTGACGTGCTGAAACCCAAGGCCACGAATTTCATCGACCAGGGTCACAAATTTCTCAAGCAAGGTGACTTTGTCGGCTCGGACGACTACTGCCGACTCGCGAGGTTGAGCACTGAGAGCCGTAGGGAGGCCTCCATCCGGTACCGGCGCATCATTGACAAACAGACTTCCATCAGCGGTCAGTGAGATTACGACCGGAACATCCTTCCGATCTCCCACTTCCTTCGCCTTGGCTAAGTTGACGGGGATCTGTCCGGTGCTGATGAACGTGGCGGTGGTCAGGACGATGACGAGCAGGACCAACATGACATCCACAAGCGGGATGACGTTGATCTGATCAATGTTGCGGTCCATGTTGTGCCTTGTACTCGGTCAAGAGCTCGGTGACGCGACGACGAAGGACGTTGTTCATCACGACACAGGGAATTGCGACTAAGAGGCCGGCGGCAGTCGCCTTCAAGGCCAGACTCAAACCGATCATAATCGTGTTGACCGCCATCGTACCTGAGGTTCCCATGGTATGGAAGGTTAACATGATACCAAGGACGGTTCCGAGGAGGCCGATATACGGGGCATTGGCGGCAACGGTGCCGATAATCACAAGCCGCTTTGTGAGGGTGATTTCCAGTAACTGTGCATTGGTGAACTGAGAGAGATTGATTCGTCGGTAGAACAGCCATCGCTCGACGGCAATCGCAACAGACCACAGGCTTAAGGCCAGCAGGAGGCCGATCACCCCGTAATCGATCGCGTGCTTCAACGCATCCATTGCAACTCCTTACCTGATAGACGTGGGCGTAGTCTGGTGGGCAGGAAGCCAGCGTACCGGTCCATCCATGCCAGATCTGGGGAGAAGCTGTCAATCGGCGCGGCCATGAGTCGGTTCCTGTGTGGCTATGGACGAGGCGGCTGTTCGGCGGAAAAGAGCACGGTATGGGTGGCGGACACACGAAGTTCGACGGCCGTGCCTTCGTGGTAGACGCTGGTTGAACTCTCGCTGCTATGCACTACCTGGCCGGACGGAAGTTGAACGGTATACAAATTTTCTGAGCCTCGGAACTGCCTGGCCACGATTCGGGGTTCGGCGGATTTATTGGGGATGAGGTGAATATCGTCTGGGCGGATCATGACCACGACATGGGCCTCCTCGACACCATCGATGGTATTGGGAAACGCTCCCAGTTCGGTTTGCACGACACCCTGCTGAATCTGTCCGGTGATAAAGTCGGCCTGGCCCACAAAGTCAGCCACGAACCGCGTTGCCGGGAGATGGTAGATCAGCTCCGGAGAGTCCAACTGTTCGATTTCACCGCGATTCAAGACGGCAATGCGATCGGCCATGGCGAACGCTTCGTCGTGATCGTGGGTGACCAAGATGGTGGTGGTCTTGGTCCGACGGAGGAGGGCATGGAGGTCCTGCCGCATACGGCTCGCCATGTCGGGGTCTAGATTGCTGAACGGCTCGTCTAAGAGGAGCAGGACGGGATTCTGCACCAACGCTCGTGAGAGCGCCACGCGTTGCTGTTGTCCGCCGGATAGTTCATGTGGGTACCGGCGTTCCAGACCTTCCAGGCCGGTCAGCTGGAGCATGTCTTGGACCCGTGATGTCCGTTCCGCTCGCGAGAGTTGGTGGAGTCCGAAGGCAATATTGTCGGCGACACGCAGATGTGGAAACAGCGCATACTCTTGGAAGACCATCCCGACACGGCGTTCTTCGGTTGGCACGGTCCTGGAGGCTGAAGAAACTAATCGGTCGGAGAGAAAAATCTGTCCGGAGCGCACAGGCTCAAAGCCTGCAATCGCTCTCAAGATAGTGGTCTTGCCGCAACCGGATGGTCCGAGGAGACAAAGGATCTCCCCTTCTCGTATGGAAAAGGAAATGTTCTGGATGGCAGGCCGGGTTGGTTCATAGGCGCAAGATACGGAACGGAGCTCTAAGATAGACGCGGTTGGTCCGTACAGATCGACTTGACTGTCAGATGGGCCGGTATCTGTATGGGTTGTGTGTGATGGTGCATGCATCATGGGACTATGCTGCCCTCCAATCACGAGAGAGCAACAGGAACAGGGCCGGCAAGCCGACCAGCACGATCAATAAGGCTGACGGAGCCGCCAGCTGATAATATTCCTCACTGGCTTCCAGCCAGACACGGATCGCCAAAGTGTCGAACCCAACGGGTCTCAACAGTAATGTCGCGGGAAGCTCCTTCATAGTTTGCAGAAAAATAAGGACCCAGGCCACGATGACCCCATTTCGGATCAACGGCAACGTGACTCGCCTCCAGGTTTCTCGAACTCCTAGTCCCAAGGTACGGGCCACTTCCTCAACATTGGGTGTGATTTGCTGAATTGAGGGTTCGAGTGACTGGAGGCCGGCGGGGAGGAAGTGTAGGACATAGGCGACAATTAATACGAGCACGGTTCCATAGAAGAACGGCATAATGTTCAAAAAGAGAACAAGTACGGCCAGCGCCGCGACCGGGCCCGGCAGAACATAGCCGGCGTAGGCTGCCTGCAGGCAGCCGAGGTTGAGCCACGTGGGTTTTCGGCTCGCGAGGTAGGCGAGAGGCAGTCCAACCAGCACAGCCGCTGTTGCTGCCAGGCTGGATAGGAGGGCGCTGTTCCATACAAACCCAAAGAAACGGGCATCCAGAATCGCCAGGGCTTCTTGGGAGAAGCTCCACATCACCAATAGAGAGGTAGGGATTCCAAACGCCAAGCCGACGACCGAGGCCAGGCAGGCCGTCAGGAGCCCGGTATGGAGCCATCCGCGCTGAATGCGTTGCGGCGCACGATAGCGCCCCGTCGTCTGGTAAAACCGGCTCTTACGGCGAAACCAACGTTCAGCCAATAAGAACAGGAGCGCGAGGACGACTAACAAGATGCTCAGGATGCTCGCGGCTTGGTTGTCGGATCGGCCGGTCATCTGCTGAAACACGGCGTAGGTCAGTGTTTGATAGCGAAGGAGAGAAACGGCACCGAAATCCGAGACGACATACAGGACGACGAGTGCGACGCCGGCAACGATGGAGGGACGCAACAACGGCAAGGTCACGCGGAACATCGTGCGCAGTGGTGATGCGCCACAGGTGCGGGCCACTTCCTCGAATGACACGTTGAAGCTCAAGAGCGCACTGCGTGTGAGAAGGTACACGAATGGAAACGTATCGAGGGCCATGACGAGCGTAACTCCCCAAAAGCTTTGAGGAGAAAAAATTCGCGCCTGTGGTCCTGCTACGAGTTGCCACAGCTGTTCCATGGGGCCGCCGAATCCCAGCAGATAGTTGTACACATAGGCCAGGACGTATGTCGGCATAGCCAAGGGAAGCACAAGGGCAATTTCCCAAAAGCGGCGGCCGGGGAATTCGAACCGTGTGACCATCCAAGCCGTGGAGACGCCGAGGCTGAGTGTGAGGAGCGCTACGGCACCGGCCAATGACACCGTGTTGAGCAGGAGTTCAGGGACACGAGTCGCCCAGAGACGTTGCCAGACCGCTGGATCAGCCGATAAGGCCAGCGTGGTGACGTAGCCCAACGGCAACAGGATCAGCGCGGCAGTGGCGAGGACCGCCAATTGCAGAGTTGAAACAGATAATCGGTGTATGGCAATCACGAGTCTGCTCGCAGCGTTATCGCATCCCGACTTGTTCGATGAGCAGCATCGTGGGCTCTCGGAGTTCGGCGAGCTTGGTCAACGGGACCAACGCTGCTCGGAAACTTTTCCGTTCGGGGAGAACAGGGTCAGCCTTCACGTCAGGATGGAGCGGGTATTCCTTATCAAGGTCGGCAAACATCTTCTGGCCGGCTTGGGCGACGAGGAATTCCACGAGCAGTTTAGCGTTCTCGATGCGGGGCGTGTGCTTCAGGATACCGATGCCGGCCACGTTCATGATGGCCCCCATTCCACCTGCCTGTTGATCGGGCATCAAGACCCCCAGCGGCGCCGTGGGTTGGGTGGCGAGATGGCGATAGACATAATAATGATTCACGATGCCGAGAGAAACCTGGCCTTTGGCGACCGCATCGACGATTTGCGAGCTCTTTTGGTATACCTGAGTGCCGGCGTTATCTCGGAGTCCTTCGAGGAATGTCTTGGTGGACTCGTCGCCCAGGCTCGCGCGAATCACCGACACGCCTGCTTGTAAGTATTCGCTGCCGGCGTTCGGAATCGCGACTTTGCCCTTCCAGGCTGGATCAGCCAGGTCTAACAACGACCTGATCTGTTCGGGCTTCACCAGGGTTGTGTTGTACACGATGATCCAGAATCTTCCGGATAGGCCGATCCAACTGTTATCCGTCGCGCGAAATTGCGATGGAATAGCCCGTTCAATTTCTCGCATGCTCACGGGACGAAGGAGCCCTGCGGTGCGGGCGATTTCCAGACTGCCGGCATCATTGGTGATAAACACATCGGCCGGACTGCGGTCACCTTCTGCCTTCATCCGATTCACGAGCTCGGTCGTGCCGGAGGAAAGCAACTCAATTTGAATGCCGGTCTTCGCGGTGAACGCGTCCAGGACTGGTTTAATCAGTCGTTCAGCTCGTCCAGAATAGACGGTCAACTTATCGGCGGCAGAGACGTCAGGGGAAGGTGCGAGCCACAAGATCGAAACCAGACAGATGGCGGAGGCGAATCGTGTGAGGACACCAATCGTGTGAAGCGGGCGTAGTGTGTGCATGAAAATCCTGTATCGTAAAATGGAGGACTGTTGAAATTGATAACCCGTCTCAAAAAGAATACCAGAAAGACTCGCAGGGGTCAATGGCGGCAGCGAGAGCAGAGCCCGTAGAGTTCGAGACGGTGGGTTTGGATCGTGAAGCCGTTCCGTGAGGCGACCTCCTCTTGAAGGCGCTCGATATCGCAGTTTTCGAATTCGACGATTTTCCCACACCCGGTGCAGATGAGATGATCGTGGTGGCCCTTATGCGAAACATTGTCGTACTGCGTCTGAGTCCCGAAGTGCCGGGCCTGGGCGAGACCTGCTTCACAAAAGAGGTTGAGTGTGCGGTAAATGGTTGCCAGCCCCAAATGGGGATCCTTCCGCGCCAGCTGGTGGTACATCTCTTCAGCCGTGATATGTTCTTGTTTCAGAAATGCGTCGAGGATCAATTCGCGTTGGCGAGTAAACTTCAGCTGGTGCTTTCCAAGATGCTCCTTGAGAATTTCCATTTCTTTGGCATGTTTCGACATGGCGAGTAGGCTGAAGCCTCCGTGGCCGGGATTAAAGACGAAACCGAAGAGCCGGTCAAGCGTGTTTTTATGAACGTTCGAGATTCTCGGACTTTGACGGCTGCGGTCGCTGTTGTCTATAGTAAAATCTTCACCGTTATTTCGTGAGGAGCCATTGCGACTACCCAGCCAAATTGCTGTTGACCGAGCCCTCCTCCTGTACGTGCTGCAGCTGGCGGAGCCCCATGGGCAACTGAGCGATGTGAAGTTGCAGCAGCTCTGCTTTTTGTGCGAGCTCCAAACCTTTGCCAAAGGGCTCAAAGCATTTCATTTTGAATTTTTCCGGTTCGCCTATGGGGCCTTCAGCAAAGATCTCGACAATGACCTGACATCCCTGCGCCGAAAAGGGCGGATCGAAAACTTCACGGTCTCGGATCAGGCGAGAGAGGAGGCGATCCCGCTGCTACTCAATGCCATCCAAGGGGTAGAGACCAACGAGAAAATCAAAGACATTCTCGATGCCGTCGTCACCGTCTACGGTCCGCAGGACACGGGTGCCATTACGGCATCTGTGGAAGCGGTTCAACTCAGTACCCCGCAAGATCCTGATCTGAAGATTCCGATCCGGGATATCGTCTTTCACACCACGTTGCTGGTGCCCCACCGGATCGACGTGCAGGCTGAGTTTACCGTGGCCCCAGCCACACTCCCAAAACTTAATGCGGCGCTGGGCTATGATAGTCGGCCCGCGGTTGAAGCTCAGAGCTGGTAGAGCTCGCCGTATTTCCGTTCCACATACTTCAGAAAGGGTTCCGGACTGAGGCCGGAGCCCGTCACGCGTTCTGCGAGATGGGCCGGTGTAAACATGCGGCCCCAGCGGTGGATTTTTTGCTCAAGCCATCGGCGTAAGCCCATCAGTTGACCCGCCGCGATCTCATCCTCCAAGTGTGGCATCTCCAACGTGGCCTGCTCAAAAAATTGGACTGAGTACAAATTTCCCAGCGTATAGGTGGGGAAATATCCGAAGGATCCACACGACCAATGTACATCCTGCAAGACGCCCTCCGTGTCCGTTGGGGGAACGATGCCGAGATAGTCCTCCATCTTCCGATTCCAGATCACGGGTAGATCGTCGGGCTGCGTCTTGCCTTCGATCAGGTCCTGCTCGATTTCAAACCGCAGCATGATATGAAGATTGTAGGTCAGCTCGTCGGCTTCCACCCGGATGAGCGACGGGATCACACGATTGATGGTGGCGTAGAACTGTTCGATCTCCACGCCATGGAGTTGGTCGTGAAAGGTTTGCCGCAGCATGGGGTAAAAGAAACGCCAAAAGGGGCGGGAACGTCCCACGCAGTTTTCCCACAGACGGGATTGGCTCTCATGGATACCAAGAGAGACTGAATCGCCCAACGGTGTGCCGAAATATCGTTGATCCAGTCCCTGGTCGTAGAGCCCGTGTCCGCCTTCATGAATACAACTGAAGAGACAGGATTGTAACTCATGCTCATGGACACGAGTTGTCACGCGCACATCTGTTGGGTGAAACGAGGTGGTAAACGGATGAGCCGATAGATCCAGACGACCGCGCCCGAAGTCATACCCCATGGCCGTCAACACGAGGCGGCCGAACTCCAATTGCCGAGCGTGGTCATACGAGTGGTGCAAGATACTGTCGTCGATCTGCACGCGGCTTTCTGTGATTCGTCTGAGTAAGGGCACCAGACGGGCCTTGAGCGTCGCAAACACCGGCTGGAGCCCAGCGATCGTCGCGCCCGGCTCATAGACATCCAAGAGGGCGTTATAAGGGGAGTCGTGATAGCCGAGGTATTGTGCTTCTTCACGTTTGAGATCGAGCACGATTCGGAGGTTCGGGAGGAACATGGAGAATGTATTGTGCTCGCGTGCTTCGGCCCACACCTGCTGGGCAAGCGAACATTCACGGCTAAGTTTCACGACGAACTCCGACGGCAGTTTCTTCGCCCGGCTGAAATCCCGCCAGATCTCGCGCAGGAGTGATCGCGAGGGCTCATCCCACGTGTCACCGGTCGTGTCGGCTGCCAGGCCGGTGGCAGGATCCACCCATTGAGATAGGAGGGACTGCACGTCTGGCGAGACCAGTTTCTGATGGGCGATGCCTTGGAGCACCGCAATCTGCTCGGCTCGTGCTTCGCCTCCACCGGTCGGCATGTAGGTTTCCTGATCCCACGAGAGGAGCGAGGCGGCACTATTGATGCGCTGAATTTCCAGCAGTCTGGTCGTAAGGGGTTCCAACGTGCTGAGTGTCTTCAAGTCGGTCTCCTTCTCGCTATGTTAGGATCGGTGTCGCAACTCGCGCAGTGTACGCAAGAACGAACAGTGTTTTCAAACTACCGAAAGGAGTTCACATGGAGCGACTGGTTCCGGGTGAGATCGAAGCCTATGCCGAAGCCCATTCCATGGCGGAGTCCGTTGTTTGCCGAGCGCTCCGGGAAGAGGCTCAACGAACGATGGAATATTCTCAAATGCTGGTTGGTCCGCTGGAAGGGGCGTTTCTAAAAATGATGACGCAATTGGTCGGCGCGAAACGCGTGCTCGAAATCGGCATGTTCACCGGCTACAGCGCGCTCTGCTTTGCCGAGGCCTTGCCGTCGGATGGAACCGTGATCACCTGCGAGATCAATGAGCAATCAGCGGCGGTGGCCCGACGCTATTTCACGCAGACCCCAGTTGGCAGCAAGATCAGCATTCGCATGGGCCCAGCGCTCGACACGATGAGGACATTGGCTGGTCCATTCGATCTCATCTTCATCGACGCCGACAAGACCAATTATCTCAATTACTACCGGCGTTCGTTAGATCTGCTTGCGCCGAACGGTGTGATCTTGATCGACAATGTGCTGTGGAGCGGCGAGGTGCTGAAGCAACCGCCACCTGAGGAGTCGACGGCCGCGATTCAGGAGCTCAATCGGGCGGTGTCAACCGACCCTCGAGTGAGCGCCGTGCTGGTCACGATCAGGGATGGGGTTTTGGTGGTGAGGAGAGCCACTTAGAGCCAAAAGGACATTTTGACATTAGGTGATG